>CAYQUF010000004.1:32491-68765 GCA_964420595.1 uncultured bacterium
TACAATTAACAACAGACGCGATGGAGGTCAACCCCAATGGCGACACCCTCCCCAGCTACCACTGAATCCTATAGTCCCAGCGAATATCGCGATCGCGAAGTGACTGCCGAAACACGCCACGAATACCGCAACGGACAAATCGTAGAAATGCCGGGAGGGTCTGTTAACCATAGCCGGATTGCCGGTTCTCTTTACGCCATTCTTGCAGAAATGCTCGAATCGACAAATTACGAACCCTTTAATAGCGATCTGCGGCTGTGGATTCCCGCCGTCAATTTTGGCACTTATCCAGACCTAATGGTTATCGATGGCGAACTCATTCTCAATGAAAATCGCACCGATGAAATCCTCAACCCCCGACTGATTGCCGAAGTTCTTTCCCCTTCTACTGCCGATCGCGATCGCGGCTCGAAATTCTCTGCCTATCGCACGATTCCCAGCTTTCGCGAATACTTACTAATCAGCCAAACCGAACCTCTGGTCGAACACTATTGGCAAACCGACGATCGCCGCTGGCACCTCGAAGATTTGCGCGGACTCGATACGATTGTCGAATTGCAACACATTCCCGCCACATTTGCTCTATCCCGGCTTTATCGCCGCATCCGTTTGACTTAGTCGCGAACTTAGCTTGTCACGCATCCCAGCCATTGCAGACCAAGGAATGTGCGGATAGTGGCTGCGTAATTCTGGGGAAAGGCGTTTGACGACATCCCAGGTAGGAAACGAAAAACCCCACACTCGGAACAGGCGGGGTTTTATTTTCTCTGCCCTCGATTAAAATCGATAACCCACGCCAATGCTAATAATCCACGGATCGATATCTACGTCTGCGTCAATATCGGTTGCTCCCACCGTGGTATTGACATCGGTATCGAGAAAGATCTTTTTAACATCGAAATTAAGCGACCAATTGCCAGAAATAGCGTAATCGACACCAGCTTGGAGTGCAAAGCCGAAGCTATCCTCATAGTCAATACTCGTGGCATCTCCATCCTCCTCATCAAAGAAAATGGTGTAATTCACTCCAGCTCCCAGATAAGGACTGACTCGTTCTTGGGAGAGAAAATGGTACTGTAATGTCAGGGTTGGCGGTAGGAGTTGTACCTCACCGAGTTCGGCGTCTCCCAATGGCGTGTCAACGGCTTCTACGTCATGGCGAGTGGTAGCGAGGATTAATTCAAGAGCCAGATCGTCTCGAATAAAATAACTGATATCTAATTCTGGCATATAATCATCGCCGACCCTCGCTTCTCCGGCAATGTCATTGCCATTCACGTTGAAATCGCTATCTTCATCTGGCAGTACCCCAATCCCCCGCAGGCGAATTAAAAAGTCCCCCGCTTCTTTTGGTTTAAAGTCTTGAGCCAAGGCTGGAGATGCTGAAAACACCCCGAACAACAGTGCAAAAGTAGCAGTACCGGCAACGGTAACCTGTTTTTTGAACATCATCGAGTTATTTATTTCTTATGTCAATTTTAATCCTAATCTCAATTTTTGTTATAGGTCAACATAAAATAGATTAACTTCATTTATGCTTTATATGAAATAGACGCAGTGATAAGCAATAATAGCAACCACAAATAATCAAAACTAATTAATCTCGATCGTGTAACTGTATCGATGATGTTGGGAGGCAGGTAATTCGTTTGCTTGGTGGTATGACACCGAGCCGTAAGGTGAGAATTGTCGATTAATTCGCGATCGCTCCGTTCTATTAACGCTAGCAAAAATGTCGAGTAACGAGGCTCTATCGCAAGAATTCATCAGTCATTGGCTGGAAGTAAATCACCGCAGCAGAGTTCAATATTTCTGTTTTACGAATGGGATTGTGACTGTTTTCAATCGTTCGCTTCTCAATTAAATCGACATCCCGCCCCACTAAAGCAGCAAATTCCTGTCCCATGGTCACTCAATCGAGGATGGTCCAGGGACTATTGGGAGCAAAGCGGTTTCACTCTGTTGCGATGGCTCCCTATGGATCTGCGCCGCAACGCACCCTACCAAATTACTGGCTAACCGATGAATTCGCCAGCTACGAGTCCCCCACATATTGCACCCGATAAATGCGATCGTTGGACTCCTCGGTAAACAGCAAACTGCCATCCGGCATCACCAACACGCCGACCGGTCGTCCCCAGGTCGTCGGAACCGCCGGGTCGAGTAAGAATCCCGTGACGAAATCTTCGTAATACCCCACCGGACGACCGTTTTCAAAGGGGACAAAGACGATTTTATAACCCGTGCCGCGATCGCGATTCCAACTGCCCCGAAACGCCACAAACGCGCCATTGCGATACCGTTGTGGAAACGTCGCCTTATCGTAAAATTGCAATCCCAACGCCGCCGAATGGGACTGAAACAAGACATCTGGCGTCTGCGTTTTCTCGACCAACTCCGGACGCTCGCTCCTACCATTTTCAGTGCGGCGCGGATCGAGGCGATCGCTCGTAAAATACGCATAGGGCCAGCCGTAAAATTCCCCCGATTGAATCCGCGTCAGATAATCCGGCACCAAATCGTCACCCAACCCGTCCCGCTCGTTCACCGTGGTATACAACGCGCCAGTGTCGGGATGAAAATCCAATCCCACCGGATTGCGCAAGCCAAACGCAAACGTCTCCCGATTCGACCCGTCGAGATCCATGACTTGCACTGACGCGCGAGGGAGGTCTTCTGGCGCAACATTGGATCGCGAACCCACCGAAACGTAAAGCTGACTCTCGTCTGGCGACACCACCACATTGCGGGTCCAATGCTGGCGATAGCCGCGACCGGGAAGATCGCTCACCCGCTCTCCCGAACTGGCGATCTCGTCTTGTCCGTCTTGGTAGGGAAACCGCAGCACTTCCCCGGTATTGCCCAAATAAAAATAACCGTTGGCGAATGCCATGCCAAATGGTAAATTCAAGCCATCGGCAGCATCGGCAAAGGTTTTGCGAACCTCGGCAACCCCATCGCCATCGGCGTCGCGCAGCAGGCGAATCCGGTTTTGGGGCGTTTCGGTCACCAGCACGTCTCCCGTCGGCGTCAGCGCCAACCAGCGGGGACTGTCGAGATTTTCGGCAAAGACGTTGACGGCGAAACCTTCGGGAACGTTGAGGGTTGGAGACTCGGGAATTGAAACCACCTGGGGCGGCTGTCTGGCGCTATTGGTGTGGTAGGATTCGGGCAGGTCTTCGAGGGCGATGCGAATTGGTGTTGGCGACAGCGGTTGCGTCTGAACGCGGTTTTCCGGTAAGGTCGGTTTTGCCGCTTGCGGGGTCGGCGATTCGGTCGCGGTCGGGGTTGACGAGGTGACGGGTGGATTGGATTCAGAGGCGCGATCGTTGCATCCCACCAGCAGCACGAACAAGATTAAGAGAAACCAGCGCAAGGGCAACCTCCCGCAGTGTCGAGGTAGATGTTGGCAGAATCGGGGCGCGAGGGGATAGAGAGATAGGGAGAGCGGGAGGGGGGGACAAAGATGCAAAGACCCCCTACAGTCATCGTTTAGGCACCGAAATATGCGGGTTCGTTCCCGGCTTTCCACTTAATGTTGCAACCCATGCTCGGTTTTTGGTTTGCCTCGATGGGTCGTCCGTCGAGTACGGCATCGATCGCGCTTCTGAGATCTTTGCCGTTGACGGGTTTGTCGTTTCCGGGGCGGCTGTCGTCGAGTTGCCCTCTATAGACTAACTTGCGATCGCGATCGAATAAGAAGAAATCGGGGGTGCAAGCTGCCGTATACGCCTTCGCGGTTTCTTGGGTCTCGTCGTAGCAGAAGGGGAAGGAAAAGCCCATCTCTTGCGCCATGGCTTTGAGTTTGTCGGGTGCGTCGTCGGGGTGAGTTTCGACGCTGTTGGCGCTAATGGCGACGATTCCGAGTCCCTTATCGCTGTAATCTCGGTCGATTCTGGCGATTTCGTCTTGGACGTGTTTCACGAAGGGACAGTGAGCGCACATAAAAATTACCAGCAGGGCAGTCTGACCTGCAAAGCGATCGAGGGAGATGGTTTGACCGGAGACAGTATCGGGAAGTTGGAAATCGGGGGCTTGGGTGCCCAATTCCAGCATGGTTGAGGCGGTTAAGGACATCCTGAGTTCTCCTGTGATGGCAGCTCGGCGCGATCGCTCGCGCGTTCCCCCTCAGAATACCGTTGGTTTCGAGGACAGGGCAAGATTGACTGGGGGAATCGAGAGCGTTCTGAGTTAAATCGATTGCGGATTGACATCCCTTTCTGGTATGTCTTAGGTGTTATTGCATTCAATTTCAAAATTATGCCTTATCCATTTCGCACGCTCTGGATTGCCATCCTTTTGTTAGGCAACTTCCTCGTTGCTGCTATCTATTTCCACATCCTGGAAATCTAATCCCCAAACGTAAAAACTCATTGACTGCTCGACTGCACGCTTACCCCTCAGTTCCTTTGGTACTGGGGGATTTTTATGGGTCGAGCAAGGTGGCGACGGCGTTGGCGACCTGCTGCACGGCACCGCTGAAGAAATCGCGATCGAGGGTGTCTGGCGTATCGCTGAGTTGGTGGTAGTGAGGATTGCGGAAGTTTGCCGTGTCCGTGACCATGACTGCGCCAATCCCGCTATACCAAAAGGGGGCGTGGTCGCTGCGCAACAGATCGGGCATAAGGATGCCTTTGAGGGGGACGGACAGGGGCACGATCGCGGGTTCGGATGGGGACGATCGCCCAAAGGCTTGCAATAAGGCGGGATGTTCGGCATCGCCAACGACGGCGAGAAAATCCCCGCGATCGGACGGCGGCGCGATCGGCAATCGGTCGGGATAGCGCTGGCATCCGGGGCGATAGCAAGCATATCCTATCATCTCTAGCACGATCGCCCCTTCCAAGTCAGTTAAGTTCTCTAAATTGGCGGTAAAGGCGAGGCTCCCTTGCAATCCCCGCTCTTCGAGGTCGAAGAAGACAATTTTTAAGCCGCCACGAGTGGGACGCGATCGCCACAAGCGGGCAATTTCTAAGACGCCAGCCACGCCACTGGCGTTGTCGTCCGCACCGGGAGCGCCCAGAACGGTGTCGTAGTGCGCCCCAACGAGCAGATATCCGGCGTCGGGATCGGTTCCGGGACGTTGCGCCACGATGTTGGTTCCGCCGTCAAACGGTTGTTCGACGGGAGCGTAGCCGAATTGGGAGAGTTGTTGGAGAATGTAACTTCGGGCGCGATCGCGATCTCGGTCGGTGTAGCGCTCGGATGCCAAGGCTTTGACGCGATCGAACAGGCGATCGGGATCGACGGCGGGACCCTCGGGAGCGGATCCGTGCCACCGGGATGGCGATATTTTGAGTAACGGTGGCACGGCTTGTGCCAAATGGCGATTGAATTCGGTCGAAAAGCCCTCAGTCGCGGTTGAGGACGCCGAACACCCCCAACAGATAACCAAGGCGATCGCGATCGCCCATCCCCACGTCCGTCGCATCATTATCAATCTCAGAGTCGTCCTTTTTGGATCAGATACTCTAGAAAATAGCGCACCGCCGCATCGATGTCGGCGCGATCGCCCCGGTCGCGATCGATCGAAAACTGCTTTTGTTTCAACTGACGCCCGAATTTTTTTAAGCCTGAAAACGCGAGAAAACTCGCGATCGCATTGGCAATTTTATCCTCGACTTCGGCAGAATTGAGCAGGCGATCCTCTGGAATGTTAGCATCGAGTTCCGAGCGCAAAAACGATCGCGTATTTTGATAGTACGGGATTTCGTGATACGTTTGAATCGCCTCAGATACCTTAAAGTTTTCGGCATTAATCAAATGTCCCACCCGCACCGCTGCCAAATCTGCCGCTAAATCGGCATCGGACGCATCCGCTTTCAGCGCGTCTTCCATGTGGCTGAATTTCCCCCGACGGTAATCCAAAACCGCTTGCGCCAAATCTCCGCTCCAAGACGTATGCTTGCTCGTCCAAGCCGTTGCCGCATCGACGAATCTCGCCCATCCCGGCAAGTCGATTTGGTCGGAGAGAGACGCAATAAAATGCGAAAAATCGGTCGTTTCGCCGCACAGCTCCACTGAAAAGTCCAGCGACCCATAGCTATACTCTTGCTTCGATAGGGTTGCCCAAGAAAAGAGATTATTGTTGTACGATTTCCGCGTAAACTTGCGCAAGTGATTGGCAATTTGGTACGCAGAAAAGCTGGGATTCGAGGCTTCGGCACTCTGAATGAATAAAATGGCACGCTCCCGATTGCGCGCTAGGGTTGTAGTTTCCATTAGCATTAGATGAAATGGTATGCTGGGTTGCAATACTTTTTATTAGCACATCGACGGGACAAAACCCCCAACCGTTGCGTTAACTTTTACAAATCGCGGCATGGAAGGACGAGCGAAGCGAGCAGTATTTTGCGATTTTGACGGGACTATTACCGCCAAAGAGACCTTTGAGACGGTGTTAAAGCAATTTGCGCCGGACTTGAGCGTGCAGTTGCTCCCGCAGATTTACGATCTGAAGTTAACCTTGCGTCAAGGGGTGAGACAAATCCTGGAATCGATCCCGTCGCAGCGATATCCCGAAATTCTCGAATTCGCGCGATCCCAACCGATTCGACCCGGCTTTGTCGAACTCCTCGATTGTCTGGAACGGCGAGAGGTTCCAATAATCGTCGTTTCGGGGGGATTGCGGGGAATGGTAGAAACTGTTCTGGAATCCCTGAGCGATCGCGTCTTTGCCATTCACGCCATCGAAGTCGATCCCCGTGGCGAATTCTTGCAGGTGTCGTCGCAGTTTGAAGGGGACGCCGAACTGGTGGCGAAGGTGAAAGTGATGGAATACTACAAGGTCGAGGAAGCCGTAGCGATTGGGGATTCGCTCACCGATTTAAATTTAGCAATGGCGACCCGGACTGTCTTCGCGCGCGATCGCCTTAGCCAGTATCTCGACGAACGACGCCAACCCTATCTTCGCTGGAACGACTTTTTCGACGTTCGCGACTGGCTGAGACAGTATTGGCAGCTCGGGGGATAGGAAAGGGACGAGTGGCATGATTATCCCATCCCCTAAGCCATTTAAGCCTTCACGACCGAGCGACCCTGACCGAGAGAACGGTCGAAAACGGTATCGATTAACTGTAAAGTATGGAATCGCTGCCGGACTTCCATTAAAGTTTCATCCATATCTGGCATCTCCTGTCGGCATCGCGGGCAGTACCAATACAAGTTATTGTGGCGGATGTGTCGGAGGAGGTGGGTAGAGCAACAAGGACAGCTATGCATGGCTTGTGTTAAATAAACTTCAAAAACAATTCGTTATCTATATCGTGAAATCTAGTTTTAACCCTACGCCCGAGAGGTGAAGAAACTAAGAATAAACCGGGAAGAAATCGGGAAGAAAAAGTCAAGTTTTGTAAACATAAGCCTTGCTTGCCCCATAATTTGCTAAGTTTTGCTATGTAAAAATTGATTCGGGATCGCAGTACCGACTCCTAATCGTGCGGGTTGTCGCAGCCTTGGGTCGGGTAAGCACAAGGCGTCACCGCCTCATTGCAGCGAGACGAGCGTCCCATGGCGATCGCGGTGGATGGCGGCGAATACATCGTCGATCGCATTAGTCCGGCGACCTATCCCGACGCTGCTGGCATCCTGCTGGAACCGGATGCGCTGTACTGGGCGATTTGCCACGAGACGAGCGCCACTCAGTTGGGCTATAGCCGCGATCTCGAAGCCTCTCGCACGCGGACGAATTCCGTAGAATGGTTGGAGCAGCGATCGCGCCCGAGTCCATAAGCGTTTGGATTGCGATCGCATTCTATAATTGTCAATACCAAAAACCGGACTCAACCGAAACGGACAAGAGTCGTTCTCTCCCTTTAAAATATCCTAAGACTAGGATTGCGAGCCACAGAGTCAACACCTACTTTGATTCAATCGGAAACCCTCAATTTACTGGAATGGTCGCGTCTGTGCCAGCATTTATCCACATTCGCAGCCACTAAACTGGGCGCGGTCGCCGCACGGAATCTCAAAATTCCCGCCGAGCGCGCCGAAAGCTTGCAGTTGCTCGCGCAAACCAGCGAAATCTGCGAGTTGGAAACGCAGCTAATGTCGTCGCTGTCCTTTGACGGCATTCGAGATATCGGCGATTCCCTCGAACGCGCCGAACGACAGGGGATGCTCTCGGGGGAAGAACTACTGGCGATCGCCACGACGCTCGGGGGCGTGCGACAATTGCGGCGCACCATCGACGCTCGCGAAGATCTGCCCGTCCTCAATGCCTTAATAGCAGAAGTCCGCACCTATCCCGACCTGGAACAAGAAATCCGTCGCTGTCTCGACGAACGGGGGAAAGTCGCCGATCGCGCCAGTCCCAAACTCAACGGAATCCGCGATCGCCAGCGGCAAATCCGCGATCGCGTCTATCAAATCCTACAACGCATCATGCAGCGCCAGGGAAATGCGGTGCAACAGCAAACCATCACCCAACGGAGCGATCGATTCGTCATTCCCGTCAAAGCACCGCAAAAAGACGCCATCCCCGGTATCGTTCACGACACCTCCACCACCGGGGCGACCCTGTACGTCGAACCCCACGCTGCGGTGGATTTGAACAACCAAGCCAGACAGTTGCGGCGACAGGAAGAAGAAGAAGAAAACGTGGTGTTGCGCGCCCTCACCGCCCAGGTCACCGAACGACTGGAAGACTTGGAACGGCTATTGGCGATCGCCACGACGCTGGATCTCGCCACCGCTCGCGCTCGTTACAGCCAGTGGTTGCAAGCCAACCCGCCCCGGTTTGTCGAAGATCGCGAACCCACCCTCACCCTGCGTCAAGTGCGCCATCCCCTGCTGGTGTGGCAATTCCAACACGAACAAGGTCGCGAGGTGGTTCCCGTCGATATTTTGATTCGACCGCCCCAGCAAGTGGTCACCATTACCGGACCCAACACCGGCGGGAAAACGGTGATTCTCAAAACCTTGGGATTGGCGGTATTAATGGCGAAAGTGGGATTGTTTATTCCCGCGCGCGAGCCGGTGGAATTGCCCTGGATCGAGCAAGTCTTGGCAGATATCGGCGACGAGCAATCCCTGCAACAAAACCTTTCGACGTTCTCCGGTCACGTGCGGCGCATTACCCAGATTTTAGAGGCGCTGGGATCGCCGACGACCGAGGAGGAGAAATCGTCCCTCGTCCTGCTCGACGAAGTGGGCGCCGGAACCGATCCCTCTGAAGGAAGCGCCCTAGCGATCGCCTTATTGCAAGCGTTGTGCGATCGCGCCGGACTCACCGTCGCCACCACCCACTTTGGCGAACTGAAAGCGTTGAAATATCAAGACGATCGGTTTGAAAACGCCGCCGTCGAATTCGACGAAGTCAGCCTCTCGCCCACCTATCGCCTGCTGTGGGGCATTCCCGGACGCTCCAACGCCCTAACGGTGGCGCAGCGGTTGGGATTGGACGCCGACATTATCGATCGCGCCGAGCAATTGGTCGGAGTTGGGGCGAATACCGATGTCAATCGCATGATTTCGGGATTGGAAGAACAGCGGCGCACCCAGGAAACCAAGGCGCAAGAAGCCAGTCAAATCGTCGAGCAAGCCGAACGGCTCAATCGCGAAATTACCGAACGCGCCGAAGCCCTGCAACAGCGAGAGCAGCGGTTGCGTCAGGAACAAGAGCGCCAGGTGCAAGCCGCTATCGACGAGGCGAAAGCCGAAATTGCCAAGGTGATTCGCCGACTGCAACAGGGAGAGCCAACGGGAGAAGACGCGCGATCGGCAACAGCGGCGATCGATCGCATTGGCGAACAGTCCCTTCCCTCCAAAAAACAGCCGCCCCCGAAGCCCAAACCCGGATTCCGTCCCCAAGCGGGCGATCGCGTCCGCCTACCGCGCCTGGGTCAAACGGCGGAAGTGCTGAGTCCCCCGGACAAAGACGGCGAATTGAGCGTGCGGTTCGGCTTGATGAAAATGACCGTTCCCCTCACCGACATCGAATCCCTCTCGGGGGAAAAACCGGAAGTGGAAGCCAAACCCAAACCCGCTCCCGCCCCGTCTCCCGCTCCCGCCAAACCGAAGAATGCGCCAGCGGTGCGAACCGAGAAAAATACCCTCGACATTCGCGGACGACGCGCCGCCGATGCCGAACCGGAAGTCGAAGCCGCGATCGCCCGTGCGGTTCCCAGCGGCAGCCCGGTGTGGATTATTCACGGGAAAGGCACCGGACGCCTGCGCCAAGCAGTTGGCGATCTCTTACAACGGCACCCGCAAGTCAGCCATTACGAACTTGCCTCGCAAAAAGAAGGGGGGTCGGGGGTTACTATTGCGTATATCGGATAAAGTCAATCGAGATCGTCTGGCTCGTTTCAACTCCGGTAACGGGGCGATCGCGCTCCCGCGTCCATTCTATGTTTGACTTATGCAGCCTCTAGGGAAATTTGCCGCCACTGAAGGCGACCGACAGTTCCGCGCTCGGCAAACCGGATCGGATCCGCCGGGTCGATCCGAATGGGGCGATTTACCCGCGAGCGCTCAACCCGATCCGGCTGAGTTGGATAATATCAAAACTCAAATCGACCTCACCTTGCTCGCCCTGGAAGCCTTGGCGGGAATCGGATCCGAGGCGGTTTTGCGCGCCGCCGCCCAACTCAAACTCGACACCACCATCGCCGACCGGGTGACGCTGTGGCGATTGCGTCAGTCGAGTCCCTTGCGCAAGGGTCAGGGGGGACGCAAAAAGTTAGACGTAGAGGAAGCGCGATCGCTCGTCGTGCTGACCTGCTACCTTGCCAAACAACATCAAGAACTCATCCGTCGCGCCGTGGCTCTACTCGAACAACTGAGCGAGCAAAATCGCCAACCCCACCAAGCGGCATTGCTAGGCGATTATCTCGATAACTTTACCAACGCCTATCAAGACCGCATGGAAAGCGGCGGCGAAGTCTCTCCCGACTGGCTCGCCCAACTAGCACTGAAATTGTTAATCGATTTATTATTTTATAGCGGTGCGGGCGGTTCGCGGCGATTCTGGCTTGCCCTATTGGGAAATGCCCCGGCGCGATCGCAAGCGTCCTAATCCCGAACGCCCACCCCACGATTCCGTCCGAATCTCGATTTAGAGTTCGCCTCGTGCCTCGCCTTTTTGAATTTTAAATCTTGAATTTGTTATGTCCGACCTTCTCACCGGGATTGCCTACCGATCGATCGAGCGTCAGTACACGCCCCCCACCTGCACGCTAGCGATTGCTGCCAAACAGTCTGCCCTGTCGCGATGGACGAAACAACTCGCCCTCCAACAATTGCGCTTTCAACTGCGGTTTGACGACCCGCGAGTGCCCCAGGATCGGCAAATTACCATTCGCGGCGATCGCGCCCAACTCGAAGTCCTCTACGACGCGGTGAGTACCTACGTGCAGGACTTGCTGGCACAATCGCGAGCGATCGCCCTGCCCCATTTCACCGCCCATCCCGCCGGTGACGCCGGTGAGGAGGATACCCCCTCGCCCTCTGTTCCGGTCACGCCATCTATGCCGACCTCAGAGGGCGATCGAGCCATTCGCCTCGAACCGCAGGGATTCGTCCATCACGACTTATTTTTAGGACCGCTAGCCACCGAAGAATCCGGGTCGGTGGTACGCCTGAGTGCCTTGCAACTGTTCGATCTGGCGACAGCGTTGGACGAATATGTCAGCGAAATGATGGCACTGCCGAGACTGGATCGCGACAGAGCCTGGAAAGGCGCACCGGCTTGGGCGGGTGCAACGGCAGCGGTGTTGGCACTGGCGGTCGGGGTAACGGCGACGCTCTCGCAACTGCAAAAGTCCTCGGACTCCACTGCCTCCACCCAAGCGGTCAATCGAAGTCAAACGCAAATCGACGCCGACGCGCCTCCCGAACCCCTCGACGTGCCGGGACCGCCGCAATTCTCGGAAGAAGAACTGCCGCCACCGCCGACGGATTTGCCCAAACCGCTCGATCCGAAGGTAGTCGAACCCTCGCCGAGTCCCAGTCCCACCCAACCGACGACAGAGTCGGCTTCTCCCTCCCCCGAACCCTCGCCATCGCCCACCGATCTCGCGTCCGTGGAAGAAGCTCCCACTGCTTCGCCGACTCCCGCCGCTCCCCCCGAAATCGCGATCGCGCCCGACCCGCTCCAAGATGCGCCCCCACCCTCGCCGCCTAGCCGATCCAGTCAGGAGCAGAACCTCGAACGCCGCCGTCAGCGATCGATCGCGGCAGCTCCCGCACCGCAAACCCGTAGTGCCAGACCAGACGATCGCAGTAATGGTAGTGTCCCCGAAACCTATGCCACAGAGGAGATGGCACCACCGGGAACGGCATCCCTCGACGAGCCGGGAGACAGTCCGGGAACGGCATTCGATACAATTCCCCAAGTGGCAGAAGTCCGAAATTATTTCCAACAAGAATGGCAACCGCCGGAAGGGTTAACTCAAACGTTGGAATATACGTTAGTTCTCAATTCCGATGGCTCGATTCAGCGGGTAATTCCCCTCGGACAAGCAGCGGGCAATTATCTCGATCGCACGGGAATGCCGTTGCGAGAGGAAGCCTTTGTTTCGCCCGTGGAAGGGAATAAAACGCCGCGAATTCGGGTCGTCCTTAATGCCAACGGTCAGGTACAAACGTTTTTAGAATCTGCCGAATAGTTCGATCGGGTCGTTTTGACCTCATTTTTGGTACGATCGTAGCGCGATCGCTCAATTCACGAACCATGACCATCATTCGCGAAATTCTCAATATCAAAACTGACGAGGGGATTGGCATCTACAACATTACGCCGCAAATTAAAGCAATACTCGAATCCAGTCCGATTCAAAACGGTCAAGTTCTCGTCTTTTCCCGACATACGACCACAGCAGTGGCGATTAACGAATTTGAAGAACGATTGCTCGAAGATATTAAAGTGCATTTGAACAAATTAGCGCCGCAAAATCTCAAATACCTGCACAACGATATCCACCTTCGAGATACGTCTCCCGACGAACCCGAGAACGCTCATTCGCACTTAATGGCAATGATGCTTAATAATAGCGAAACCATTCCGTTGATTGACGGCAAATTAGGGTTGGGGACTTGGCAGTCGGTTCTGTTTTTCGACTTAGACGGTCCGAGAGATCGGACGGTTCTCGTGCAACTCTCGGATTGATTGAGCGGTTTTTACCGTCTACCGCGCGACGTCAATTCGATAAAAACTGTCGCACTTCTTCAACCGAAAAACTCAGCGTTTCTGCCACCTGTTCGACTGTCAGTCCCAAATCTAACAAGCGAGGAATGGCGGCTCGCCTGGCTTGCTTTTCCTGCTGAAGTTCTCGATCTCGCTCCCGATAATTTGGCAAAATTTTTGCTGCATTCGGATCGTAAAATCGCATCTCCCGACCGATTAAACGGAGATCCAAGCCTAAGACGCGACTGCGAATCGACAAATCGCCATTGGCAAATAACGTCGGTTGCAGGGGTCGATACTGTCCGCTCGCCAAACGAGATCCCTTCAGTTGCGGTTGCAAGTAATCTCCCGTCGGGTCGTATTGGAAATATTCTGCAACGCCAAGTTGCGCGTATTTTAAAGGTTTATCGATTTCGTCGTTTTCTTGAGTACTCGACGAAGTGACTTCTAAGACAAAATCGGGGACTTTTCCCCCTTCTTCCCAAACCTTATAACTCTGACGCTTTTTCTTCTCGACGCCAAAGACAACCAAGACATCCGGCGAAATTACCGCACTCGGAATTCCCTGCTTGTAATACACGAAGATATTGCCCGAAACGTAAACGTCATCTCGATTTTGGAAGTAAAGATCGAGTGCTTCGACGCTATACAATAAATAATCCCGTGCTGGATCGCTTTCCGCCATCGGCTCGCCATCGGAATCGGGGTAAACAATTTCATATTTGAGTGGGTGGCTCGGAATGCTCATGGAAAGCACCTCAACTCAATCGATTTTTGGATTCTAGCACGAGCGATCGCGGGGGAAGTGCTAAACACAACTACGAACGGTAGAATTTTTGCGTCTCTTTGGAATAATTCCAAGCAATTCCTTCCGGGTCTTTTGACTTCGACCAGTCGGAAAAATCGGGTTTAACTTTGCGATTGCTGACGGTACTGGGACTGACTTGTAACCGTCGCGCGAGTTCGGCTTGAATTAACGGCTGAAAGGAATTCGATTCCGATGAATTTTCGAATAGTTCCGACTCAATCGACCTCGAATTGGCAGTCTCTGATTTTGATGTCTTTTGAGATAAGGGCGATCGCGCCGTAGTTTCCTTCGATTCTGACTTCGATTCTGACTTTGCAGAAATTGACTCAGGCGCTCTTGAATTCGATTTAGATTGTTTTTGAAGTAAATCCGATTTTGTAGGCGTTTGGGGCAATTCTCGCTTCACTGGAATGGTATTTTGACTCGAATCAAGAGGCGATCGCGCCGTTTGAAAGCAATACCAAATATCCCCTTGTTCGGTCACCTCAAATTCCGTATCGAACTCTCGCGCTGTATTTTCTAAAAACGGCTTTGCCATCGACAGCGGTAACTGCGCCTTGGTCGCCAAATCCAACACGCTGACGCGACCGTGATTCTCCTGCATTAACTGATAGAGTGCCGTTTGAAGGGTTTGCTGCTGCTGTTGCTTGTAGCGCAAGCCGCGAAATCCGATCCACACCACCGCAGCGCCAATTAACAACCATAACACCGTCGTTCCCAGCGATCGCGCGCTCGATGCAATTCCCTGAGCAAATGCCTGGAAAAACGCTTGCATCCCCTGCAAAAATGCCGGAAGCACCAAGAGCAACAGCGCGAATCCCAGCACGTATCCGACAACTCCCGACGGACGAATTTTGAGTGGATTACTGTTTCGATTCACGATTCTACCTATCAGTAGCGTTAGCGTGCAGCGTGGAGCCTTTTCTCCCTATCGTCCCATTGGCGCGACCGATTGCCAAATCCTCAATCCTCCTGCTCAGACGCGCCTAGATCGATAATCTGTACTTCGGGTAAAATTGGCTCGCCATCGAGCGTTGGTTCGGGAAAGCGATCGCGCATTGGCGTTTCCTCTGGTGCTTCTTCCGGCATCTCCCGTTCCTCCACCCTCGCCGATTCGGGTAACTGCGCCTCGCTCAAGTCCGCATCGTCGAAATTGGCGCGTTCTAACTCCGCTTGGCGCAAATCGGCAAATTTCAAAATTGCCCCTTCCAAATCCGCTCCCGTCAAATTGGCTTCCACCAAATCGGCATAATCGAGCCGAGTCGGAAAAATGTCGCCCGAACCGCGATCGATGCGCTCCAGTTTAGCATTTCGCAAATTGGCGCGGCGCAAGTTAACGTTCATCATAAACGCCCCGCTCAAATCCGCATCCTGCAAATTGGCATCGCGTAAATTGGCACTGCGCAACTGGCTGCGAACCAAATACGCCTGCTGCAAGTTGGCGCGTTCGAGATTGGCATTGCCTAAATTGGCGCTCAACAGATTCGCATCGATTAGATTGGCATCGCGCAAATCGGCACGATGCAAGTTGGCACCGCTGAGGTTCGCCTTGGTTAAAATCGCAGACTTGAGATTCGCCCCGCGCAAATCCGCTCCCCGTTTGATATTAACCGCGATCGCCCAATTGCGTTGTTCGATCCGGTTGAAAGTACCATCGTCCGCATACGGATAGGTAAAGCGAGCGCGCGTCAAATCAGTGAGATAGAGATTCGCCTCCCGCAAATCCGCACCTTGCAACTTCGCGCCGATTAAGTGGGTTCCGCGCAAATCCGCACCGCGCAAATCTGCCCCGATCAAATTTGCCCCTTCCAGGTTAATCTCGACCAGGGAAGCCGATCGCAAATCGCACCCCGGACAGGTTTTAGTTTGCTTCAACTGCTGCAACTGGTCGATATCGTACGCCGAGGCGGCGGACGCGAACCATACGGGGACGAATGCAACCGTTGCGGTTAAGAGTTTTCGCGACATGAGATTCCACCACAGCGTCGAACCGATACGGGACAGTCGGGACGCGATCGCCCTGCACCGTATCTAGACGAATTTTATACTGTTTAGTAGGATGCATAATTTTTATCGCGAGGGACGCTCATGGCTCCGAATTCCGCCATCATGCAAGCGGTGGAACAACTCGACTACCGCGCCACTGTCGGAGATGTTGCCAGTCGAGTCGGTTTAGACGTCAAGCAAGCACAGCAAGGATTGTTTGCGCTCGCTTCCGATGCTGGCGGTCACTTGCAGGTCGCTGAAACTGGAGATATCGTCTACCAGTTTCCCAAAAATTTCCGCGCCATCTTGCGCAACAAGTTTCTAAGACTGCGATTGCAAGAATGGTGGGAGAAGGTGTGGCGCGTCCTGTTCTACCTGATCCGGATTTCGTTCGGGATCTTGCTGATTGTCTCGATTGTGCTAATTTTCGTGACGATTTCGATCCTGTTGCTGTACTTCCGCTCCAGCCGCGACAGCGATGGCGACGGTGGCGGTGGCGGCGATTCTGGTGGCGGTTTCTTCTTCTTCCCCTATTTCTGGTTTGGGGATATTTTCTGGTGGTTCGATCCGGGATACGACAGCACTCGCCAGCGTCAGCGCCAAAAACAACGCAAGCGATCGCGCCAGGGTCGAGAATCCGATCTAAACTTCCTAGAAGCGGTCTTCTCGTTCCTATTTGGCGATGGCAATCCCAACGCCAATTTAGAGGAACGTCGCTGGAAGCAAATTGCCACGGTAATTCGCAACAACAACGGCGCAGTGGTCGCCGAACAAATTGCCCCATACCTCGACGATCTCGGCGAAGGCTACGATCGCGACTACGAAGATTATATGCTCCCGGTGCTGTCTCGCTTTAACGGACAGCCGGAAGTCAGTCCCGAGGGGCAAATTGTCTATCACTTCCCCGAATTACAGGTTACGGCGGGTCAAGGGCGATCGCAACCCGTTTCGGCGTACTTGCAAGAGGCTCCCTGGCGCTTTTCCCAAGCCGGATCGGGACAACTCATTTTAGCGGCGGGATTGGGAGCGCTCAATTTTGTCGGGGCGTTAATCCTCGGATCCCTGCTCTCCGACGGTACAATTGCGGCTGAAATTGGCGGACTCGTGGCGTTCGTGCAATCGATTTACTGGTTGTTACTCGGCTACGGAACGGCGTTTTTAGGCATTCCTTTAATTCGCTATTTTTGGATTCAACAGAAAAATGGCAAAATCGAGCAACGCAATCAGCAGCGACAGGAACGCACCCAAGTCTTAGCGCAACCGAGCGATAAATTACAGAAAAAACTGGCGTATGCCGATCGCTTTGCCAAACAAACGGCAATTGGCAGCGACGATCTGGCTTATACCACAGAAAAAGATCTCAACGAACAGGAGTTGGAACAGTCCGATAAAATCGATGAAGAATGGCGGCGTCGGTTGGAATCCGGGTCGTCGTAGTGGCAGCGGATCCGGCTTAAATTGCGTCGATTTAGAGCATTTCTCGCCCTGGATGAGGGATGTTCTCCTGTTGCCTTTCTCAACTCGATTAATCTTTAATCCCACTCGTGGCAATCCCGCGAATAAACTGACGCTGACCGATGAGAAACAACACCACCACCGGAGCCGTTGCGATCGCCGCCGCTGCCATCAGTAACGGCCAGTTATTGGTAAACTGACCTTGAAATTCTGCCAGCGCCAGTTGTACCGTTTTCAGTTCCGGTCGCGTGGTAAACACCAGCGGTTTAAACAAATCGTTCCATTCGCCGATAAACGCAAACAGAAATAACGTCACCAACGCCGGTCTGGACAACGGCAGCATAATGTGCCATAAAACTTGCCAGCGCGTCGCCCCGTCTAAGGCAGCGGCTTCTTCTAAATCCGGCGGAATCGTCAGAAAATACTGGCGCAACAGAAAAATCCCAAATCCATTGGCAGCCGTCGGCAAAATTAACGCCCAATAGGTATTAATCAAATCGCCCCATTTGAGGACTAAAAAGATCGGAATCACCAGCAGTTGAAACGGAATGGCAAGGGTAATCAACACCAGCAGCAACACCGATTGGCGACCGCGAAACTTCAACCGCGCCAAAGCGTATCCGGCTAAGGCAGACGTCGCCACTTGAAATGCCGTCACCGCGATCGCCACGAGGGTCGAATTGGCAAATGCCAGCCAGAAATTCGCCCGTTCCCACGCTTGTCGGTAATTTTGCCAGGAGAGATTTTCTGGCAGCACGCTCATACTCGGCGTCGTCCCTGGCGGTGCAAACGAGGTGAGGATAACAATCGCTAAGGGCAACAACACTATTGCCGCTCCTGCAAGCAATAACAGGGCGATCGCAATTTTGCCCGGTTTCAAACCGCTGAAGCGAGATTGTGCCATAAACCTGGCTGACTCCGATATTCTAGCGACTAGATAGCATGTCCCCGGTCGCCGAGGTATGGTTTCCCGTTACCTGGTGCCTGCCCTCAACCAGCGTTTCCCGCCAGTCGGATTACGGCAATTCCACCGACGTCGGCTTGGCAATATGCGGCAATCCCCAACCCAGTTTTTCCCGCAACACCCGGAAAAATTCGGGATCTTGCAAGCGAATAAATCGAGCCGAATAGGGGGCGCGTTTGACGTGAACCCGATCTTCAGGCATCACGTAACATCCCGCATTGCCATCGACCACCATCACCAAGCGATCCGGATTCGCCGGATAAATCGTCACCGGTTCGGTATCGGCAAACACCAATGCCCGAGACGCCAGAGAATGGGGGCAAATCGGGACTAATTGCATCACCGGGACATTCGGCGTCACCACCGGACCGCCAGAGGCGAGGGAATACGCTGTAGATCCCGTCGGCGTCGAAATAATCACCCCATCCGCCGCAATATCGATCGCCGCGTGTTTGCCCACTTCAATTTCAAAGTGACACATACACGTCATCGGCTCCCGATGCAAAACCATCTCGTTGAGCGACAGTGCCTCCCAAACCATGGTTTCGTCTCGCACCACTTCCACCGACAGCATGATGCGATCTTCGACGGTATATTTTCCCGCCAAAATCGACTCAATCGCCGGATAGAGTTGGTTGAGATAGGTTTCGGTCAAAAAGCCCATGTGACCCGTATTCACCGTCAGCAAGGGCAAACTGAGGGGAGCGACTTGGCGAAATGCTGCCAACGCCGTTCCGTCGCCACCCAACACGATGCCAAAATCCATCTCGGAATCGAATCCGGCAGGCATGAGCCGATCCTTGGGCGTATGGCAAACCGGACTATCGGGATTGGAATAGCCGAGAATTCCACCGACGCCTGTTGCCAGACAAACTTCCCATCCGTAGGAAACGAGTTTGTCTCTCAACTGCTGAGCGGCGCGGCAAGCTACGGGTTTGATGTCGTTGTAGATAATGCCTGCTTTGGGCACGCTTCGAGTCCGCCTTTAGGATTAAAATGTCAACAATTGAGTGGATGAAAGCTTGGGCGAGGGGATATCTTTCGAACGTTAGATGAAAGGATATCGCCCAGCTCGCGATTGTCATCCACTTAATAGGGAATCTTACCGCAAATAGTTCGGTGCTTGAAAGTTTGCTCCTGTTATTGGGGGAGTTTCCACTCGCCGCTCGCCCGTTGCCTTGATCTCAACATTGCTCTATGAACGTTCCTCGCTTGCATCCCGATACCATCGAAGCCGTGAAGCAGCGCACCGACATTGTCGAGGTGGTGTCCGATTACGTGGCGTTGCGCAAGCAGGGGAAAGATTTTGTCGGGTTGTGTCCGTTCCACGAGGAGAAGACGCCCAGTTTCACCGTCAGTCCCGGCAAGCAGATGTACTATTGCTTCGGCTGTCAGGCGGGTGGCAATGCGATTACGTTTCTCAAGGAGTTGGGGAAACAGTCGTTTAGCGATGTGGTGCTGGATCTGGCGCAGCGCTATCAGATCCCGGTGCAGACGCTCGAACCGGAAAAACGACAGGAACTGCAACGGCAGCTTTCTCGACGAGAACAACTGTACGAGGTGTTGGCGATCGCGGCGAATTTTTTCCAACACGCACTCCACCAACCCCAGGGAAACAAGGCGCTCGCCTATCTCAAATCCGAACGCTACCTCAGCGACGACACCATACAGCAGTTTCAACTCGGCTACGCGCCAGGGGGATGGGAAACCCTCTACGGCTATTTGGTCGAGCAAAAACACTATCCCGTGGAACTGGTGGAGCAGGCGGGGTTGATCGTGGCGCGCAAAAAGGGGAGCGGCTATTACGATCGCTTCCGAGATCGCCTGATTATCCCGATTCGCGACATTCAAGGACGACCGATTGGATTTGGCGGGCGCAGTTTTGGCGACGAACAGCCGAAATATCTCAATTCGCCGGAAACGGAGTTGTTCGATAAGGGTCGGACGCTGTTTGCTCTCGATAAAGCTCGCGATGCGATTATTAAAGCCGATCGCGCCATCGTGGTGGAAGGGTATTTCGACGCGATCGCCCTTCACGCTGCCGGAATTGCCAATACGGTCGCCTCCCTGGGAACGGCGTTGAGTGCGGCGCAGGTGCGGCAATTGTTGCGCTACAGCGAGTCCAAACAGGTGGTGCTTAATTTCGACGCCGATACCGCCGGAACCCAAGCCGCCGAACGAGCGATCGCTGAAGTGGCGGATTTGGCGTATAAGGGAGACGTACAACTGCGGATTTTGAATATTCCCGAGGGGAAAGATGCGGATGAATTTCTCCACGCTGCTTCCGCCGAGCGCTATCGAGAATTGCTTGACGCCGCACCGTTATGGCTGGATTGGCAAATTGAAAATATCCTGCGCGATCGCAATTTGAGCCAAGCGGATGCCTATCACGAGGCGGTGCAAGGGTTAGTGAAATTATTGGGGAAAATTGCCCATCCCAACACGCGCACCCACTACATTCATGATTGTGCCGAACGCCTCAGCCAAGGGGACTCGCGCCGCATTCCGCTATTAATTGAAAACTTGATCGTTCGGGTTAAAAAAGAGAACGCGGGCAATCGACCTCGCGCGATCGATTTGCGGGCGGAACCGCCACTCCCGGAAGACGCCGAACGCAGCTTGCTCGACGGGGCAGAATCCCTACTGCTGCGGATTTACCTGCACTGTCCGGACTATCGGAAACTCGTCACGGACGCGATCGCGGAATTGGAAGCGAAAGACCTCGATTTTACCCTATCGCACCATCGTTTTTTGTGGCAGCAAATTGTCGGCTTGCAAGCCGAATCGACCGATGACATCGACATGTTTTCCCGCGTGCAAGATCGCTGTTTGGAACATCCCGATAAATTCAAGCAAGTGTCGAAACTGTTCCACGCCGACGAGAAACCGCAATTGGACGTACAGCGCGCGCCATTGGTCATTCGCAGCGCGATCGCTTGTATCGAGCGAGTCATGTGTCAAAAACGCGCCCGTTACTACTTGCAATTGTGGCAGCAAACCGACAGCGCTAGCGAGCGGCAAACTAGCGAGCATTACCAACAGCAATATTATGTCGAGCGATCGCGCATTCAAGACCTGGATCGCCAGCGCTACACCAGTTTGGACGATCTGGTACAAGTGTCGTGGGCGGATGAATTTTCGAGTTGAGTTGGCGAATTGGTTTAAGAATTCTAAGAAGTTCTTGCCAGTAATGGAGCGGCTTGTAACAGCGTTTTGGTGTAGGAATGTTGGGGGTTGGTAAATAATTCCTCTGTGGTTCCGAGTTCGACAATTTTGCCTGCATTCATGACCGCAATGCGATCGCAAAAGAATCGCGCCACCCAAAGATCGTGAGTAATGAACAAATAGGTTAAGTCGAATTCCCGTTTCAACTCCAACATGAGTTCGAGAACCTGAGATTGCACCGTTGCATCCAACATACTCACCGGTTCGTCGCAAATTAATAACTTCGGACGAGTAATTAGCGATCGCGCGATCGCCACCCGTTGTTGCTGTCCCCCCGATAGATCGCCGGGATAGCGATAGTAATAGTCGGAAATTGGCGTGAGTCCGACTCGATCCAACATTTGCTCGACTTGAATTTTTGCCTCATCTGGCGTCGCGAGTTTGTGAATTAACAGCGGATCGGCAATACTCTGTCCCACCGTCATTAATGGGTTCAAACAGGCGTGGGGATCTTGAAACACCATCTGCATTTCTCGACGCCGCCGTCGCAGCGATCGCTGGGGCAATCCTGCCAAATTTTGCCCTAAAAATTCCACTCGACCGCTAGTGGGTTCGACCAGGCGCAAAATCGTGCGAGACAGGGTACTTTTCCCGCATCCAGACTCGCCAACCAATCCTAAAATTTCGCCGGGATACAAGTCCAAACTGACGCCATCGACGGCTTTAATGGTGCGATCTTCGCGGGAAAAAAGCTGGGCGAGCAAATTGCTTTCGAGGGTGTAGTGTTGCTTTAATTCGCTAATTCGCAACAGGGGTTGTGCATTGGAATTTGATTTCTCCGACGGTGGCGTTGCGGGGGGAGACGCATCCACCGCTTGGATGTGCAACGCCGCTTGCAGCAGCGATCGCGTATAGTCGTGTTGGGGATATTGCAACACCGATTGCGCCAATCCGGTTTCGACAATTTTCCCGCCGTACATCACCGCCACGCGATCGCAGTATTCCCCGACCAAGGCTAAATCGTGGGAAATCAGCAACAAGGCTAAATCGCGATCGCGACACAACCGGGTTAATTCCTGCAAAATCTGCGCCGACACCGTCACGTCCAAGCTGGTGGTGGGTTCGTCGGCGACAATTAACTTCGGATCGAGTAATAATGCCAGCGCGATCGCGACTCGCTGTCGCATTCCACCGCTAAACTCGTGAGGGTACTGCGACCAGCGATTGGCGGGAATATTCACCGCTTCTAGGGTTTCGATCGCCTTTTGTTTGGCTTCCCGTCCTGACAGGTCGGTTTTATGCGCCTTCAGCGTTTCCAAACAGTGATCGCCAATGGTCATCAGCGGATCGAGGCGGGTCATGGGGTCTTGGAAAATCAGCGAAACCGCTTCGCCGCGAAACTGTCGCAACTGTTCGGGGTCGAGATCGAAGACAGAGCGACTGTCAAAGGTGACCCGTCCTTCCACCCGACTGGAGGGAGGTAACAATCGCATCGCGGCGCGTCCGAGGGTGGATTTTCCGCATCCAGATTCTCCCACCAATCCCAATCGCTGTCCCGGTTGCAGGGTGAAGGACACGCCATCGACCGCCCAGATTGGCTCGGTTTGGCGGCGGGTTTGGGGGTAGGCGACTCGCAGGTTGTCAACGCAGAATAGAGGGTCGGTCATGGGTGGTTTTTGGGATAGGGAGATAGGGGGATGGGGAGATCGCCAGAGGTTTCCATGCCATCATTTTCTCATCATCGCCACAGAAGACAGGATTTGGTTTCTAACCCCCGACGTTAAAAACGCTTGCATCGTTGACGACAAACGTTTTTCTCCCCCTCCCCTCATTCCCCAACCAATCCATGGCAGAATGAAATCGACTTCTCGATGCGATCGCGGATTTGCTGCTGTCGCTGCTGTACCGTTGCGGATTGTTTCGCCGACGCGAGGAACATGGCGTCGGTGACCAGTAAGCGCATCTGCTTGTGCAGTTCGGTTTGAAACGATTGCACCCGCGAGACGACGCTCGGATCGACCTCCTCCATCGGTAAACTCATCACCTGCGATTGGAAAAATTGTTGAATGTCCCGAACCGATGGCTGCAACGCCGCGCGATCCCCGTCATCCGTCGCGATCGCCTGCTGCAATTGTTCGAGCTTTTGTTGTAATTCCCGATAGCGTTGTTGGTGAACTTCTGGCAACATAAGGGTTACGGTAGTCGATCGATCTTGCTAGTATAGAAATACTCGCATCTTCATAAAGCTTAAGAAAAATAGTCGATCGACAGCGATCGCACCTCGGTTAACGTCAGAATCGTTACTGTCGTCCCGCGAAAGCACTTGCTTGGGGAGATAGACTAACCATTTAAGCATCTCGACGCATCTCTACTTCTCGTTCGAGCCAATTGACATTGACCGAAGCCAAACAGGCAATTGCAAATGTGTCTGTATCGAATCTTACAATACAGCCTTTACAATTGATAAAAGATATTACACATCTACCGTCTTATTGTTAAGTCTATAGCTGTTGTCCTATGAATTTAGCCGCCCCATCTCGCCAATTAGAAATCGATCTTCCCGACTGGCTGCAAAATTGTATGCTAGCCCACGCCTCCCAAGGTTCGGTGGCGCAAGAGTCTGCCGACGATCCGGATTTGATCTGTCGCGCCTTCGAGTTTGCCTATCAGTTGCACGAAGGTCAGCGTCGCGCGTCTGGCGAACCTTATGTGTGCCATCCCATCGCCGTAGCGGGATTGCTGCGGGATTTGGGGGGCAGCAGCGCCATGATCGCGGCGGGATTTTTGCACGATATCGTCGAAGATACCGAGGTGACCCCAGAAGACATTGAAGCACAATTTGGCAGCGAAGTCCGCCAATTGGTCGAAGGGGTAACCAAACTCTCGAAATTCAACTTTTCGAGCAAAACCGAACGCCAAGCCGAGAATTTCCGTCGGATGTTCTTGGCGATGGCGCGGGATATTCGGGTGATCGTGGTGAAACTCGCCGATCGCCTCCATAATATGCGCACCCTCGAACACCTTCCCGATAAAAAGCGGCGGCGCATTGCCCTCGAAACCCGCGAAATCTTTGCCCCGCTGGCGAATCGGTTGGGGATCGGTCGCTTGAAGTGGGAACTCGAAGATCTCTCGTTTAAATACCTCGAACCGGAGGCATATCGCCAGATTCAAGAGCTGGTCGCCGAAAAGCGTACCGATCGCGAGGCGCGATTGATGCAGGTCATCGAAACCTTGCGCGATCGCTTCGATCGCCTGGGAATCTACTTTTTCGATATTAGCGGCAGACCCAAACACCTGTATGGCATCTATCAAAAGATGCAGCGACAGCAAAAAGCGTTCCACGAAATTTACGACGTGGCGGCGATTCGGGCGATCGTGCGCACCAATGACGAATGCTATCGCGCTCTGGCGGTAATTCACGACGCCTTTCGTCCGATCCCCGGTCGGTTTAAAGATTATATCGGCTTGCCCAAACCCAACCGCTATCAATCCTTGCACACGGCGGTAATTGGCAATACGGGACGCCCGATCGAAATTCAAATTCGGACGATGGAAATGCACCACATCGCCGAATACGGGATCGCCGCCCATTGGAAGTATAAAGAAACCGGATCGAGCAAGGGCGGACTGAGCGCCGAAGACGAGAAATTCACCTGGTTGCGCCAGTTGCTCGAATGGCAAAGCGACCTGAAAGACGCTCAAGAATACCTCGACAGCATTAAAGACAATCTGTTCGAGGACGACGTTTACGTGTTCACCCCCAACGGCGACGTGATTTCGCTCAACCGAGGAGCGACGCCGATCGATTTTGCCTATCGCATCCATACTGAAGTGGGCAATCATTGTGCGGGAGCGAAGGTGAACGGTCGCATGGTTCCCCTGGATTCGCAATTGGATAACGGGGATATTGTCGAGGTGATTACCCAGAAGAATTCGCACCCGAGTTTGGATTGGTTGAACTTCGTGGTGACCACGGGAGCGCGCCATCGCATTCGCCAGTGGTACAAGCGATCGCACCGGGACGAAAATATCGCGCGCGGTCGGGATATGTTGGAGAAGGAATTGGGCAGAAATGGGTTTGAAGCTCTGCTCAAGTCCGAACCGATGCAAGCGGTCGCCGAACGGTGCAATTACCACAGCGTCGAGGATTTGCTGGCGGCGTTGGGATACGGCGAAGTGACCCTGAATCAGGTGGTCAACCGATTGCAAGATCGGATTAAGTCGGAACAAACCCTCGAAACCGCGCCAACATTGGAAGAGACGACGACTCCGGCGGTGTCGGCGCGATCCTCAAGCGAAGCCACGGCGTCCCAGAAGTCGCCCATCAGCGGCGTGGAAGGGTTATTGCACCACATCGCCAAGTGCTGCAATCCGATTCCCGGCGAACCGATTATCGGCGCGGTCACGTTTGGGACTCGCAGCATTTCCATCCACCGCCAAGGCTGTCCGAATGTGGAGAACGTACCGGGCGATCGCCTGATTCCAGTGAGTTGGAACCATCACATTCAAGAAAATCGGCGATCGAAAACCTATCCGGTCGAAGTGGCGATTGAGGTGCTCGATCGCGTCGGGGTGCTCAACGATATCCTATCGCGGCTTAAGGATAATAACGTCAACGTTCACAGCGCCCAAGTTCGCACCCATTTGGGCAAACCGGCGACCATTGAGTTGGGAATTGACGTACGCGATCGCGATCAGCTCGATCGCACCTTTACCCAAATTCGCAAAATCAGCGACGTCCTCAACCTGCGCCGCGTCCACGGGTCTTAACGGTGAAACGGTGAAACGACTGACAGCTAAAGTCATTTCCAAAGGGGCGATCGTTCGCTTGGGCATCCTGGCTGGCATACTGGGACTAGCGATCGCGTGGGGATGGTTTGCCATGTTGCGAATGCCGGGAAACAGTTACGACGGCGAATTACCACCGCTGACGCCAGCTCAGAACGAACTCGCCACCGCGTTGAGGCGGGATGTCACGACCTTAGCCGAGGACATTGGCATTCGCAATTATACCGATCGCGAAGGACTCAACGCCGCCGTCGAATTTATCGAATCGGAATTCGCTCAGGCGGGATATGCGGTTCAACGGCAAGAATACGACATCGATGGCGAACCGTATGCCAACATTGTCGTCGAAATTCCCGGAACCGAGCGTCCCGACGAAATCGTGGTGGTTGGGGCGCATTACGACTCGGTATTTAACTCGCCAGCGGCGAACGATAACGGGTCGGGAGTAGCGGCGACGCTAGCACTGGCGCGTCGGTTTGCGGGGGTGCAGGGAGAGCGAACGTTGCGATTCGTGGCGTTTGTGAATGAAGAACCGCCCTTTTTTCAAACTGAAGATATGGGCAGTTTGGTGTATGCCAAACGGTGTCGCGATCGGGACGAGAATATCGTCGTCATGCTCAGTTTGGAGACAATCGGCTATTATTCCGATAAAGTCGGCAGTCAAAATTACCCCGCACCGCTGAATTTGTTCTATCCGATGCAGGGGAATTTTATTGCGTTTGTGGGCAATATCGACTCGGGGGAAGCAATTCGAGAGGTGGTGGGAACCTTTCGCGATCGCGTCCGGTTTCCCTCAGAAGGCGCGGCGTTACCGAACCTGCTTCCCGGCGTCGGTTGGTCGGATCATTGGGCGTTTTGGCAGCAAGGCTATCGCGCCTTGATGGTCACCGATACCGCTCCGTTTCGCTATCCCTACTATCATACCACTGACGACACCCCCGATAAATTGGATTACGACCGATTTGCGCGAGTCGTGGATGGGTTGGAGCCGGTGGTGGCTGAATTAATCGGAATTGAAATAGGGCGGTAGGGGTTTGGTCGCCAAACCCTAGCAATCCCTGAAGTTCTCCGTCCCCCTAAGCAAGTATTCCGTAAATGTTCCCAGGGGTGGCTTCAGCTCAAACAGGACTCTTAATGTTTAGTTTATAAACAGTCTCTTAATCTCGCTGTCGCAACTTGGGATTGACAAACTCGTTTAACCCTTCCCCCAATAGGGACAATCCCACCACCATCAGCGTCATGGTCAAACCGGGGAATAACGCTGTCCACCATACCCCGGTCGGGAGTGCTTCCAGTGCTTGTCGCAGGTCGTGACCCCACTCGGGAGTTTGTTCGGGAAGTCCCAACCCGAGGAATCCCAAACCGCCGAGAATTAAAATTGCGTCAGCGGCGTTGAGGGTAAACAGGACGGGGACGCTCTGAATGGCGTTGAAAAACAGGTAGCGGGAGAGAACTTGCCAGGTTGAGGCGCCCATCGCTTGTGCGGCTTCGACGAACAGTTCGGTTTTAATACTGATGGTGTGATTGCGCACGACGCGGTAATATTGCGGCACGTAGGCGATACTCAGAGCGATCGCGGCGTTGAAGACTCCTTTCCCGACCACGAAGGCGAGGGTAATTGAGAGCAACAGTCCGGGTAGGGTGTAGAGGGTATCCATTAAAAACAGCAGCACCCGATCCAAACTTCCCCCTAAATAACCGCTGACTAAGCCGAGGGGAACGCCAATTGCCAAACTCAATGCGGTGGCGAGGATGACAACTTTTAAGGCGGCTTGGGTTCCGAAGAGGGTTCGCGAAAATACGTCGTACCCCTGACGGGTCGTCCCGAACCAGTGGTCGAGAGAAGGGGAATCGTGAATCGGGTTGCTCAGGAGTTCGGTGGGATCTTGCAGGACGCCGATGGCTTGCAAGACGGGTGCGAATAAGGCAATGGCGACGAATAATAGGGTAATTGCCAGTCCCGCTCGCATCATGTGGGTCGAGAGGGTAGTGGGTCGCGATCGCAATTTTGGCAAACGCAGTCGAGTGGGTGCCATCGGAGATAGGGGTGAGACGTGCTATCGTTCGAGTTTATTCGATTTCAGGCTCTTGGCAAACTACGCGATCGATAAACTGCTGCATGTGTTCGTAGTGGGTGCCTTTCCAGTAAATTTGCCCGCAGCCGCTACATTGGCGAAATTCGCGGTAATGCTCTCGCACTTTGGGGGGGACGCGATCGCGAATCTTGTCTTTCTCTACCGGTTGCGTGAGATTGTTGCAGCGCAAGCAGCGGCGAAATGGAGAGATTAACTCGAATAAGTCAAATCGCCGCAATATTTCTACTAATTGCTGCCACGAATCGGTGGAACGCACGCAATACCCGTGAGTGACGATACTGCGTTTGAGCAATCCCCGATCGCGGGTGAGTAAAATGCGGCGATCGCGCCGGGAAATATCCGCCAATTCTGCATCGTGACAATCGTTGCGATAGAGGGTGTCGAATCCCAACAACCGCAGGTAATTCGCCAGCTTTCCCAAATGAATGTCGAGGACGAAACGCGGGTCGCGCAACGGTTGCGGTCGCACTTTCAGCACCGGGGTAATGTCGATCGACTCAAACACGGGATACACGCTCGCGCGATCGCCATCTTGCAGCAGATAGGAAAAATCCACTGACTCGCCATTCACTAAAATCAGGTCAACTTCTGTATGGGGAACGCCAATTGCCTCGATGGTATCTTTAATCGAGGGATTCCACTTAAAATCATGACAAAAACTCACTTGACGGCGATCGCGCGGCAAAAAGTCATTCAGTTCGGCGTAAAAGCGAAATTGTGCGGTTCCCATCAGTTTTACGGCTTTGCATACGCGCGTTCGGCACTCCAATGGCGATCGCTCGATCGATACACCTCAACCCCCTCAATTCCCGCCGCAGCCAGCATTTGGCGCACTTCCGCCACCGTCAGCGAAGCGTAGAGCGAATCTCGGAATAACTGGGTTTGATGCGCGTCGTACTCGCTCCCAATCTCGGCGACCAGGCGATCCACGGTAGCCTTATCCGCCGGACGCAGCAAATCTCGCAGAAAAATGCCGCCGTTGGGTTTGAGTACCCGCTTCAACTCCCGGAAAAACGGCATCGGGTCGGGAAGGTGGTGAACGATACTGTTAGACACGATGCAATCAAACTGTCCGGTTGCATAAGGCATCTGTTTGGCATCGACAACCTCTAGCGTAATGCGATCGCCCAGTTGCTCTCGCGCTAAATGCTGCCGTCCCACCTTCAACATATTATGGGACAGGTCGATGCCCACAATCTGCCACTGGGGACGCATTTTTGCCATTAAAATCGGAATTCGCGCCGGACCAGTTCCCGCATCGAGAACGCATCCCGCCTCCGGTCCGAGTTCTACGGCGCGTCGCGCAAACGCCAGGTTAACTTCGGTGAAATCCATCGCATCGTAAGCGACCGATTCCTCCCAGGTATCCATCACTTCCGGTTCCAAAACTCGTTCCATGACATCTCCTCGGACATAGGGACAACCGTCTATCATTATTGACGATAAATCCGGCTATACTGTAGAAAACGAAGTCATTATGAGTTTGGTTTAGAGAAATGACCAACATTGAAAACTTAGTCATTATCGGTTCCGGTCCCGCTGGCTATACCGCTGCCATCTACGCCGCACGCGCCAACCTCAAACCGTTCGTATTTGAAGGGTATCAAATGGGGGGAATTCCCGGCGGTCAGTTGATGACCACCAACGAGGTGGAGAACTATCCCGGTTTCCCCGAAGGCATTACCGGACCGCAATTGATGGATCGGATGAAAGCACAAGCGGCGCGTTGGGGAGCCGAATTGGTGACCGAGGACGTCACTTCGGTGGATTTGAGCCAGCGTCCGTTTACCGTGCGTTCGGACGAGCGGGAAGTGAAGGCGCACAGTATCGTCATTGCTACGGGTGCGACGGCGAAGCGGCTGGATTTACCCCACGAAGGCGATTTCTGGAGTCAGACGATCTCGGCGTGCGCCATTTGCGATGGTGCCAGTCCGCAATTTAAAGGCGTGGAACTGGCGGTTATTGGTGGCGGCGACAGTGCAGCGGAAGAAGCGGTATACCTGACCAAATACGCTTCCCGCGTTCACTTGTTGGTGCGACGCGACCAACTGCGCGCGAGCAAAACCCTGCGCGATCGCGTGTTAAACAATTCCAAGGTCACCGTACACTGGAATACCGAGGCAAGTGACGTTTATGGCGAAAACGGCAGGATTCAAGGCGTTAAGGTCATCAATAACAAGACCAACGAACAGTGGGATCTCGAAGTTGGCGGTCTGTTCTACGCCATCGGTCACATCCCCAACACCCATATTTTCAAAGGTCAGATCGACTTAGACGAGAAGGGATACGTCACTGTCAAACCCGGTTCGGTGGAAACCAGCGTGGAAGGGGTGTACGCGGTCGGCGACGTGCAAGACCATGAATTTCGCCAAGCGGTGACTGCGGCGGGAACCGGGTGCATGGGGGCAATGTTGGCGGAACGGTGGCTGTCGGCGAATGGTTTGGCGACTGAATACCACCAAGACGAATCCGCCGAACGTCCTCCCGCACCGGAAGCCGAACAGGTGTCGGAGTCGGACACGGAGGAAACGTTCGACCCCAGCGTTACCCGCCATCGAGGAAGTTACGCGCTGCGCAAGCTTTACCACGAGAGCGATCGCCTGTTGATGGTCAAGTACGTCGCGCCCACTTGCGGTCCTTGCCATATGTTAAAGCCAATTTTGGATAAGGTGGTGGACGAGTTCGAGGGGCAAATTCACTTTGTCGAAATCGATATTGAGGAAGACCCGGAAATTGCCCAACAAGCGGGGGTAATCGGGACGCCGACGATTCAATTCTTTAAGGATAAAGATTTGGTCGGACAGATGAAAGGGGTGAAGCAAAAGAGCGAATATCGCAACGCGATCGCCGAGCGCGTTTCTCAACCGGTGAGCGGTTAAAAATTAATTTATTGACAATTTAATTTAAGAGAGGGGCGCAATGGCTTGCGTCCTTTTCTTTTGCGGCAATTCGGGTTGGAAACGAGGCGATCGCGATCGCTGGAAGTTGAGGACGGATCTCGCTGTATTCGGTCGGTCTGAGTTGCGCCAACCGTCTGGAAATGTCACACCTTGACATGACGGCGATCGCACTTATGCCTTAAGAGAAAAACGAAATTAATAATAACAGATTGCCAAGCGGTTTTGGCAGTCGGGTTCAAAAAAAATTAGCTGTTTGTTGAGGAAAAATCCATGAATTTAACGTATCGGGGTATCGGTTATCCAGTGAAAGTCCAGCCTAATGCGGATCGCGCTCCCATGTCGGGCAAATATCGCGGTATCGCGTGGACGAGCAATTCTGAGGCGATCGCAGCTTCGATCCCCAGTTCTGTGACTTTAAAATACCGAGGTATGGTTTATCATCCATCGACTTCTAACATTCAATCTCAAGAACCGATTCATATTCAAGCAGACTCGCATATCGAACAGCCGATTGGCATCTAAAACTCTACAAATACCCTCAAGTGCTATTTCAGGTCGGATATTGTGTCCGACTTTTTTTTGGATTTAATTAAATATAAAATTTCGCCACAGAGACACGGAGAACATAGAGAACGATTATCGAAGATGAACCCAGTTGGGAACTATTTCTGTTTTGTCGTCATCACTTTCCAGGTGATGAAACCTGCAAAGGCAATATAGCCAAATACGGTCAGCCAGTCGAGCCAGGCGTTGGGATTGGAATTGGTCATTGGAATTGTTATCGATTAAATGGGCGATCGCCAGTATCTCACGATCGCGCCATTGTTGCCAGTTTAAGCGTCCGGTCGCCAATCTTCATCCAATACAGACTCTAGCGCATACGGACAATCTTCGGGAAAAACAGAACTATCGAAATTGGTTTGTTTTGCAGCTTGACGGCGAGCGCGTTGGTAACACTTTTCTAATTGCTCTGCGGGATAACTTTGGAGACTGGGACTATCGGCGATCGCGAGGTCAATTTGAGTGCGAGCATCCGTTATCGAATCGAGCCAACTGTCCGATCGCCGTTGAGGTTGATATTGCCATTTCAATAAATGCAGTAATAGTCGAATGAGTTGACTGGCGATCGCGCGTCGTTCGCTTTTTCCCAAGCTTTCAACCTCATCAATTAGAGCCTCTCGGTCGATTTGATGCCATTGGCGATCGCGCAGAAATTGCACCGTTTGTTCGACCCATTGATTGAAATCTGTCGTGTAAGTTCGACTCATCTGTGTCTCTGCATCTTCTGTATTTTTATAACTTAGAATTTCGGTAAATGTTTCGTCGCAAAAATCGCCGCCTGAGTGCGATCGCGCAAATTCAACCGCCCCAAAATACTGTTGACGTGATTCTTCACCGTTCGCTCCGAAATATAAAGCTGACTGGCAATTTCGCGATTGTTATAGCCTTGAGCGATTAACTGCAAAACCTCCCGCTCTCGCGGCGTCAGCAACGTCAATTCCGGCGGTTCTTCAGTGGGTGGAGAAGGCGGTGCGGACATGGCTTTCTCAAACAATCCCGGTCCCAACTGCACGTACCCCTTATCCACCGCTCGAATGGCTTCAGCTAACTCGTCCGATGGCGTATCCTTGAGCAAATACCCCTTCGCACCGTAACGCATCGCTTGGGACACGTACTCGTCATCGTCAAACGTCGTCAGCACCAACACCTTAATCTCCGGCGCGCGATCGCGAAGTTGTCGAGTCGCCGCAACCCCGTCCATCACTGGCATCCGCACGTCCATTAATACCACATCCACTTGCAGCGCGATCGCCCGTTCGAGGGCAATTTGACCGTTTTCCGCCTCCCCGACTACCTCTAAATCCGGTTTGGCTTGCAACAAACTGCGCAATCCTTCTCGCACGATTCCCTGGTCGTCTGCAAGTAAAAGTTTAATCAAAATCTCCCATCTCCTGCGGAATAGTTACCCGAATTTGACACCCCTGAGTCGGTTGGCTGTGGAGCGTCAATCGACCGCCAAGTGCTTCGGCGCGTTCGCGCATACTTTGCAACCCAAATCCGGTAGTATTTTCATTCGGATCGAACCCGCAACCGTTATCTTCAACTAACAGCGAAATCTCGGTTTTGCCCTCAATTAAATGCAATCGTACCCGATCTGCGTTACTATGTTTGGCAACATTGGTCAGCGCTTCTTGCACGATCCGATAAATCGGCGCGATCGCTTCGACGGGAAACTGAGAAATCACCCGAATCTCCGAATCGATTTGGATGCCGTGGGTGGCTTGAAATTGCTGGGCGAGATGGGCGATCGCGCTAGGTAAATCGCGCTGCTTTAGCGGGTTTTGACGCAAAGTCGCAACGGATTGTCGCACGCTTTGTAAAGCTTCTCGACCCAAATCTCGCGCCGTTTGCAGCCGTTCTCGAACCGCCGTTGCATCCTCGGGTAACAGCATCGCCACGTTTTCCAATTGGATGCTTTGTGCGGCGAGTGCGTGACCGACCGAGTCGTGAATTTCTCTAGCGATGCGATTGCGCTCTTGCAGGGTCGCTTGGTTTTCAATTAATAACGCATACTGGCGCAGGCGACGATTGGCATTAGTCAATTCCCGACGGCTGCGCGATTCTGACACCACCGCACTCACCAGTAATAGCACGAATCCCAACACCAGCGCGAATAATAACGCCGTATTAAATGTCAGACTGAATAAAAGATTTTGCAATAACTCCGACGGAAGTCGCCGCACCATCGGGGGAAGCGGTCGTCCCAGGGGAATTCCCAACGGACGCACTCCCAGAAACGACATCAGCGACATCAAGAGAAACGACCCGTAAGCCATCGCAGCGACGACTAAACGACCGCTCCAACCAAACATCAAACAGGCGCGAATCACGACCACCAGCAACAGTGCGGTAAACAGAATGTGTCCCCGACCGCCAAGCATGACCGCCAGCCAACTCAAACCGAAGCCAATCGCCGTATACGAGGCTTGTACGAGTCGGGATTCGACGGGGAAGCGCAATCCCATCAATCCCAGTGCGGCGATGGCTGTGGTGGCGGCGAGTCGCAGCGGCGCGCGATCGAATAATAGGCGGTGACGGGGGGGATGGGGAAGCGGGAGGGAAAAGAAGACGACGAGTAAGGCAATTCCCAGTAAAATCCACTCCAGATAGAGGAGTAAGCGGAAGGGGTGGCTTTGGCGAAATAATCGTTGCACGGGTCGCGTCCACGCAGGTCGCTTTTACGATAGCGAATTGGGGGAATTGCGACTAGGATCGAAGGTTGCAATTGTGGCGAGGGAAAGTAGTTCTAAAGTCCTAGATTGAGGTTTTACCCTAGAGACATGGAGGACGCGGAGAGAGCGGGAGAGGAGCTGTGGGACAATTCGATCGCCCTTTAAATTCCCATTTTCAACCCATCAAACACGCGATTGACAGTAAGCGTCAGTTCGATTTTGGGTAAGACGGGTAAGGTATCGTCTCCTTGCAAAAGCACTGGCTGTTGCTGGGGAAAAAGGCTAAAATATTAAAGTCATCGGGGTCGAGAAACCATCCCAAACGACTGCCAGATTGAAGGCATTAGAGAATGTTGCCAATGACTTGATTGGGGTTTTGTTCGGGTGACAGAATTGCGATCGCCATCATTGTCATCATCCGATCGAGATGGCATGGATGCTAAATTGAGCTTAGAGAATTTGCGGGGCGATCGCTGTCTGGGATTTGGATTGAAAAATTCCGTTCGAACTTTATCTCAATTTTCGAGTTTTGCACGTCCGACCCCCACAACCAACGCGCTCTCCCAAAGATTCGATCGATCGGCTCAAACCAGAAGAGGGGACGATCTAACCTTCCCCTCCTCTGCTGGGTGACGGATTACGAACCGCGCTGGATCTCGGTAAAAATCTCGTCCAAGACTTCCTGCGCTCCTTGAGAACGTAACTTAGCCGCCAATTCGACCCCCAAGCGATCCGCCTCACTGGGAGATCCGGCAACTTCGTCCTTAATCAGCCGCTGACCGTCCAAACTTGCCACCATCCCCACTAAGGTCAAACGATCGCCTTCAATGGTCGTATTGACGCCAATCGGAACCTGACATCCCCCTTCCAACTCTCGCAGAAAGGCACGTTCGGCATAACACCGCTGCGCCGTCGGGGTATGTTCGAGCGCCTTCAATAACTCCAGAATCTCGCTGTCATCGCTGCGACACTCGATCCCCAGCGCTCCCTGTCCGACCGCGTGCAACGACACCTCCGACGGAATCACCTGATGGACGCGATCGCCCATTCCCAACCGTTCCAGTCCCGCCACCGCTAGGATAATCGCATCGTACTCTCCCGAATCTAATTTTTGCAAGCGAGTGTTGAGATTTCCGCGCACGTCGCGAAATTGCAGGTAGGGATAGTGATGGCGCAGTTGAGCCAACCGTCGCAGCGAGGAGGTTCCCACCACCGCACCTTTGGGGAGCGTGTCGAGTTGCTTATCCTTGTGCTTCTCGTGAACCACCAGCGCGTCGGCGGGATTTTCCCGTTCCGTGACGCATCCCAACATCAACCCGTCGGGGAGCGTGGTTGGCAAATCTTTGAGGGAATGGACGGCGAAGTCCACCTGGTTCTCGATCATCCCCAATTCGAGTTCCTTGGTAAACAGTCCCTTATCGCCAATCTTGGCTAAGGCGACATCGAGGATTTTGTCACCCTGGGTACTCATGGTATGAACTTCGAAGGTGCGACCGGGGAAATGCTCCGCCAGCCGATCCCGAACCCAGTGGGTTTGAACCAGCGCTAACTGACTTTTGCGAGAACCGATGCGAACCGTTCGCGCGGGACTAGAAACCGTTGCAGACATAGAGCGATCGCGCTAATTGCAGCCAAATAAAATCACGTTTTCTAGACTACCGCAGTCCGGGGACGCACAGGGGAATTAAATGAATGCTCCATCTACTTGTTAGTGCGAAGTGATAGTGTCAGACAAGGTGTGAACCCTCGTGAC
>CAYQUF010000005.1:0-64296 GCA_964420595.1 uncultured bacterium
GGGGGACTGTTTAAGTGGTTTGGGGGCAATCGTCAAGATCCCTCCCCCTTACCCGAGAAACTTTCTCAAATTGCCCTAGTCGGGACTCCCAACGTTGGCAAAAGCGTCTTATTCAGCGCCTTGACCGGACGTTACGTCACCGTCTCCAACTATCCGGGAACCACAGTCGAGGTGGCGTGGGGTAAAATGCCCCTGGGCGATCGCGAATTTGCCATTGTCGATACGCCGGGAATGTACTCGCTGCTGCCAATTACGGATGAAGAACGGGTAGCGCGGGACTTACTGCTCGATACCTCGGTGGATCTCGTCATTCACGTCATCGACGCCAAAAATCTGGGACGGATGCTCCCGCTGACCTTGCAACTGATCGAAGCAGGCTTACCGGTGTTGCTGGCGATCAACATGATGGACGAAGCCGAACGCATCGGCTTGCAAGTCCGACAAGAACATTTGGAAGCCGAACTCGGGATTCCCGTCATCACCCTCACCGCCACTCAACGGGTTGGCGTGCGAATTTTGAAGCAAAGGATAGCCGATTATGTTAACGCGCCTCAATTATCCCCCACCCCTTGAAGATGCGATCGCGCGGGTGGAATCGATCGTCTCACGGGAAGCTGAGGATTCGAGGCTGCGTTCGTCTTCCCTAGCACCGCGCAGCATCGCACTGCTCGTGTTACAACAAGACCCAACCTTCTGGCAATACGCCCAGGACAGTCCGTATTTTGACGAATATTGTAACGCGATGGATCGATTGCAACATCATCTCGACGAACCCGTCGGAGCGACGATTGCCGGAACGCGCCAGCAATTGGCTCAAACCCTCGAACAAAATACATTGGTCGAACCACCCCTCGAACGCATCCTGTGGAACGATCGCCTGCACAAATTGACCGTCAATCCGCTGACAGGGTTTCCAATTTTATTGGTAATTCTGTATTTCGGGATCTATAAGTTTGTCGGCGAATTCGGTGCGGGGACCTTAGTCGATGCGATCGAAGGCTTTTTTGAAGCCAACATCAATCCCGCCGTCGATCGATTCACCGAAACCCTGATTCCGTGGGAACCCATTCAAGAGTTAATCGCCCAAGATTACGGCATTATCACCCTGGGAATTCGCTACGCCGTAGCAATTGTCTTGCCCGTGGTTTCCACCTATTTTCTTATATTTTCGATTCTCGAAGATAGCGGTTACCTGCCCCGTTTGTCTTTGATGCTCGATCGCCTGTTTAAATCCATCGGACTCTCCGGTCGTGCCGTGATTCCAATGGTTTTAGGGTTCGGTTGCGACACGATGGCAACAATGGTTACGCGCACCCTAGAAACCAAGCGGGAGCGAATTTTAACGGTATTTTTACTATCGCTAGCGATTCCCTGCGCGGCACAGTGGGGGGTGATGGTCGGAATTTTGGCACAACGACCCGCCGCCTTACTCGCCTGGGGGGGCATTATCGCCCTGATTTTTCTAGGCGTCGGCTATGCCAGTTCTCGATTACTTCCCGGTCGCAAAGCCGATTTTTACATGGAAGTGCCGCCGTTACGGTTGCCCAAAGTGCAAAATATCCTCATGAAAACCTACGTTCGCATGAAGTGGTATTTTTGGGAAATTATTCCCCTGTTTATTTGGGCATCGGTGTTTATTTGGATCGGTCGGTTGACGGGACTATTCGATCTAATTATTCGCGGCTTGGAATACGTCGTCGCTTGGATCGGTCTTCCCTCCCAAGCCGCTCCGATTCTGCTCTACGGATTCTTCCGACGCGATTACGGTGCGGCGGGTTTGTTTGACTTGCAGCAAGACGGCGTGTTTAATGGCAATCAATTGTTAATTGCAGCAGTGGTTTTGACGTTATTCTTACCCTGTATTGCCCAATTGCAGGTGATGCTGAAGGAGCAAGGTTGGAAGATTTCGACGGCGATGGTGGCGTTTATTGTTCCGTTTGCCCTATTCGTCGGATTTATTGTCAATCTCGTGTTAACGGGGTTGGGCATTAATTTGTAGGCAAAGGTTTGACATGTTCTCGATTGGAGTGATTGATTCAAGATGATTGCACTATCTTCTGTAAAATCCGGACATAAAGGGACAGTTGCGGTCTTAGACACCCGCGATGCGACGGTGTTGAGCAAGTTGCAGGCGATGGGAGTTTATCCGGGAACGCGGATTCACCTGGAACGGCGATTTCCCTCGTATATTGTGAAAGTGGGGCGAACTCGGGCGGCGTTTGATAAGGAAACGGCGCAGAAGATCTTCATTCATTAATGAAATGAATTGAGTCGGGGTGGACAAGGTTGTCCGCCCTTTTTTTGGTTTGAATGTGAGGGCGATTTGAGATGGTTCTGGTATCTCGGATTCGATCTGAAATTCGGTTGTAGGCTTGTTAATTTTATGGAAAGGTGGGCATTGCTAGTTTCTAGGGATCGGCTCCATTGCAAATCGATCGGCAATTCCCACCCTACGGTATGACTTCTATGTTAGCTAAATTCAGGCATACTGAGGGGTAGCGCACGTCACTAACAACTGCTTTACCAAAACCATGACCCGATCGCATTTTAAACTTGCCGATAGTCTTTGGCTGCTATTCTTAATTACAATAACAATTACATTCACCTGCATTTATATCGCCAGCGAACGGACATTTTACTGGTGGGATTTCGTTATCTACCAATATCGCACCCTCGATATTTGGAATGCATGGCAAGAGTCACCCACAGTGGCATTCGATCGCGTATTGGACTCCCTTAGCGATGATTATAACAAACTCTATACCCTGCCACTCTTGCCATTTTTATTCATTTTAGAACCGTCGCGACTGGCGTTTGTCCTCGGAATTGTGGTGGCGTATCAGCTTCCGTTTAGTTTGGCGTTGGGTGCGATTGCGACGAAGCTGATTCCAGGCAATCCTAGACTGGTTTTCGGTTCGACGGTGGTGTTGGCGTTCCTAACTCCAGGGACGTGGGTGCCGTCGTTACGCGGATTTCCCGACATTGGCGGTGCATTTTTGCTATTGCTGGCAATCTGGATTTATTTACACGATATTCGCTTAAAACGCTGGTGGCAAATTCCGTTAATCGGTCTAACTATTGGTGCTGCAATTCTGTTTCGCCGTCACTTTGCGTATGGTGGCGTGGCATTTTTTGCTAGCGCGATCGCGCAGAATTGTATTTGCTTTGTACGCAACTTTAGACAATCTAAATGGACGGCTTGGCAAGATTTTATCAATACAGGATTAAAACTATTCGCGATCGCTCTAATTAGCTTTTTGACGCTCGCCATTTTTGCTTGGAATTTCACCCATCGCGCCTTAACCGTTAATTATCGTTCGATTTACGAATCTTGGAGCCTTCCCGTCGATCGCATCTTAGAATTCTATGCCTTTCATTACGGCTGGATTGCGTGGGGATTGGCAATCGCGGGATTGACTGTCGGATTGACAACGGGAAAATTAGCGCGATCGCGCATTGGTTTCATTGCTTTATTCGGAATCTTTAGCGCCATTGAATGGTTATTTTTACTGCGATACGACTCAATTCACTACACCCTGCATCTCGCGCCAATTGTAATCTTAGGCTTAACCGTCGGATTGTGGGCAATTTTGCGCCTACTCGACGGTCGAGTTCAAAAAATTAGTTTAAGTCTGGTTTGCTTGTATTTGTTTGCCAATGGCGCGATCGGACTGACCCCAATTGCAACCTTTTATACGCCATTTCGTCCCCTATTTGCCGCCAGCTATCCGCCATTAGTCCGACAAGATTACGACACCTTAGTCGAACTCATCTCGCAACTCCACCAACTCGCACCCGATGGCGACCCCATCTATTTAGCTTCCCATTCCGGCGTATTCAATCGCTCGCTGGCTCGAAATGCCGATTGGCAATTGCACCAAAATAGCAAAATCCCCCCCTCCTGTTCGCCACCCTGCGGGTCGATGAACTTCCTGGGAATCCAACAACTCGACTCCGTTGGCACCTATCCAATTCAAACCCTGTTAAACGCGCAATACGTCGCCGTCGCCAAACCATTTCAATATCGGGTCAATCCCGACGAACAGGATGTCACGAAAGTCACCGCCGATGCCTTTGTGGAGGATTGGACAATTGCCCGAGACTTCGATAAATTACCCGTGCAATTCGCGCTGCAAGATAAGATTTTAGGCGGCGTTCACGGCAACCTTCCCGCCGATTACCGACCCGACAACCCGGTGGAAATCGAACTTTACCGACGTCGCCGTCCGACAACCCTTGAAACCACCCTGCAAACCCTGGCAAAAATGCGTCGCCAAATCGGTTCGCTGACCAATCCATACGCAGATTGGATCGTGTTAAACAGTCCGTCTCCCTCTTGGGTCGAACCGCTGCCAACCGGGAACGATCGCCTTCAACTCCACGCAGGCGATCGCGATTTAACCTCGGACAATGCTACCATTTTGTTTTATTTAGGCGAACTGCCAGAACGATCGCGCCTGCAGGGAAGCGTCACCTTTCAAACTCCCGATTGTCCTGGCGTTTCGTTAATCATTTCTACGATTGGCGATCGCGGACAAATTCTATCCCAAACCAGCGATCGCATTCTCGCCAATTCTACGACTTCTCAACTCGATCTCGCCATCGACGCACGCAACGCCACCTACCTCATGCTGCAAGTCACCCCCAAGTCCCCCGATATTCCCATCGACTATTGCAGCTTCAGCGTCGATCGATTAGCATTTTCCGAGATTCATGGGGCGCAATAGGGGTTTGGATTCGTTGCAATGGCTGACATTTCACTCGATCGCAAGCGACAGTTTCTCCTGGATGCGGGTATCTTAGTTTTACTGATATTCGCCACCCTCGCGATCGCACTGCTCTACGTTTCCCGCGAGCAAACCTTCTATTGGTGGGATCTCGACTCCTATCACTTTCAAGCGATGGAAGTCCTGGCAAGATTTCGCGACTCTCCCAGCGACGCCATGCAGGGAATCCTCGCTTCCCTCAACCAAGATTACAGCCAGCTCTACATCGTGCCGCTCTTGCCGTTCGTGCTGGCATTCGGCGACTCGCGCATCGTGTATATTACAGGAGTAGTCTTGGCGTACGTCGTTCCCCTAGCGCTTCTGTGCGGCGCGATCGCCACGCGATTGATTTCGTATTCCCCCCGTCCCGTCTTTTGGTCTACCGTGGTGCTGGCATTGCTAACGCCGTTGGTGTGGATTCCCAGCTTGCGAGGATTTCCCGATACGGGGGGAGCGGTGTTGATGTTGCTCGCCGTGTGGATTTACCTGCACGACCTGCAATTGCGTCGGTGGTGGCAAATCGTCGGGATTGGAATTGCGATCGCCGCTGCTATTTTATTTCGCCGTCCCTTCGCCTATAACGCCATCGCCTTCATTCTCGCCGCACTCGTCCAAGCAGTGGTCTATTTTGGCATCGAAGTCCGCAGACGCCGACCGAAAGCGTGGCGCAACTTACTCCAATCCCTACAACGCATTGGTCTGACCGTCCTCGCCGGCTTCGTCGCCATGGCGATTTTTGCCTTTGGATTCGTCCAACGCGCACTTACCGTCGATTATCGCGACCTTTACACCTCGTGGAGCCAACCGGTCAGTTACATGATTCAGTATTATGGTTCCAAATACGGTTGGGGAACCTGGGTGCTGGCGATTGCGGGATTCGGGTTGGCAATCCTGAAGCGAGTGGCGAATCGTCCGGTTGCCCTATTTTTAGCACTCTACGGCACCTTCTCCCTGCTACCGTGGTTGCTGCTGTTGCGCTACAGTTCCATTCACTACACCCTGCAAGTAACGCCGGTGGTGGTATTGGGACTATCTGCCTTGTTGTGGACGGGAGCAATTGCCTGGAAACAGCCGCTTCGTCCAGCCATTTTAGGCATCGGTTGCGTTTACCTGTTCGCCAACGCCATCTTCGGACTAACCCCCCTGGGACAATTTGAATCCGCCGTACGTCCCGTCTTCGCCGATAGCTATCCGCCGCTGGTGCGCAGCGACTATCGAGATATTCTGAAATTGGTGGACTACTTGCGCCAAACCACCGAACCGGGAGCGTCGATTTACGTCACCGAAAACTCTCGCCTGCTCAATCTCAGCGTGTTGCGAAATGCCGAACGCCAGCGGTACGGACGGGAAGACGTTCGACTGAATTTCCTCAACGTTCCCTTGGTCGATTCTCGCGATCCCTATCCGATTGAAGCGTTGCTCCAGGCGGACTACGTGCTGTTGGCGAAACCGTTTGACAACTTTTTGCCGTTGGAAGAGGCGGACGTGTTGAAAACGGTCTTTGACGCTTTCGTGCAAAATTGGGCAATTGCCAAAGATTTCCAACCCCTTCCCCAGCAATTTTCCTTGGACAATGGCGTGACAGCGACCCTCTACCGACGCACTCGTCCCACCTCGACCCCCGTGGCGATTCAAACCCTCGACCGAATGCGATCGCAAATTGGCAAGGTGTCGCAACAGCCAGATTGGATTGGGTTAACGCCACAGGCGGCTGAGATTGCCGAAACGGTTCCCAATACCTACCGCATCCGCACTGAGGGAAACGCCGAATTGCTGTATATCGACCAGTTACCCAAGTCGATCCGGATTCGGGGGAACGCTCGCCTCGAAGACCCGCCAGCGTGCGCGGAAACGACCGTGCAATTGAGCGTGTTGGGGCAAAACGGAAGCGCGATCGCCCAACGCCAGATCCCCCTCAAACCCGACGGTTCCACGCCTCTGGAGGCAACTCTGACGCGATCCGGGGCAAATTACGTCCGTCTCGACCTCGCCAGCCAAACCGGCGCAAATGATTGTACGATAACCCTCGATCGCCTAACTGTCACCCAAGCCACGCCTTAACCATGCGCGACCCATCCAACCCCAATATTCTCAAAAAAGAGCGCGAATTTCACGATCGCTGGGCAGCCACCATCGATGTAGACGGCATCCGCGTCCGCGATTACTTCGAGGCACCCACGGCACCGGAAAACCGCTTTATCCTGCAACATTTGGGCGATTTGCGCGGCAAGTCCCTGCTGGATCTCGGTTGCGGAGCGGGAGAAAATAGCGTCTATTTTGCCCGTCAGGGAGCCAATTGCGTGGCGAGCGACTGTTCGCCGGGAATGGTGCAAACGGCGCAAAAATTGGCAGCGGCGAATGGAGTCCAACTGGAGGGACGGGTTATCGATGCGAAGGCGATCGATTTTCCCGATAATTGCTTCGATGTCGTCTATGCGTCCAACCTGCTCCACCACATCCCCGACGTATCCGTGACGTTGCGGGAGATGCACCGGGTGCTGAAACCGGGGGGGAAGGCGTGTTTTTGGGATCCGTTGACCCACAATCCCGTCATTAACGTCTATCGCCGCATGGCGAGTGCAGTGCGAACCGAAGACGAACATCCCCTCGATATCGAGATTGTCGGCGAGATCGAATCGCGATTTTCCCGCGTGGATTGGGATACCTTCTGGCTGGCGACCCTGTGGATTTTCTTGCAGTTTTACCTGGTCGAACGGGTTCACCCCAACGAAGACCGCTATTGGAAAAAGATTATCCGAGAACGCGATCGCTTGGAGGCGACCTATCGGCGACTGGAAACCTTCGACCGCTGGTTGAAGCGAATTCCGGGAATGAAGCGGATGGCGTGGAATCTGGCGGTGGTGGCGACCAAGTAAAATCCGGTTGCAGGGTGTCCTCGCCACTTTGTGTCCTTTGTGTCTTTGTGGTGGAATGACGTGGCACAATAGCGGCAGGATCGGAACTCCCCCGCCTCTGAAGGCGACTACAATAGTGGCGATCGCCCGCAGACTGTCACTTTAATCTTATGAAAGCACTGATTCTCTCCGGTGGAAAAGGAACCCGCTTGCGACCCCTGACCTATACGGGAGCCAAACAACTCGTTCCCGTTGCCAATCAGCCAATTTTGTGGTATGGCATTCAAAGTATTGTCGCCGCTGGAATTACCGATATCGGGATTATTATCAGTCCCGAAACGGGGGATGAAGTTAAAGAAATCACCGGAGATGGCGATCGGTTTGGGGCGAAGATTACTTACATTCTCCAAGACGAACCCGCCGGACTCGCCCACGCAGTCAAAATTGCCCAACCCTTTCTCGGCGATTCCCCGTTCGTGATGTATTTGGGCGATAACTTAATTCAAAATGACCTCAATCCCTTTTTAGAGGCGTTTAAATCCCAACAGCTCGATAGCTTGATTTTATTGCGTCCCGTTGCCAATCCCACGGCATTTGGCGTAGCAAAAGTAGACGATCGCGGTCGGGTGTTGCAATTGCTCGAAAAACCGAAAGACCCGCCGTCGAATTTGGCATTGGTGGGGGTTTACTTTTTCTCGAAGACCATCCATCAGGCGATCGCCAACATCCAACCCTCGGCGCGCGGCGAACTGGAAATTACCGATGCCATTCAATACCTAATCGATCGCCAGTATAACATCGAATCTCGCACCCTAGACGGCTGGTGGTTGGATACGGGGAAAAAAGACGATCTCCTCAGTGCCAATCAAATTATCCTCGATTCTTGCATCCAACCGTCGATTAATGGCGAAGTGGACGATCGCAGTAAAATTATCGGTCGGGTTCAAATTGAAGCCGGAACGAAGATCGTCAATAGCACCATTCGCGGTCCGGCAATTATTGGCAAAGATTGCTATATCGAACATTGTTTTGTCGGACCTTACAGCAGTATTGGCAGCGACGTCACCCTAGTCGAATCGGAGTTGGAACACAGCGTGATTTTGCAAGGGGCAAAAATTGCCAATATCGAGCATCGCATTGTCGATAGCTTGATCGGACGGCGAGCCATTATTGGCGTGGCACCGCCGCGTCCCAAAGCCGTGCGATTTATGATCGGCGACGATTGTCATGTGGAATTAGTATAGAGTTAGCCGATCTCAGTCTGACTCGTGACCATCTATTTGATTATCGTCAACTATTATTCTGCCGATTTAATTGCAAAGTTAGCGCGATCGCTCCCGATTGTCACTCGGCAAGATTATCGAGTAATTATTGTCAATAATTCCCCCGAAGACACTGGAGTCGATCGCTTCCAACCGCAGGCAATTATTTTGAATGCCGATCGCAATCTAGGATTCGGCGTCGGCTGCAATATTGGCTTAAATTGGGTGTATCGCAAAGATCCCAATGCGATCGCGTGGATTATTAACCCCGACACGCAATTAACCGACAATGCCTTAGACAAAGTCGGTGGTTGGTTTGACAAATATCCCGACATCGCCATCGCCGGAACGGTAATTTACGAAAACGATGGCGCGATTTGGTTTGCGGGGGGCGATTTCGAGCCCAAAACCGGAACCATTGCCGTTCGACGTCAATCCAAAACCGAAACAGATTGCGATCGCTGCGATTGGATTAGCGGTTGCAGTTTGTTGCTCAACTTTTCGAACTTTCCCACTTGTCCGCAATTCGATCCGGCGTACTTTTTATATTACGAAGACTTCGATTTATGTCGCCGCTACGCTACCCTGGGATACAAAATCGCGATCGCCCCCAACATTGGCATTATTCACAGTCCTTCCCGCATTGCCAACCGCAACTTAGGCGATAAATTTAAATACAGCACCCACGGTTATTTATTAGCCCTGCACCGATACGCCCATCCCGCTGCATTTTACTGGCGATTGATGCGATTGCTCGCGCGCGCGCTGACCCTGCTTCCCTTCAAAACGGCGATCGGACTTGGTAAACTGGCGGGTGTAGTGCGTTACGGACAGCGATCGATTCGACCTTGACGAACGAACTGTTAATCAATCTTTCTTTTGTCATTCCCAAACCGACCGGATTGGCAACCTACGCGCGCAATTTATTTCCCCACTTGCGATCGCTCCATCCCACCTTACTCTCGGCGCAACCCGTCGCCGATTACCACACCTATCCCGTCCCGCCCAATCTCACCCCCGACCAAGGCTCGCGAGGACATTTCAACCGCTTGGTGTGGACGCAGCGACAGCTCCCCAAAATTTACCAAAAACTGCGATCGCGCCTGCTTTTTTCCCCAATTCCCGAAGCACCCATTGCCTCGAAATGTCGCTACGTCGTCACCGTTCACGACCTGATCCCGCTGCGGTTTCCCCGTCGCTTCTCCCCCCTGCTGCCCTATCACAAATATTACATTCCCCAGGTGTTGCGCCGCGCCGAGCGCATCCTGTGCGACTCCGAAGCCACCGCCAGCGATATCGTCAATTTTTATCGAATTCCGGCAGAAAAAATTACCCCCGTTCCCCTGGCGTGCGATACGAATCGATTTGAATTTCTCGATTTGCCGACGAGCCATTACTTTTTTTATATCGGTCGCCACGATCCCTATAAAAATTTAAATCGCCTCATCGCCGCCTTCGCCGCCATGCCATCGAAACAAGCGTGCGAACTGTGGATCGCCGGTCCCCCCGACCCCCGCTACACGCCGATTTTACAAACCCAGGCACAGGAACTTGGAATTGGCGATCGCGTCAAATTTCTCGGGTATGTCGATTACGACAAACTGCCGATTTTAATCAATCAAGCGATCGCGCTCGTGTTTCCCTCACTCTGGGAAGGATTCGGACTTCCGGTTCTCGAAGCCATGGCGTGCGGCACCCCCGTGGTGACCTCCAACCTCTCGTCGCTGCCAGAAGTGGCGGGAGAGGCGGCGTTATTGGTCGATCCCTATAACGTCAGCGAAATCGCCGTTGCCATGAACGCCCTCGCCACCGAACCCCAAACGCGATCGCGCTTGCGTACCCTCGGTTTAGCCCGCTCGCGCCAGTTTAGCTGGACGAAAACGGGTCGAACCGTGGCTCGAATCCTGAGTCAGTATTTGTGAACTGTAGATTGGGTTAACGAGTTAATAGTGCTATTCTCCACTTGAATATCTGTTGTGTGTGGAGTGCTTAAAATTTTATGGTTTCTTCTCCTGCCAAACATCAAACGATTCCCGCATTCGACGCGATCGATCTTGCCTTACCCACATCGCCGCTCTTTGGCACCGACGGGATTCGCGGTCGTGCGGGCGAATTGCTCGGCGCACCCCTAGCGTTACAAGTCGGCTATTGGGCGGGTCAGGTATTGCGATCGCGCGTTGCCAATGACGCCCCCGTCCTGCTCGGACGCGATTCTAGAAATTCGGGCAATATGCTGACCATGGCGCTATCGGCGGGGTTGAGTGCGGCGGGAGTCGATGTTTGGGATTTGGGGCTGTGTCCGACCCCCTGCGTTGCGCATTTGACCAGCGTATCCGATGCCATGGGCGGCGTGATGATTTCCGCCAGCCACAATCCCCCCGAAGACAACGGGATCAAGTTTTTCGGTCCCGACGGTCACAAACTCTCGGCTCAGTTGCAAGATCGGATTGAAGCCGGAGTGCGCGGTCGGTTGGCGACTTTGGTAGCGAACGGTCGTTGGGGTCGTCACAGCACGCGATCGGAATTAGTACGCGACTATCTCGATTCGCTGCAAACGCCCTTGTTACCTGCCTTGAACCTGGACGGGATGAAAGTGGTGTTAGATTTGGCGTGGGGTGCCGCCTCGGAAGTCGCCCCGATCGTGTTTCGAGCCATGGGTGCCGACACCATTTGCTTGCACGATCGCCCCGACGGCGACCGAATTAACGTCAACTGCGGCTCGACCCACCTCAAACCCTTGAGTGCGGCGGTGAAGCACCACAACGCCGACTTGGGATTTGCCTTCGACGGCGATGCCGATCGCGTGCTGGCGGTAGACCGTCGCGGCAGAATGGTGGACGGGGACTATACCTTGTTCCTGTGGGGCAAAACTTTGAGCGAGGCGAACAAACTTCCCAACAACGCGATCGTTTCGACCGTGATGGCGAACTTGGGATTCGAGCGAGCTTGGCAGCAACAGGGCGGTCAACTGGTGCGGACTCCCGTAGGCGATCGCTACGTCCACGCCGAAATGCTCAAATCCGGCTCCATGCTCGGCGGCGAACAGTCGGGACACACCATCTGCCGGCATTATGGCATCAGCGGCGACGGATTGCTGACCGCGTTGCACCTGGCGGCGTTGGTGAAGCGCAGCGGGACTTCGTTGGACGAGTTAGTCGATGGCAGTTTTAAGACGTATCCGCAATTGTTGCGTAACGTGCGAGTTGAAGATCGCGATCGCCGCATGAACTGGAAGCAGTGCGACGCCGTCCAGCAGGCGATCGATCGGGCGCAAACCGACATGGGCGATCGCGGACGGGTGTTAGTGCGAGCCTCGGGAACCGAACCCGTAATTCGCGTCATGGTCGAAGCCGCAACCGCCGACCTCGCCGACCGCTGGGCAGAGAATTTGGTCTTGTCGGTACGCCAGCATCTCGCTTCCTAGAAAGTCGGGGCGGTTTGCAAACCGCCCGTACCCTCATCTCCAAAAGTGGGCATCGACCGAACTTGCTTGTTACCCTCTAAAAGAGGGAATAACGGCTAGGCATTCGACGGGTCTGTTGTTTCCTAACCCGTATCTCTGGGTTTGAGAGTCTCGTCCCGCGACCCCCGATCGATTCATGATCCGACGCAAATCATCTCGCTCGAAAAAAGCGAAACAGACCGCCGACACGCCAGCCAATTCTGAAGATCGACCGCTCACCAAACAAGAATTAGCCGCTCGCAAGCGACAAATCGCCCGAACCCGCAAAGAAGTCATTCAAACCGTCGTAACGGCTGGGACGGTTGGACTCTTAATTGCCGCCGCTTTATTTGTCGTCAAAGGCGCAAAACTGGCAGTCGTGGGTTGGGCGGGCGTCATTGTCCTCGCCCTTTCTTATAAATATCCCCGTCAGGCATTGTGGGCATTTGCGATTTATATGCCCTTCGCCGGAACCATTACCTATACCGTTGGCGGTAACGAGCCCAGCCCAATTTTTCAACTGGCTAAAGATGGGTTTTACATTCCTGCTTTAGTCGCATTTTACCAACAGTGGCGCAAGCAAAGATTGCCCCTCATCGTCTCTAAAGCACTCAAACCAACATTTTACACGTTACTAACGGTTTGTGGCGTCACTTTTCTGTTGGTGAACTGCGTGCAGCAATTTTCCTCCAATCCCCAAGGAAAACCCATTCTCATGGCGATCTTGGGATTGAAAGTATTAATTGGTTATATTCCCCTGCTGCCGTGCGTTTATTACCTACTTCGCAATAAAAAAGAATTTTTGTTCTTTACTCGCTTGCACCTCGTGCTGGCATTGGCGTGCTGTTTTCTCGGCTTGGTGCAATATCTCTTGCTCTCGCGAGGGATTTGCGTGGGAACGCGCAACCTTGAAGGGGCAGATTTGTTCCGAGCCAGTATCGACGCACGATGTTACTTTGGCGGATCGTTGCTCTACAGTCCCCAAGTTAATATGATTCGTTTGCCCGGAACCTTTGTAGCACCTTGGCAATGGGCGTGGTTTTTAATTTCTAATATCTTTGTCGCCTTCGCCTCGGCATTTAGCGATCCGTCTTTGTGGTGGCGAATTGCAGGAATGGCGGGCATGGTGCTGGTATTTGTCAACTCGGCAATTTCGGGTCAGCGGATCGCCTTATTAGTGGTTCCGTTCATGACCGTTGTTTTGCTATTTTTAACCGGACAAATTACGAATGTTAAACGATTTATCCCGATTGGTGCCGGTCTTGTCTTAATTTTAGGCGTGGCTGTCGTGGCATTTCCCGACATTATTGAAGAACGGGTTCAAAGCACGATCGATCGCTGGAATGCTTCGCCACCGACGGAATTTATCGCCCACCAAGCTGAATTTACGTCTAAATCGCAGCAAGGATTGTTTGGCAATGGATTGGGACGCGCCACCAATTCAGCCAGGGTCTTTGGCGATACGCAACTGATCGAAACCTATCACCCAAAAGTCTTTTACGAAATCGGTCCGTTTGGTTTGATTGCCGTCTTGGCATTTTATACGGCGGTGATGGTTCAATGCTTCAAGGCGTATCGGTCGGTGCGCGACCCCAGCTTGCGGACGTTTGGCGCAAGTTATTGGGTTTTTATTCTGTTTATTAGTTACGACCCGTATTACTATCCGTTAGATGTCGATCCGGTCGCCGTTTATTACTGGATGTTTGCCGGATTGGTGTTGAAAATTCCAGAAATCGAACGACAAGAGCAAGAAAAAGCCGCGCAACTGAATGGAGATGCGCCTGAAGATAGCGATCGCCGCTCGAAGAAAAAGAAACGAAGGCGTACCAAACGCTCGTAGAGCCGTTGTTAGGGGAGTGTCAATGAATGTCAATGCGCCGTCTTTGCGACCCGGACGAATCATTATCGTCTGAATCCCCTGACGAACCGTAGTTGCGATCCGGTTGAGGTTGAATGCGAATCGGTCGGCGGTTGCGGCGGCGGTTTTGCGCTTCGTCGCTATCTTCCACTGCATCGCGCACGTCATCGAGACTCCACCCTTCCGATAGGCGTTCGGTCCAAGTGCGGCGACCGCTAGAGTCCAAATTGCGCCCTAATTCTTCCCGATAGATTTCGTCGATCTTGCGTTCGGCTTCTCGCGAGCCAGCGATTTCTTCGCGAATGTCGTCTAGCGTCCAACCGCGATCTAAGGCGCGCAACCAGGTTCGCAATCCATCGTAATCCACATCGCGATCGAGGACTTCGTTATAAATTTCGTTGATATCCGATTGCACTCGGCGCGAATAGCGATCGCGATAATCGTCGTCGTCATAGTAGTCGTCGTCGTAGCGACGGTCGTAATCGCGGTAATTGTCTAACCCTCGCGTATCCGTAAGAATCGCGCCATCGAGATCGATCCCGCGCAATTCGGCGTAGCGGAAATCGGCGTCTTCTAAATTCGCATCTTCAAAGTTGGCGTCGCGGAGATCGCTGCGGAAAAAATCGGCGTCTTCTAAATTCGCATCTTCAAAATTTGCCCGCTGCAAATTGGCATACCGCAAGCTCGCATCGCGCAAGTCGGCGTCTTCGAAGTCGGCGTTGCGAAGATCGGCATATCTTAAGTTGGCTCGCTGCAAATCTGCTCTTTCGAGATCGGCACCCCGCAGGTCGCACCGCACGCACGATCCGGTTCGCAACAGACGATCGAGGTCGGAGCGATCGTACCCTCTGGCGGGTGCGGCGAGTGCAAACGGAACTAAAAGACCGATGATGGCGAGCAATCGAGCGTTCATGATGTTTCCCCCGACGGGACAGTGGTTCTCTACTACCTATATAGATCCTTTTTCGGGAGATTGAGTTCCGCCTCCGGATTTAGCCCGATCGGGTGAATTTAGGGCGCGATCGCTCATGAGCATTCTGCACTCTTGCCGTCGAACCCGGTGCAAGTTCGCATAGTGGCATGATAGCAGGGCTATTGGAATTGAAACTTGTCGATCGCCAAGGGCGCGGCGAGCAGTAATGCCTTAATCATCCAGGGGGCAAACCACAAGCTCAAAAACAAGCACAGGATGGCAATGCCAGCCATCGAAACTTTGATTATCTCTTCCTTTGTATTGACGCTCCAGCAGACCGCAACAGAGGCGATCGCCAAGCTCATCAATGAAGGCACGAGCATCATAACTACCTCGAATGATGAATTAGGATGCAGTGCGTTCCTTCGGCGTCAAAACCTACTTCCGTCCCTCCACTAGCGAGTTCGTATCGGACTGCGTGGCGAGATGAACGATTAATAACTGTAAACTAGACTACAGGATTTTTTAATGTTGTCAAGACCGATACCGAATTTGTTGTTGAGATTTCAGAACAATGTTAAAGAATGATGACAATATAGTGCATTGATTTGACAATAAGAAAACTTGGTGCGACGAGATCGTAGCGTTTCCCAGATTGTCAGGGTTCAACTCTCCGATTGCCTTCCTCAACTCAGGCGTACCGCGCGTCACTTATCTAGATTCCGACCACTGCGGTTGCGTTAGCGTCCCTCGCAATTGCCATCGACCCCGTTGGGGATGCTCCACCGTCAATTCGCCGCTATCGAGGGGTTGGCGGACGTAGGGACTGTCGAGAACGGCAGCGTTGGAGGGGGGATAGGGCTGACCGTTGAGGCGCGAGCGATCTGCCGTATCGGTCATCTCCAGGCGATCGCCGTCCAAACTGGTATATTGTAGCTGACCTTCGCTTGACCAACCACTATCGTTAACCGTGGCGCGATCGAGAGCTTTGGTTAATTGGGCGAAGCTGGGATAAGCTCGCACCGTGGCAATATCGGTTATCCACGCCGTGCGCCGTCCCGTCGCCACCAAAGCTTGATAGTCCTCCCGCTCGGGGGACACCGGATTCTGCAAGCGAACTGCATCGCCCCACGCGCGAGCGCACAGCCAGATATTCTCAATTTGCCACACGTACCAATCCCCGTGTCGTCGGGGGTCGCCGTAGCGGTTGGGGAGGACTAAATGCGATCGCGCCGGAACTCCCGCCTCGATGTCCGTTGGGTTTAAAATCAGTTGGTACATCACCGCCGCGCGACCTTGCAAATAGCGATCGCCCGGACTGCTTCCCGTCGCCATGGGAGAGTGATAAGTCCCGCCCAAACTCATCACGGCGTTGTTTTGACCTTCGCGATCGCGCGCGACTAATTTATAAGTGGCATATTGGGCGTTAATTGTCCCCTTCACCTGATAGGATTTTGCCGGATTGATTAACGTCGCCAAACTGTAATCTTCGGTCACGTAAAACCGCTCCCAAAACCGATTGGCATCGCGATAGCCGTAATAGGTCGGATGGCTGGCTTCGAGCAAAAACGGCAGCTTCACCTGCTTTTGCGCCAGGTCTTTTAAATGCGGCGGCGGACGATAGGAACTCAACGCCACCGGCAGAGCAAGGCGAGCTTGTCCCGAATTCATTTGAGAGGCGATCGCTTCCGGATCGGTGTTGTCTCCCCACCACATCCACGCCACCGCCGCCGCACCGCTATTCCAAGTTTGGCGATCGAATCCGCGACTTTCAGCTCCACCAATCGTGCCCCAACTGAGGCGCAACGCCAAATTGGTCGCCAACCAATCGAGGGCGGCTTTGGCTAATTCTCGCCGTTCCGGGGTTTTGGCAAAATCGTATAAATTGAGCAAGCCTCCAATACTGTACCCGTAGTAAATCGACGAATGAAATTCCCCTTGTCCGACGGTTAGCAACTTTTGCAACTCGGCGCGAAACCACCCTTCAATCGTGGCTGGCGTCGCGGGATCGCCCATCGGAAATCCGCTTCCGTCCATCAGCGCCAATCCCGACAGCCGATGCATGTACATATGGTTTTCCGTCCCCGTCTCCAACCACTCGAACACGCGCGGCGGTTGTAGCATTTGACGATAAGACGCGACAATCTCATCCGGGAGGCGATCGCGAAATTCAAAAAACAGGCGAACGTCGAGATAGCTGCGAAAGTGATATAAATCCGGTTTGTCGCGCTCCAAATTCCGCAGAATCTGCCAAATTTCGGCAGACTCGTCCGTTTCTTCCAAACTCAATCGCGCCACGATGACCGGGAGCAAATACTTGTGGGGATCGCCAATCTCCTCCCGCCGCCACCAGCGATCCAGTTCCGCTAGATCCAACGCCGCCAGCTTTTTGCGAATCGCCAGACCGCGCAAGTGAAACGCCGCCTCCGACGCGCGATCGCCCGGACGCGACGAATTCGACGATAATGAACTCGGCGATCGCCCATCCGTTCCCATCGCACAACCCGCGATCGTCGAGAGCAATACTACCATCGCGATCGCCCATCCCCTAACGGTGAATCGTCCCATCCGGCATTATCGCCCCTCGCAACTGCGTCTTGCTCAAATTCGCCCCGTCCAGATTCGCCCCCTGCAAGTTCGCCTGTTTCAAATTCGCCCCCCGCAAATTCGCATCAGCTAAGTTTGCCCCAGCCAAATTCGCCTTACTCAGATTTGCCCATCTTAACGTCGCTCCCTGCAAATCCGCACCACTCAGATTCGCCTCCACCCCGTAGATACGGCTCAAATAGGCACCGATCGAACTCGCCTGATGCAAATTAGCCTGATACAGATACGCCCCCACCAACTCCGCATAGTGAAAATTCGCTCGCGCCAAATTCGCCTGATTCAGCGACGTCGAAATCAAATCCGCATCGCCGAAATTCGCCCGCATCAGTTGCGCTCGGTTTAAATCGGCTTCCCGCAGATTCGCTCCCTTAAAATTGCCGCCACTGCCATTCACCTCGCTCAAATCGGCAACAATGAAAATGGCTCCCCGAAAATCCGCCGCCACGGGACTGGCGCGACGCAAATCCGCTCCGGTAAAATCGGCTTCAACTGCCTGCACGTCCACCAATTCTGCCCTCACCAGCTTCGCATCTACCAGGGTCGTCCCCGATAAATCCGCCTGAGTCAGATTCGCCTCCGACAGGTCAGCCGTCACTAACCTCGTCTGAGTCAGGTCCGCACCTCTCAGATTTGCTCCCCGGAGGTTGGCACCGCGCAAATTGATCGCCCTCAACGTGGCATCGCTGAGATCCGGACAGACCTGCGGATGCTTTTCGCGCCAATCGATCCACTGCACGGCACCCTTTTGCAATTGAGCGAGATGCTCTCGGTTTGCCATTGAGACTATCCTCTATTCGTCACTTGAATTCGCATCGGGGTCGCGTCCCGGCGAATTTTCAATTGCTGCAAGTGCCGCCGCCGACCCCGCTAGAATATCGCGCTCTTGTCCGCCGAGGTACAATCGTCCGAAACTGCCCACCGCCTGCACCTGCAAAATATCGATCAGGGAGTATTTCTCCGCTTCGTTCGCCGCGAGCGCCGCGTATGCAGCCGGTTGCACTTCAAGCACGTAAAGCGTCTCTCCAGCCAGCAGCATTTGACCCCGTCGCGTCCGATTGATTAACTGAGCTTGGTGGGCATCGATATTGCGGATAATTTGACTGGACACCACGCGCGGTTTCAGACAATCGCTCGGTCGAGCGCCCAACGCATCTAGGATTGCTATTCCCGCTGTCCGAGTTTCGCTTTGTCGCTTGGCGTGAATTTCCAACAAGCCGTACAATCGCTCGACCACTTGCACCCCCGGTCGCACGGCGGTGGATTTGAGCGCGACGTCGGTAATCCGGTTGATTTCGATCCCCGGCGAAATTTCGATCCACAAGGACGTATCCCCCGGTAGGGGTAAAAATCCCAGTGAGACCGTTCCCATGTACGCGGCATGCTGGGGTTGCAAGCTATCCAGAAACACATAACTGCGTAGCTCGATACCCAAAATTCAAATCTCCATACGATATCAGGGGATCGCGTTCGATGCCCTCGAATAGTGTACAGGTCTACGGCGATGGTGTTGAATGCACGACTGGTTCTGGAAGCCGATATTGGGGAGGCCTCTAGCCTTTCCTCGGTTAGCCAGAAGCTGAAAACTGTGGGAATTTAGCAGAGAACCGCTCGTTTCCCGCCGACGATCTATCCTAAAACGCTCGAAACTTCATCCACTAATTGAATCCGTCCCCGACGAATGGCACGTAACAGGCGATCGATCGCGCGTCGTTCTTCCATCGGTAAATTTTCATCCAATACCGCCGCCATCAGTCCGTAACGATCGGCTAACGTGATTTGACGGGTCGCCGTTGCATTGGCTAAGAGTTCGCCAACCGCACAAGGAATCAAGCAAATCGTCGGGAGCATAGCAGTTGCATTTGGGATCGGAACTCTACGCTCCTACTATCGGTAAAAATAGTAACAATTGGTGCGATCGCGCCGGGCTAAAATTGGCGATCTAGATCGGTCGAATTCGCGATCGCTGTCACAAAACTTAATAAAAAAACTGAAGCCCGCACGAACGGACTTCCAAAATCAATTCAATTCGAGACACCGTACTGTTTAAGCCGATTCTAACGGTGCCATGGTCAATCCAGCGCGACTCAGTTGTTGGTGGTAGAGTTCGGCTTGCTCCTGCGGACCGACCCAAACAATCGCCTGTCCTTCAAAATGCACCTGATTGGTCAGTTCCCAGGCGCGATCGCTCGTCATGCCGGGAATATACTTCATCAAGCATTGAGCCACGTGCTGAAACGTATTCACATCATCATTCAACACGATGACCTTGTAGTTGGGGTAGGGTTTGCGCGTCACCTTCGGACGCTGGGGGGTCACCGTTGGCGATGTTGAAGCCGTTTGAGACACCACGAGAGGGAAGCGAGTCATAGCACAAGTCTCGACAAAACGCGAACTTACTTCACAAAAATATTCTTAAGATATTTAAGGTATTTTTCTAGTCTAGCGGTTGTCCTGGTGTTTGCAAGGTGTCGAGGGAAGAAGCGAATTGCCACCGTTACCGCGCGGGGTGTCTGTCAAAATAGGTTGTGTTCGTCAATACGGATTAGAAATAGTGGCTTTCAAACTCGGTTTACTGGGATTGGGAACAGTTGGAACGGGAACGGCACAGATTTTGCTGTCTCCCGAGGGACGGCACCCCCTGTTGCGGGAATTAGAAATCCGTCGCGTCGGGGTGCGATCGCCCGAAAAACCCCGCGCTGTCGAGTTACCGCCAGGAACCCTGGCGAGCGATCTAGAGGCGATCGTCGCCGATCCCGAGATCGACATTATCGTCGAATTGCTCGGCGGACTCGAACCCGCGCGATCGCTCATCCTCAAGGCGATCGAAACTGGCAAACACGTGGTCACCGCCAATAAAGCGGTCATCTCCCGCTACGGCGACGAAATCTTTACCGCCGCCAACGAAAAAGGCGTTTACGTCATGCTCGAAGCAGCGGTCGGTGGCGGAATTCCGGTGATTCAACCCCTGAAAACGGCATTAGGGGTCAACCGCATCCAAGCCGTCACCGGAATCGTCAACGGGACGACCAACTACATTCTCACCCACATGCAATCGGAAGGGGCGAGTTTCGACGAAGTCCTCGCCGAAGCGCAAAAACTCGGTTACGCCGAAGCCGACCCCACCGCCGATGTAGACGGTTTTGACGCGGCGGATAAAATTGCCATCCTCGCGTCTTTAGCGTTTGGCGGTCGCATCGACTTGCAAGAGGTGCATTGCGAAGGTATCCGTCAGGTGAGTGCGGCGGATATTACCTACGCCGACGATTTGGGATTTACGATTAAACTCTTGGCAATTGCGCGGACGGAGAACGAATCGAGCGATCGCTTGCAGGTGCGGGTTCACCCCACCCTGGTTCCCGAATCGCATCCCCTCGCCAATATTAACGAGGTGTATAACGCCGTTTTGGTCGAAGGGGACCCCATCGGACAGGTGATGTTTTTCGGTCCCGGTGCGGGTGCCGGTCCTACCGCCAGTGCTGTTGTCTCCGACATTATTAATATCGCAGCCATTCTCAAGACCGAAACCGAACCGATTCCCCATCCCCTGCTCAGTTGCGCGCACCAACACTACTGCGCGATCGCGCCGATGGCGGATATCGTTACCCGATTTTACGCCCGTTTTCTGACGAAAGATAGTCCGGGCGTCATCGGTCATCTCGGCACGATTTTTGGCAAGCACGGGGTCAGTTTGGAATCGGTGGTGCAAATTGGGATGCACGAAGCGTTAGCCGAAATTGTCGTTGTCACGCACGACGTTCGAGAAGGCGACTTTCGGCAAGCACTGGAGGAAATTCGCAGCTTAGAGGCTGTCGATCGCATTCCCAGCTTGTTGCGAGTGCTGTAATTGGCAATGCGTGCAACTCGGTGCGTGGCAACTGGTTCGCTTTTCGGGGCGATCGGATCGTCACGCACCCTTTTTGAGCGCGCCTCGAGAACCACGGCTCTATGACTCAGATTCCCATCGATCCTCACTCAACCATTCAATTTTTTGCGCTTGCTCCGACAAGTTTGCGTTCTGCTGACCCTCCGCGCGCGCGATCGTATTCAACAAATCAATCGGCGTGTCGAGAATGTCGAGCAATTGATGTTGCGGGGTGGGAGTGTCCGATCGCCCTATTGCCCCAACCGCCTTGATTCCCGTCTTCGGAATCTCTTTCAACAACCATCGCGCGATCCGCCGCAAGTATTGCCATCGAGTCGGCTCGCCCATCAAGTTCACCCCATGCAACTCATGCAAGTAACGATTCGACTGACCGTAACGCCGCCACTGACCGCGTAACTGCTTCAACGTGCTACGGTGACGGTGTCGGACGATCGCCTCGGGGGCAAATTCGAGTTGCCAATCGGTCTGTCGCAGGATCCGCCAGCACAAATCCGCATCGCCGCCCGTGGTTAAATAGGGACGGAACAACCCGACGCGATCGAAAATGCACCGCCGCACCGCCAGATTCGCCGTCTGACCGTACGGACAAAACGGGTGCGCCAGGGTGTATTTCTGGGACAGGGTATCGTGTCGTTCGGCGTGTCGTTCCAGGAGGGTCTCTCCGGGTAAGGCAACGATTTCCCCCGCGACAAGTCCCACCGCCTCCCGTGCGAACGGTTGCACCAGACGTTCGAGCCATTGCGATTGCGGACGACAATCGGCGTCGGTAAATGCCAGGATTTCGCCCTTCGCTGCCTTAATGCCGCTGTTGCGCGCGGCATAGGACGATTGAATCTCGGTTTGCGCCAGGGGTCGAATGCCTATATTTTCCTCTCGCGAGGCAGTTTGGAGGATCTCGGCGGTGCGATCGCGGCTGTTATTATCGACTAACAGACACTCGAAGCGATCGGGTGGATACGTCTGCGATCGCAAACATCGAATTAATTCGGGTAAATCCGTTTCGCCGTTGTAGATCGGGATAACGACCGATATCTGGGGAAACAGGGAACCATCGACGCGATCGGTTGGCTTCGGGCTCATAGCGTGCAAAACTTAGAACGATCTAACGATCTTATGAATAGCGTTGACGAACTGCTCAAGCAATACGCCACGGGAAATCGTAACTTTACTCGCGTCAAACTCGAGGCGGCGTACCTGTGCGACATCGACCTGATCGGAGCAAACCTTCACGAAGCTTACCTGATCGGAGCTAACCTGTCTCGCTCCAATTTCAGCGGTTCCAATTTCAGCGCCGCGAACTTGTCTGAAGCCAACTTGAGCGAAACCAGCTTCAACAAAGCCAATCTCACCACGGCGATTTTAGTCGGCGCAACCCTGTACCGCACCGACCTGATTGGCGCAAATCTGTCCCAAGCCGATCTCAAAGACGCCAATTGTCGGGAAGCACTGCTGTTGCAAACCGACCTCTCCCGTACGATTCTCAGGGAAACGGACTTGCACGGTGCCAATTTATTTAAAGCTAACTTGCGACGCGCCTCGCTGACGAAAGCCGATTTAATCGGTGCCAACTTGAGCGGGGTTGACTTAGGGGGAGCGGATTTAATGGGTGCCAGTTTGATTCGCGCCAATTTAAGCGGATGCAGCCTCAACGCCGCCGATCTCAGTCGCGCCAACTTGCTCGGTGCGAATCTGGCGGGGGTAGACTTGTCGGGAGCGGATCTGACGGGAGCGACGATGCCGGATGGGAGCATTTACGGTTAGTCGCGCTCGGGAAATCGAGAATCAGACCCGCTCGGGGGACGTTTAACCTCGTTGGCCGGACACGCGGTTCGCATAACCGGAACCCGCGAGATCGCCAAACAGGGGGGTTAGCGCTGACCAAGTTTTTCCCTCTACCCCCAATCGAGGGAAATATTAAAAGGTCGCCGCGTAAAACTTAACCCTCTCCCTGACAGTAAGTATTGGCTTCTTGGGCGATGCGATCGGATTCTTGGGCGGCTTGTTTGGCTTGTTCGCCAGCGGCTTTCATCTGTTCGAGGGCTTGTTTGGCTGCCGCTGAATCCTGTTGGTTGGTCGCTTCCGCCACTTGCTGCATCGACTGACTCATCTGGCGCAAGTTTTGGCTCATATTTTGGTAGATTTGAGCGAAATTGTTCTGAAACCCTTGCAAGGTTTCGTCTTGCAATTCTACAGTTTCGATATTTTGAGCAATGGTTTCGAGTTTACCTGCCAATTGTTCGAATTTCTGCGCTTGTTCGCTCGGGTTGCCTTGTTGGGCATTCTGCACGGGGGCAAAATCTTGTTTGATTGCCGTTCCGGCTTCGTTGACGACCTGAACCAGTTGATTGCACTGTTGGACTTTATTGGCACCGCACCCAGCAATCGTGAGGGCGATCGCGGCGCTAATGGGGACGATGAAATGACGTTTGGATAGCAATTTCACTAATAATTTCCTCCTCAATTGTTTCAGGCATGGGATCGAACTCTACCGAAACCAATGCTTTATTATTATGCCCTGAATGGGTTCCGTTTCGATCGCCCCTCGACTCCGAAGAATCATCACCGCCACTTGGCGATTGGGGGCAACTTTATACCGGGTTGGTCGTTGCACGAAATACTGATATGAGTCTAGCGATCTCTACAGCCCGATCGCCCCTTTTTAAGGAAACAAACTGTCACGCGATCGCTCGGCTAACTCGATATCGGGGGAAGCGCGCCTTCAACGCGACCGTTAAACCCGTACACTTCCCGACGTCCGGCGAAGGGAACTAAGGTCACTTCTCGTTCGTCTCCCGGCTCGAATCGAACCGCAGTTCCGGCGGGGATATCGAGTCGCATTCCCTTGGCGCGATCGCGATCGAATTGTAGGGCATCGTTGGCTTCGTAAAAGTGGAAGTGAGAGCCGACTTGAATCGGGCGATCGCCAGTATTGGCAACTGAGAGGGCGATCGTCGGGCGATCGGCATTAAGTTCGAGTTCCCCGGATGGCGTTAAAATTTCGCCTGGAATCATATTTTTCGTCCTTTTTGTTGGGTACGTAAACGCTTTTAATCGGGAAGGGAATTTCGATGCCTTCTAATTGATAGCGCTTGTACAGTCGCTTAATAAATTCATGTCGAACAACGAGATGGTCGAAATATTCTCGAATTCGCAAATATACGGTAAAATTAATACTAAAATAGCCGAAGTCTTCATAGCGAATAAATGGTTCGTAATCCGGAACGCCACCTTCAACTTGCTTCAGGGTTTCTTTTGCCACTTCTAAGGTGACGGCTTCAACTCGATCTAAATCGCTATCGTAACCGACGCCCACTTGCAGTAAAAGCAGCATCTCCTTATTGGGAAGGCTGTAATTTTTTAAGGTAGACGAGACAATTTTGGCATTGGGAACGACGATTAAGTTAGCGGGAATTTCTTCGACAATTGTATAGCGCCATGCCACGTCCGTCACGTACCCTGCTTCGCCACTTTCGAGTTCGATGTAATCCCCCGGTCTGACCTTTTTCGACATGATAATATTCAAGCCGGAAAATAGGTTCGACAGGGTATTTTGCAGTGCCAAACCGATGGAAACGCCGCCCACTCCCAACGCGGTCAGCAATGGCGTAATCGAGATTCCCACCGACTGCAAGATAATCAGAATCCCGATACTGTAAATCGCCAGTTTGGTTAAATTTTCAAACAGCGACGTCAGTGGAGACGGATCGCCGCCGCGTTCGCCGTACAAGCGGACGAATCCCACCGCCAACCGAGCGATCGCAATGGTCGCCGATCCCAACAACAACGCCAGCAAGCTCTTTTCCACCAGCAGCAAGATGGCAGAGTTGAGGGGAAGGGTCAGCGACGCGCCGAAGATCCCCGCAATGACAAACCACAGCAGCGTAATGCCGTGCAGGGAACTTAAAATAATGTCGTAAACCGCCCATCCCGTGCGATTGGCAATTTTTCGCAACCGAATGAGGACCCGTTTTTCAAAGTAAAATCCTGCCAAAAAACCGCACAGGATTAATAAAAACGGAACGAGGTATCGTAAAAATTTTAAAACCTCAGCCATCAGCACGCATCCGCTAACTCAATCGATCGTAAAACGATATTACTCGCCCTCGGCGTTGGACTCGTCCGCTTCTGTATCTGTCATATTGTCCTCTGCATCGGCGCGATCGCGCGAGGGATCTGGGTCTGGCGATGTCGCCGTCGAAGCGGGAGATTGCACCTCGATTAAATCCTGTAAGGCTCGGGTTAAAACCGCCAGGGTTTGCGATCGCGTTTGGACGTCCGTGGCGATCGCCTCGATCCGAGATTCCAGTGCCTCCAGTCTATCTCGGTTGGCGGCTAAGTCGCCGTCGAGATTGTCGGGGATTTGCCGGCGCAGCGAGTCGATCTGCTGTTGCAACTGGGCGAGTTCCTGGCGATCGCCACTCGATTGTACCTGTTGGCTCAGACGAGTTTGCTCGACTTTCAGAGTATACCCCAACCACAGAAACACGCCACCCAACACCGCGATCGCCGCCCCCAAAATCCACGTCAGCACGCCCACCTGACGGCGCAATTGCCGCACTTGCTGCAACTGGCGATCGGATTCGGACAGAAATTCGAGCTTCAGTTCCAAAAACTCTTGCGCCAACTGTTCGACGTGCTGGCGGTTGGAGGCGATCGCTTCTGGCTGGGACACCTCGCGATCGACCGGAACGATACTGGTTTGAGAGTCAGAATAATCGGACATAGAGTAGGGGAATTAAGGAAGAAGCAACAGCGATTGTACGGGCGAACGGCTGTTCGCTCCTACGGCGACGGGTCATTGTCTTAACGGCTCGATTCTTCAGAGGTCGGTGCATTCGGGAGCGGTTGAACTCGCTGCAATTGCGCGTACGTTATCGCCAACACCGTCGCCACCACGATCAACCCGACGCCGAGAACAGTCGTACTGAGAATTAAAAAAACCTGCAACCGCGCCTGAGCCGATCTTAAGCCGCGAATGTCTTTTTGGGCGTGCGAGAGCAATCGCATCGCGCGCAGATCCGACCAAACGCTTTGCTGTTGCTCGGGGTCGAGGGATTCGTTGTCCTCGGGGGTCATAAAATCATCTCATCGAGTCTAATTGCAATTGTGCCAAACCCGTCAGACACTCGGGTCGATCGGGTACGTTGATTATACAATCGCCCAACATTCCCAATTGAATTGCCTCCGCTCGGCGTTCTCTGTAGCTGTCGTGGTTCAATGGTGCAGGAGAGCGATCGTTTCAACTGAAGAGTCCCCCGTCAATTCGCGCTCCCGTTCGGATCGCCTGAATTAGAGAATCGTCCCCCTCCTATGCCCATTCGCCCCATTGCACTCAAGCTGACGCCACCGCTGTCTCTCGCCCTCGCATCCCTCGGTGGTGGCGTGCTGATGGGGACAACCGTGGCACCCGTGGGCGCGTGGTGGCTGGGGTGGATCGCCCTGGTGCCGTTGTGGGTCGCCGTTGCGCGGGAGCGTCGCCGCCTGGTTCCCTTATTGTGGGGATTGGGCTATCACGGCGTTGCCCTCTTTTGGATTACCGGGGTTCACCCGATGACCTGGATGGGGGTGCCGTGGGGGGCGAGTTTGGCGATCGCGCTGTTTTGTTGGATCTTTATTACCCTGTGGGGAGCGGCGTTACCGGTGGCGTGGGCGCAGGCGATGCGGCTGGCACAGTCTCCCTGGCAGCGGTTGCTGCTGGGAGTGGTGCTGTGGTGTGGTTTGGAAACCTTGTGGAGCTATTCGCCCCTGTGGTGGACGTCGCTGTCGTATACCCAGAGTCCCCACAATTTGGCGATCCTGCATTTGGGACAACTGTCGGGTCCGACGGCGGTGACGCTCGCCCTGGTCGCGGTGAATGGAGTCTTGGCAGAAGCGGTGCTGGCAGTCCGTCCGCTGGCTCGACGGCGACACTTTGCGATCGCCGTGTTATTGCTGTTGGGATTCCATTTAGGCGGATTTGCCCTGCTGTCGCGTCCCCTGGCAGATTCGCAGAACTCGGCGCTGCGGGTGGGCATTATTCAGGGAAATATTCCCAACGAGATCAAACTGTATTCCGAGGGACGGCGCCAGGCGTTGGACGGGTACGCCACGGGGTACGAAACCCTGAGCGAGCGGGGGGTAGAGGCGATTTTGATGCCCGAGACTGCCATTCCGGTGTTGTGGCGCGAGGCGAGTCGCTACAGTTGGCGCAATCCGGTGGGACACTTGTACGGGGCGATCGCGAATTCGGAGGCGCTGGCGTGGGTGGGCGCGTTCGGGCAAAAGGGCGATCGCTATACCAATAGCTTATTTACCGTCAGCAATACGGGGGAGATTCTCAGCCGTTACGATAAGGTCAAGTTAGTGCCGTTGGGGGAGTACATTCCGTTTGAAGACCTGCTGGGACGATTTATCGATCGCCTCTCGCCCTTGAATGCCCATTTAGCGGCGGGCAATCCGGAGCAAACGTTCGAGACGCCCTTCGGAAGCGCGATCGCCGGAATTTGCTACGAGTCGGCATTTAGCTACCATTTTCGCCGACAAGCCGCACGGGGCGGACGGCTGATTTTGAGTGCGTCCAACAATGCCCATTATGCCGAATCCATGCCCGCCCAACACCACGCTCAGGACGTGATGCGCGCCATCGAAACGGATCGCTGGGCAGTTCGCGCCACCAATACCGGCTATTCGGCGATTGTCGATCCCCACGGTCGCACCCGGTGGAAGTCGGGGATTAACACCTACGAAACCCACGCGGGAACGGTGTATTGGCGCGACACGCGATCGCTTTACGTGCGGTGGGGCGATTGGCTGACGTGGGTGCTATTGGGACTCGGGGCGATCGTCGTTGCGATCGAACGGGCGAGGTAAAGTCCAGTCAATTCTGACTCAAACAACACTTATTGCGAAACCGAGGCGGGACTCGCACTCGCATCCGCTGACTCCGACGGCGACAACCGATCCAAAATCCCCGTTAACTCCCGCTCGAAGGCAACTTGAGCGCGATTGGTTCGACCGCCCACGTAAAACTGACCGTTGGTTTCTAACGCCCAAATCTGCGAGTGAGATACATAACTCATCAGTACGCTTATCATTAACAAGCCAAATCCCAGGTAAACCAAAGGAATGCCCGGATCGGATTTAATTTGTAATCCCGTCGAACCGATTAACCCCTTCACCTTCAGGGTCACCCCGTTGACGTCCGCATTCAGTCCGGTGCGGGTCGTCGTCACCAAATCGCCGTTATTGTCGTAAATCAGGAGCGTCCCTTGCAAATCCCGCGTAATCAGGGACACGCCATCGCTCATGTCCGGTTTGGTGGGAATCCAGGTTCCCCACAAATCCCCGTTTCCGCCAGTATCCAATTTTGCCATCGGTAACTGGAAAATGGGGCTATTGTTAATTTGCACTCGAATCCCCGAAATTCCCCAATCCGTTTGATAGAGGGTGACGCCGCCATAGCGGAGCGGGTCGTTGACGCGGATGGTTTTGCGCTTGACCTCCTCGCCGCGATCGTCGAGAACCGACAAATCGGAATAAAATTGGTCGATATCCCCTTCGGGGGTGTAGTCGATCCAAAATCGGTTGACTTTCACCGACCAATCGTCGAAGATATCCGGCGACGCCAGCGCTCCCGCCTCAATCACGTTATTGACTTGAAAGGTTTTCCCGCTGGGAACCATTTGCTGCGCCACCAATCCCGCCATCGATCCCCAAATCGCACCGGCGAGGATAATTAGCATACTGGCGTGGACGACAATCGGTCCAATGCGTCCGACAATGCCTTTACGGGCGTACAGGGAATTTCCCTCCCGAAAGACTCGATACCGCCGCTGCTGCAACTGTGATTCTAACGTATTGAGAGTTCCGCTCTCTAATTCGGCGCTGAGGGCGAGTTTCTGGAACTGGCGGGGTTGGGTGTAAAATTTCCATCCCCGTGCGGCTTTCAGTGCGGGGAGCTGTCGGGTGAAGGTACAGGCGGTCAAGCTGGAGCCGAAGAGTACCAAGAGGGAGAGAAACCACCAGGTGCGATAGACATGGTCTAACCCCAACGCCACGATGACTTTCCAGCTTAAAAAGCCGAACAGTGCCGGATCTTCGGGATAGTTTTGTTGGTAAAATGAGAGGGATTGTCCCTGTTCGAGAACCGTTCCGGCGATGCTAAAAACGGCGATCGCCAAGAGCAGAACGATCGCCAACCGCAAGTCGGCGAGAATCGGCAACAGTTCCCGCCGAAACCAGCGCCACGGAGATAGCCAAACGTTGGAAAGGGTAAAGTCGTTAAAAGCCATTGCAATTTTTTTCGTTTAAGCTGCCGGAACCAAGCGAAACAGAAGCGAAAAGACGCCAAACCCGACTAAGAGCGCGCCGCTTACGGGAGTAATCCAACCCGACCACCGACGCAGTTCTAGGAGTTTCTTAATGGTCGCGGTAAAGGTTCCCGCCAGGACGAGGGGCGCGACGTATCCGGTGGTGTACGCTAGCAATAGCGCACTGCCCAACACGGGATCGCCGGTGGTGGAAATCCATGCCAAAATGGTGGCTAAGACCGGGGTACTGCACGGTGAGGCAACCAGTCCGAAGGTCAGTCCCAGCAAGTACGATCGCGCGGCGTCGGGTAAGTTGGGGGAAATCCAATCGGTTCCGCTACCCAGTGAGGGCAATCGCAAGGGGACGAGTTCGAGTAGGTTCAACCCCATGAGAATGGCAATCAGGCTGACGATAACGGGTAAGCCGATGCCGATTTGCCCGTAAACTTTGCCGACCACAGCGGCGAGAATTCCCAATCCCGCTAGGGTCGTTGCCAATCCCAGCGCAAACCAACTCGACTGAGCCGCAGCCGTGGCGCGGTTTTTGGTTTCGTAGCCGCCGATGTAGCCAATGGTAATCGGCAGCATCGAGAGCATACACGGGGTCAGGCTGGTGAGCAGTCCGGCGGCGAAAATGATGCCGACGCTGACCCAGCTCAAATGTGCCAGTTGCGCGTCTACTAGGCGATCGGCAAATTGTTGGAGTTGGTAAAGTTGGGTTTGTAGGGTATCGATCATGCCGCCTGCGTGCGCAATGCCAGTCCGGATCGTATTTTAACGCAGCGCTGCGGGATCGCGATCGCTAACTCAACCATGCCAATCCTCCCAACACTAGCACGATCGCCCCGAGTGCCACCCAGATAAATCGGTTGTCCCCCGTATTGATTTGGCTGGGGTCGAGGGGTGGGGGTTCCGGTTGGGTGCGGCGGCGTTTGGTTCGCTGTTGGCGAATATCGGCGTCCCCTTGACGGAATCGGTCGCCGCTGTCGTCGAGTGCGGTTAAATCGGGAATCTCGACCAGCCATTCGGGACGCGCTTGCAATTGCGGCGCTTCTAAAATATAGAGCAAGCGACGCCCTTGCTTGCTGGTTTCGGGGTCGGGGTGACGGCGCAATTGAGCGCAAAGTTCGATCGCTTTGTCGCGGTCTCCCACGGCTTGATAGGCGGTGACCAGCCAAATTTGAATTTCGCCGCCGAGTCGGGAGTTGCGCTTGACTAAGGCGCTGGCTTTCGCCAGATGGTTGGCGGCTTGGCGATACTGACCGCACTCGAATGCACTGCGTCCGTCTCGATACGCTTGGTTAACGATGTCTAAGGTTTCCGAATCCACAATTTCTATCGAACTCGCTGGCTGTTTGCGATCGCGATCGCCTTTGAGGGAACCGAATCGAGCCGGGATCGCGTCTGGCTAATCGAACCGCAAACGTCTCAATTTTACCGAAGCCAGCTCCGGATTCTTCCCTCCTGTTTGGAATCGTAGAGCAGTTGGCGATCGCGTCTCGCGTTTAACCCCACTTATCGGAGGATTCGTCATGTTCGAGTCATTACCAGGATGGCGTTCGTTCCCAATCCTAGCATTGGCGATCGCCCCGACAGTCATTTGGAGTAGTGCCATCGTTCCGGCGACCGCACAAGCGATCGTCATCGAGCGCGAAACCCGTTACCGCCATTACAATTATCCGCGTTCCTCGTGCAGTACGATTGTCTACGGCAGTCCCATCCCCTCTCCCATCGCGCGCGATACCCTCACCGGTCGTCCCTGTCGGGGGTCGCGAGTGCGCTACGGCTATCCGGTCTATCCCAGCTATCCCCGCCTTCGACGGCGGCGTTCGATTCGCGTCTATCCCCGCGATCGCCATTATCGCCGAGATCGGGGACGGTCGTACTATCGCGATCGCTCTCCCCGTCGCCGCCGCATCCGAATTATTTACGATTAACCGATTCGACCGGGGAAGGGTTGCCGCTAGCGCCTGCGCCAACTGGGATTGCGCTGTTCCACGATCGCCCGCTTGTCCACCATCGTCATCATCGCGGGCATATCCGCAGACGCCAGATGGATTAATTTTAACTCCCGGGCGGCTTGGTTGAACGTTTTCCCTTGAGTCATGCGATAGGCGATGTCGCGTACCTCATCCCAACTCAGATCGCTTTGAATGTAAGCCCGAGTCATGGCAATTAGTAAGTATTCGTATCGGTTCCCCTCCTCCCGCGTCATCATTGTATGGGGAATATCCATAACGCGATCGAAACAGTGATACCAACTCTGCGGCGCGTGCTGCAAGGCTAACTCGAATAATTTAACGTGATCCCGATTGTCCACCGCGCGATCGCTCTCGCTAGAAATCACGAACATTGGGGCAACTGGAGGTTTGCGCGCCATCTGCAACACCTCCCCCCCCAAATCGAGCATCGTCCGCAACGCTGGCATATAAAAGCCAGGATACGCCAAACTCTCGCGATCGCCATCCCCCTGCCAAGCAAAATACAGATCGATATGCTCGACCAGCAAGTCCACCACCGCGCTGCTCCCGCTCAGATACGGCGCAAACAGCAACGCCCGATCCACCTGCGACGCATACTCCAGCGCCAGCCACGCCGCCACCGTGCCGCCGCCCGAAATTCCGCCGACCACCACTTCGTCGCCCAACGCGCGAGCGTATTCCAACCACTGACGGGCAAACTCCCGATAGGTGTCGATCTCCGTCGGCAGCGGTGGAGGGCGATCCGGTCCCCAATCTCCCGCCCGTCCGTGTCCCGGCATTAGCGGCACCAGGACATTATACCCTTCCCGAGACAGCGCCTCGCCCATGGGAATGAACTGATAGGGAGCGGCGGTGAAGCCGTGGAAGAACAGGCAAACCTTCGCCGTCGGTTGGGGGTGCAGCCAAAACTGAGCGCGACAGGTGGGGTGGCGCAGGGTCAGCGCCGTTTCTCGGGTTCTCGCCTCTCGCAGCATAGCGGCGGCTGTGGCAGTATAATTGGGCATCGCAGGCGATCGCTTATTTCATGAATTCCGACGCCACAATCATAGACCCAATTCCGGTATCGGTGAAAATTTCGAGCAATAGCGCGTGAGGAATGCGACCGTCGATAATGTGAGCGGCTCGCACCCCTTGCGCGAGCGATCGCACGCAGCAATTCACCTTCGGAATCATGCCGCCAGCGACCACCCCTTCGTCGATTAACCCCCGCGCCTGTTGGATATCCACCTTGGGAATCAGCGTAGACGGGTCTTTGTAATCCCGCAGGATTCCCGCCGTATCGGTCAGGAGAATTAACTTTTCCGCTCCCAACGCCGCCGCAATTTCGCCCGCCACCGTATCGGCGTTGATATTATAGGCTTGACCGGTTTCGTCGGACGCCACGCTAGAGACGACTGGAATATAGCGATTGTTGACCAACGACTCTAACAGGTCGATATCGACCGCATTGACCTCTCCCACGAAGCCGATTCCCTCTTGACCTTGAGGACGCGCTCGAATTAAATTAGCATCTTTGCCGCACAGTCCCACCGCCGCGCCACCGGCTTGGTTGATCAGCGAGACAATCTCTTTATTCACCCGACCGACGAGTACCATTTCCACCACATCCATCGTCGGCGCGTCGGTGACCCGCAACCCGTCTTTAAATTGCGGCGCAATCCCCAATTTTCCCAACCAAGTATTGATTTCCGGACCGCCGCCGTGAACCACCACGGGTCGCAATCCCACGCAAGCGAGAAAGACCACGTCGCGGATCACCTTATCTTTGAGGGTGCTATCTTTCATCGCCGCACCGCCGTACTTAACGACGACGGTTCGACCTGCGAATTGCTGGATATAGGGGAGTGCTTCGCTGAGGACTCGAACTCGCGTGGCTTCGGCTTTTTGCAAATATTCGCGTTCTTTCAACATGGGACTTGGGGGTTAACTAGAATGAATGAAAGCAGTCTAGACCATCATAGGCGCGAGGTTTGCGCGCGTGTCGGTGTTGAATTTGACGGTTGTGCGAGCGGGAGCGGGTTACAATCGAGCGATGCGGCAGTATTGCTATCCCAAATGATGTTTTGCCTCCTGCGCCACGGGTTCGACCTCATCATTTGCCAACTGCTCCAAAGTGGATTTGCCCTCATCCGTGCCAATGCGTCCCAAGGCTTGAGCGACGCGGTAGCGGGTTTGCCAATCGGGATCGGTGGCAAAGGGAATCAGCAAAGGGACGGCACGTTCGTCGGCAAGTTCGCCCAAAGCACCAATTGCCGTCATTCGCATCAGCTCGTTCTCATTCCCCAGGGCGTCGGAGAGCAGGTCGAAGGCACGGGGATCGCCCATTTCGCCGAGGGTGGCGATAATGCTAAACTCGATCAGCCATTCAGAGGTTTCGCGATAGACTTGTTGCAAGTCTTCAAAGGCGTCGGTTAAGTGCAATGCTCCGATCGCGTCGGCGGCGGCGGCTTTGACATCCGGTTCGGGATCGTTGTGCAGGCAATCTCGCAGCACGGTTAGCGCAGTTGAGGGGTCTTGCCGACCCAAATTGGCGAGCTTGCTCACCGCAGCGTACCGCACGCGGGGATTGCTATCGGCAATGGCGGGTTGGAGAATTTCGTACGCGATCGCGTCGTCGAGGTATTCAACCTGATTGACACCGCGCAAGCGATCGCCGTAATCGTCTGAATTGACCAGTTGTCTGACCGATTCGGGAGTCACATTCATAAGTGAGAAATTTTGTTAAAAACGATCGTGTTTTGAATAAAAGAATTGACAAAAATGCAAACTGCCATTCGCCTTACTCTTCGCTGGTTGCCATGGCACGCACGATATCGCCGCGAGTGAGAACGCCGATCGGTTTCCCGTCCTCATCCACCACCGGTAAGCGATTGATATTGCGCTGGTTCATCAAGCGAGCGGCTTCCGGAACGGTTTTCTCCGGTTTGATGGTTACCGGTTTCTCCGACATGACTTCGCCAACCGTTTGTCCGAGCGCCTTGTGCAATTCCCGTTCGTAGCGCGCCGGATTTTCCAAATAAATGATGCTATCGAGCAACATGATATAAGCCGGTGGCGTCACGCCAGTTTCCTGCCAGGTTAAATCGGTTTCGGAAATAATGCCAATCGGCTTTCCGGCGTCGTTAACCACCGGTAGACCGCCAATGCGGTTTTCTGCCAGAAGTTTAATCGCTTCCGACAAAGGGGTTTCCGGTCGCACCACAATCGGGTCGCGACTCATGATCTCTGCCACGGTTTTGGGCATACTGGGCAATCGTTCCTCCTTCGGGTCTGGTGGCTATCATACCTCTGTGCGTTCCCCGATGCTGCGGTCGATTTCGATAAGATGAGAAGTGTGACGAATTGTTGAGTTATTTTAATTATGGTAGATGCCGATCGCTCGACACCGAACCCCGACGAGGAAGAACGATGCGTCTATATCTGCCAGCATCGCTCCTGTACTCGCAACGGGTCGCCAAAAGTTCTCGAAGCCTTTCAAAATGCCGATACCCACGGCGTGGCGGTGAAACCTAGCGGGTGCATGGGACAGTGTAGCTGCGGACCCACCGTGCGGGTGACGCCGGACGAAACGTGGTATTATCGCGTCTCGCCAGAAGACGTGCCGAAAATCGTCGAACAGCACTTCCAAAATGGCGAACCGGTGGATGAGAAGCTCAATCCCCGCATTCACATGAGATTTTCGTTTTAGCCAATGTCAAAACATTCGCGCCGTTACGACGGTTGGTCGCTAGAGGCGAGAGATCCAAAGGCGATCGCTTCTATAATGCCAGTTTGGGAGTGGTTTTACCGCTACTATTTCCGCGCCAGCAGCGACGGTTGGGAACACGTTCCCGAGGATCCCGTGTTATTCGTCGGTTCCCACAACGGTGGCTTAGCCGCCCCCGACATGACCGTGACGATGTATGATTGGTTTCGTCGCTTCGGCAGCGATCGCCCCGTTTACGGATTAATGCATCCCAACGTCTGGCACGGCTATTCCCGCACGGCAAGATTTGTCACCCGTTTGGGAGCGGTGCGAGCGCATCCGAAGATGGCGTTGGCAGCCTTTCGTCAGGGAGCCAGCGTCCTCGTCTATCCCGGTGGCGCGCAAGACGTGTACCGTCCCCATCATTGGCGCGATCGCATTTATTTTGCCGGACGGCGGGGATTTATTAAATTGGCGTTGCGGACAGGCGTCCCCATCGTACCGATAATTTCCTACGGCGCGCACGATACTCTCATTGTCCTGACAGATTGCTACGATCTTGTCAAGTTCCTGCACGAAGAATGGGGAATGCCGTGGTTGTTCGATCTCGATCCAGAAGTGTTCCCAATCTACCTGGGATTTCCCTGGGGATTGACCTTCGGTCCGGTGCCGAATATCCCGCTTCCCACCCACATTCACGTGCGCGCGTGTCCTCCAATTCGATTCAAACACTACGGTCGCAAAGCCGCCAGCGATCGCGATTATGTGGAACAATGCTTTCAAGGGGTTCGCCGTCACATGCAAGCCCAGATGACGCGCCTGTATCGTGAAAAAGAAGGTTGATCCGCCATGCCACCTCGTATCTTCGGCATTCGGCATCACGGTCCCGGTTCCGCTCGCACTCTGCTGCACGCCTTCGACCAATGGCAGCCGGATATTATTTTAGTCGAAGGACCCCCCGATGCGGATGAAGCGATTCCCCTGCTGGCACATCCCGAAATGTCGCCGCCCGTGGCATTATTGGTGTACGATCGCGATCGCCCCCAGCGATCGGTTTACTATCCCTACGCCGCCTTCTCCCCCGAATGGCAAGCCTTGCGCTACGGCTTAACCCGCAACATCCCCGTGCAATTCATGGACTTGCCTCAAACCCACCGTTTGGCGGTCGAACCCTGCCAAGAGTCCACCGACCGATTGCACTTCGACCCCTTGGGACAGCTAGCAGAAGCAGCGGGATACAGCGATGGCGAGCGGTGGTGGGAGCAAATGGTCGAACAACGGCGCGATGGCGCAGACATCTTTGAAGCCATCCTCGAAGCCATGAGTGCCGTGCGCCAAGAACTCGACACCGAACCGCCAGCACTCGAGGCGCAGCGAGAAGCCTATATGCGCCAAACCATCCGCCATGCCATCAAACAAGGATACGATCGCCCGGCGGTCGTTTGCGGGGCATGGCACGCACCAGCACTGGCTCAAATGCCCCTAGTCAAACACGATCGCGCCTTATTAAAAGGATTGCCCAAAACCAAAGTTAACGCAACCTGGGTGCCGTGGACTTACGGACGCCTAGCCGCCAGTAGCGGTTACGGTGCCGGAATCGAATCGCCGGGGTGGTACGCGCACTTGTGGGAGATGCGCGAGTGCGACGGAGAGGAAGCCATTGCCATCCGTTGGCTGACGCGGGTGGCGCAACTGCTGAGGAACGAAGATCTCGACGCCTCCTCCGCCAGCGTTATCGAAGCGGTGCGATTGGCGGGGTCCCTGGCTGCCCTGCGCGATCGTCCCGCTCCCAGTTTAGCCGACCTCAACGAAGCCGCGCAAACAGTGATGTGCTTCGGCAGCGACGCACCGATGGCATTGATTCGCGACCAACTGATCGTCGGCGATCGCCTCGGAGAAGTTCCCGCCGAAACGCCAATGGTGCCGTTGCAAACGGACGTGCAGCAGCAGCAAAAGCGATTGCGCCTCAAAGCCGAACCCACGGAGAAAACCATTACCCTCGACCTGCGCAAACCCACGGACTTAGAGCGCAGCTATCTGTTGCACCGACTGCGACTGTTGGGAATTCCGTGGGGAAAACCGCAGCAGACGCGGGGAATTGGCACGTTTAAAGAAGGCTGGCAATTGCAATGGCACCCGGAATTCGAGGTGTTGCTGATTGAAGCCGCCATTTGGGGCAATACCTTACTCGAAGCCGCCACCCACTACGCGCGAGATGCCGCCAACCGCGCCTCGGAACTGCCGGAGCTGACCGACTTGCTCAATCGGGTGCTGCTGTCGGAACTCCCCGACGCGATCGCTCCCATGATGGCACAATTACAGGCAATGGCGGCGGTGACCCGCGATGTCGTCGATTTAATGGCGGCGTTACCTCCCCTCGCGCGCAGCCTGCGTTACGGAAACGTGCGCCAAACCGATACGGTCATGGTGTCGGGGGTGGTAGACGGGTTAGTGGTACGCATTTGCATCGGTCTCCCCGGTGCGTGTCACGCACTCAACGACGATGCCGCAGCGGCGATGGACGATTGCCTCATGCAGGTTCACGGAGCGATCGCGCTATTACAAAACCCAGAATACCGCGATCGCTGGTACGCTGTCTTGCAACAGATGCAAAACCAGCAGGGGTTGCACGGATTGCTAGCCGGTCGCTGCTGTCGGCTGTTGCTCGACGGGGGGATTCTCGAGGCGGACGAAGCGGCGCGACGGATGGGATTGGCGCTCTCCACGGCGAACGAACCGTCACAGGCAGCGGCGTGGGTAGAAGGCTTTCTCAAGGGGAGCGGATTATTATTATTGTACGACGATCGCCTTTGGCAAGTGATTGACGATTGGTTGATGTCCTTGTCGGAAGCGGTATTAATGGCGCTATTGCCCTTATTGCGTCGCACGTTTTCCACGTTTTCGGCTCCCGAACGCCGTCAAATGTTAGAACGCGCCAACCGGGGAACGGCGAAAAAGCAGCAATCTGAGGTTAGGGTGGAATCGGAAAGAGGCGATCGAGTTTTGCCCGTGGTGGCGCAATTGTTGGGGGTCAAAATGCTCCGTACCCATCTATAAATATCCTCAATTACTGTCATAACCGTAGGTTGGGTTGAGGCACGAAACCCAACAAATATCCAACGTTAGAAATCCAATAATTATAGCAATGCGCTCTTGGCTATTTACAGCGAGGTGGTGTGTTCCGGCAATTTGACTCCATGGCGACGGTGCCCTATGGATCTGCACCGCGTACGGGCGGTTCGCGAACCGCCCCTACCCAATGACTCGATCCGGTTGGATGGTTAATACACGAGCGCTCGCTGCTATAGAAATCCAATAAAAGGAACCCCAGAGACACAGAAAAACAATCGCAAGAAATCGCGCAACGATGACCGTTAATTGGATAAACTATATATATCATCAGTACGCCAGAAGTTCTGCATGGCAAACCTAAAATTCAAGGAACGCGAATTCCGATCAGTCTAATCTGAGGTTATTGAGCCGCAGGACGCCATCAAGAGACGATTTTGGAGAATGTCCCCGATTTATCGCCAGAACAGATTGCAGCTTGTGTAGATGACGATCGCAATTTAGCCGAATTTTAATACGAACGTTATTTCAATTTCAGATTCGACCCCGAACCCGACCGTACCGAACCGATCGAGTTCGAGGGAGCGATCGCCTCTAAAATAGACGATTATCTAACTTTCCCCATACGCTTGCACGATGGACGAAGGAGACGCGATCGCTTTAACTCGAACCGCACCCCCCTCAAACGTCGCCATCCACTCACCCGAGCCAGATTCTTGATAGAAACCCGACAGCGTCACCTCGTCTCCCGAATAGGGCAGCCGAATCGTTTGTCCGACGCTGTACCCATCGCACTCGGTAGCAGTTTCGGATTTAGGAGGTTCTGGCGGCTTCGGTTTTGCCGGAGGTTTAGGCTGACGCGGAGGGTCGGCAGCAACTTCAGGCGGTTGGGGGGCTTCGGGCGTCGTTTCGGGCGAATCGGGTCGTGCAGTCGCTTTGGGCGTGGTTGCTTTTTTCTTTTTCTTTTTAGCTGCCATTGATTAAAGATGATTGGAGTCCTCAGTTCTCTCCAATTTTAGCGAGGTATCAGTGACATCTCATCCGATCGCGCAATGGATGCGTCTCGAACCGCTGTCGTTCGCGCAGCAACTGGGACGCCGCCCGTGCATCGAGGGGAGGCGAAAAGAAATAGCCCTGTCCGAGTTCGCAGCCGAGTTCTTGCAATTTCTCCAACTGAGACAGCGTTTCAATCCCTTCAGCCACCACATCCATCTCGACGGCGTGCGCCAACGCCACAATCGTGCGAACCATTTCGACATTGCTAGAGCGATCGTCCAACCGCGAGACAAAGGTGCGATCGATTTTTAACGTATCGACGGGAAACTCGTGCAGGCGAGACAGCGACGAATATCCCGTGCCAAAATCGTCCACGCACAACTGAATTCCAGTGGATTTAAGGCGATTGAAGGTCGATTCTTCGGCAATGGCTGCTTCGAGCAGGCAACTCTCGGTAATTTCGAGCTTCAACCAACTGCCGCGAATCCCCGTTTGGCGCAAAATGGTATCGACGCGATCGCTCAGATCCGCCTGCTTCAATTGCAAGGGGGAAAAATTGACGTTCATCGTCAGGGGAATGGCGTGGGAAAATTGCTGCTGCCATTGCGCCAGTTGGGTGCAAGCCTGATGGAAAATCCACCATCCCAGCGGTTCGATCGCTCCGGTTTCTTCCGCCACGGGAATAAACTCAGCCGGAGAAATTTTTCCCCGTTCGGGATGGTTCCACCGCACCAGTGCCTCAAACCCCTTCAACTGTCCGGTGGAAAACGCCACAATCGGCTGGTATTGCAAGTAAAACTCTTCTCGCTCGATCCCCCGGCGCAGGTCGTTCTCGAATTGCAAGCGACAGACCGCCTGGGTTTGCATGGTGCTGTTGACGGTCGAGCAACGCCCCTTCCCCGCTTGTTTGGCGTGATACAGCGCCACGTCGGCATCCCGCAGCACGGTTTCGGGTTGCTGGTATCCCATCGTACTCAGGGTAATGCCAATACTCGCCCCGGCAAATAATTCGTAGTCGCCGATGCGAAAGGGGGTGCGAAATTGAGCTTGAATGGTTTCGGCAACTTGCGTGGCGTCGTTCGGGTCGTCGATATTTTCGAGCAGGATAATGAATTCGTCCCCCCCAAACCGCGCGATCGCCCCTTTTGGGGATAACGCCGATTGCAACCGCCGCGCCACGCTTTGCAACAGGCGATCGCCTACTAAATGTCCGAGGCTGTCGTTGACCACTTTGAAGCGATCGAGATCCACAAACAGCACGGCGTACAAATAATCGCAGCTTCCAGCCGCCACTTGAACCGCGTGTTGCAACCGTTCCATAAACCAGGCGCGATTGGGCAAATCGGTCAGCGAATCGTGAAAGGCATCGTAGCGCAACTTTTCTTCTTGTTGCAGCAATTCGGCTTGAGTTTTTTGTAGATCGCGTAATGCCGTTCGCAACTCTAGGGTGCGTTGGTCTACCCGCTGTTCCAGTTCGGCGGCGAGTTGTTGCAATTCGGCTTGTGCTTCGGTGCGCTGTTGGACTTCTTGCTGCAAACTTTGCGTCAACAATCGCAATCGCAAATGCAGTTTGACTCGTGCCAGCACTTCTTCATATTGAAATGGCTTGACAATATAATCGACTGCCCCTAAAGATAACCCTCGCACCTTATCGACGGTATCGGAGAGCGCCGTCATAAAAATAATCGGAATATCGCAGGTTTTGGGATTGTCCTTGAGCAACCGACACGTCTCGAACCCGTCGAGTCCCGGCATCATCACGTCGAGCAAAATTAAGTCGGGGGCGTCGTATTGTGCTTTGCGAATGCCACTTTCGCCCGTGCGCGCCACCCAGACTTCAAAGTTAGATTCGTCTAAAAATTGAAACAGAACTTCGAGATTGGTCAGGTTATCGTCAATGATTAAGATAACGCTTTGTTCTCGATGTTGGGCAATCATGTATCCTGCTCGATATATTGACTGACGAACTGCAATAGCTCTCTTTCGCGAAATTCCCTGGCGAGGGTCGCGATGTGTCGGGCAAAAGGAACGAATTGACCGTCGCTTTCGAGATGTTTCGCCTGTTTTTGAATGCCTTTGATGTGACCGCGCATTGCCATTTCGTAGAGGGCTTGCAGTTCGCCGAGCGGAGGGGGTTGCACCGACGCGATCGCCTCTGGGTCGTCCCGATCCGCCGCCGCTGGTTCGACGCTCGCCGCTTGCGGTGCTTCGTAAATCCATTCGAGATCCAGCAGGGTTTGTAACTGTTCGAGCAACACGGTGGCTTGGACGGGTTTGGGTAAAAAGTCGTCGCTCCCGGCTTCCCAACTTTTATCGCGATCGCGATCGAAGGCACTGGCAGACGATGCAATAATTTTAATCGATTTCAACTCGGGATGCGCCCGCACTTGCTCCATCATTTCCAACCCATTCACCACCGGCATGATTAAATCGGCAATTATCAAATCGGGCTTGAACTGAAGGGCTTTTTCCAAGGCTTCTTTGCCATCCGCCGCTTGAATGAGTTGAAAGCCGAGCGGTTCGAGAATGCTGACGAGAATCGAGCGATTTTCCCACTTGTCGTCGGCGACCAAAACGGTCGGGCGTTTATCTTTAACCCCCGCGATCGCCTGAAAGTTGCGTTCTCGCGCTTCCGAAGTCGCAGAATCGGCTTCTTGCACGCTTAAATCGAACCAAAACTCGCTGCCGATCTCCGGCTGGCTTTGCACCTGAATGCTGCTGCCCATCATCTGCACGAACTTTTGGCTAATTGCCAATCCCAAACCCGTTCCTTCCGACTGGCGGTCGGTATCGCCGACTTGCTCGAAGGGCAAAAAGATCGTTTCGACTTGCTCGGGACTCATGCCAACCCCGGTATCTTTAATGTGAAATCGAATCGTACGTTCATTCGGCGAGGATCCCTCGGCGGCTTGACTCGAATGTACCACGCTGGCGCTCAACGTGACGCCGCCGGTATCGGTAAACTTAATGGCGTTGCCCAATAAATTGACCAACACCTGGCGCAATCGTTTTTCGTCGATGCGAATGTATTCGGGCAGGTCGGGATCGGGGTGATAGTGCCAAGATATCCCTTTTTGTTCGGCGCGGATCCGACACATCTCCCCCACGCTTTGCAAGAAAAATGGCAGGCGGATATCGCTGGGGTGCAATTCCATTTTCCGCGCTTCGATTTTAGACAGATCCAGCACGTCGTTAATCAGCGTGAGCAGGTGCGTGCCGCATTGGTGGACGATCCCGATGCTGTGGTGTTGCCCGGAGGTGAGGGTTTTGTCCCGTTCGAGGATTTGCGCGTAGCCTAAAATGCCGTTGAGGGGGGTGCGCAACTCGTGGCTCATGTTGGCGAGAAATTCGCTTTTGGCTTGGTTGGCGGCGTCGGCGCTGGATTTGGCATCTTGCAGTTCGGCGGTATAGTGTCCCACCCATTCAATCAGGCGGTTGAGCGATCGCGCCAGGGAGCCGACCTCGTCGCGGGATCCCTCGGTAGCGCGCAAGTCGAAGTTCGAGGTGTTGACCGCCTCTTGCGCCACGAGATCGACTCGTTCGATCGGGCGGGCGATCGCTCGGGTGGTCAGCAGGGCTAGGGTTACGGCGATCGCCACGGAGAGGGCGATACTGGAGAGGATAATTTTGCGGCGCAGTCGTTCGGCGTCGTACAGCCGATGGTTGGCGCGGTTTTTCTGGCGTTCGGAGGCGGCTTTAAATCGCATCAGCGTCTCGAGCAGGCGATCGTATTTAACGTCGATCCGATTGGCGCGGTTTTGGGAGAGCGCCTCTAAAATTTGCTGTTGGGCGGCGGGAATTTCGTCGGTTGTCAACTGGGGCGGATCCAGTTGTTGCCAGAGCGATCGCATAAATTCGGCGTGCGCTTGAGTATTCGTTTGATAATCTTCGAGCAAGGTTTGAATTTCTGTGGCATCGATCGCTAAATGCCAAGTATGGCGATCTGCAAACGCTTCGAATTCGTCGATGATGTCATTGATGCGGTTGACGTCGTTGAGAAATCGCGCGCTTTCGTAGTCGAACCAAATCGAATCTCCCAAAACGCCAACCAGTCGCTGGGGATGCAACCGCACGGCGTTAGCCGCATTTTCGAGTTCGATAATCAGGTATTGTTGTTTGTCGGCGATATCGAGTTGCTGGCGCGCCTGATTTTGATAGTAATCGCCCACCGCTAACCCCGCCGACGTGCCCAAAACGGCGATCCCGATTGCCAGGGAATAGCCATAGCCGATTTTTCTGGCAATGCTGAGGCGATCGAGCCAGCTAAAGATGCTTTGGGAGTGGCGGTTGGGTCGAACGAGCCGGCGAGCGGTCGCTTTTATGGAGACATTAAACATGCGCTATCCATTGTTGTCGAGAAAATCCCCTTGACCGATGGCGCGGTAGACTTCGCGAATCATGTCGTAGTCGGAATCTTGAGCGCTTAACAGGCGAGCGCCTTTATACTTTTGCGTTGCTTCTCCCTGCACGAGCGCCTCGATCAGTCGATCTTGGTTGTCGAGAACGCGCGATCGAATGTATTCGATGAGTTCGGGGTTCATATTCGAACTTGCCACGAACACGTCATTGGGGAGGGGCGGACCTTCAGCTAAAATTTTAAACCGATCGGCTTGCGGTTCTAAATATTGCTTGTAGTCTACTGCCGAGCCTGCCCAAGCATCGACTTGTCCGGTTTTTATCGCTTCAATGCTGCCTTCATCTCCCAACATTTTAACTTGGAGATCGGATTTTGGATTTAATCCTGCCTTAACCAACATATGGGTGGGACTCAGGTGACCGCTGGTGGAACCGACATCGGAGAGGGCTAAGGTTTTGCCTTTTAAATCTTGAATGGATTCGATGGAGCTATCGGCAGGGACGACCATTGCCGAATAATAGTTCGGACGCTCGATCGCGATGACGGGAATGGCATTGGTGCGGGCGCGAATTGCCACGTACTCCGACGGTCCGGTCAGGGCAAAATCGAGGCGATCGAGCTGCAATGCCGACGCGGCTGCTGACATATTATCGACGGGGAAGAATTCGAGTTCGATCCCTAAAACCTCTGAGAGTTCCGCTCGAAATTGTCCGTAATTCTCGTCTAATCTTTCTAAACCAATGACATCCGTAACAGAGAAATTTAACTGTTCTGGTTTAACGAGAGCAGGGACAGAATTTGAGTCGGTGCTTGCTTGCTGCGTTGCCAGGGTACATCCGCCCAAGAAAAACAGTGTATACCAGACAAATTGACGTCGTTTCATAATATTTTCTTTATAATTTAAAGTTTCAACGTTTTAACTCTTGTTGCTTTTACTATGAATTAAGCAAAATTGTCTGTTGTCTAGATAACATTCCTGCCAATTTTTAAGTCTATCGCCACAATTGAGGTGATAGCATCAGCCAAATTGCTGAAATTCAATAGATTGCGATCGCGAAAAAATCGAGCAATCGCCGATCTAACCTTCAGGCAAAACAGAAATCTCTACATCCTTCCTTCTCAGAAATCGATTAAACGCCATTGACCGATCGATTTAACAGACATCGATCGGGCAATAAAATAACGCCTGATTGACCGGGGCGATCGCGATCGAAAGCAAACTCGATCCAGATTCAGCCCGCGATCCCCTCTCCCAATCCCCTCGCAAAATGGTATAAGAATGGCAGTCGAATCGGGCTTAACTCCGGGTCGTTGTTCGAGTCATGCAAATCAATCCGATTGAATTTACCATTATTGCGATTCCCCTGGCGTTCGTGGCGTTTGTCATCGTCGATGCGCTGTATCGCGCCTATTTGAACTGGCGGCGGGGTGCTTATGCCCGAGTGTATCAAGATCCCTCCGTCAAGCAAGCCGCGCGATTGTGCGAGCGTTTGGTGGTAGCGGAACGACGGGCGTTTCGAGCCTATCTGCGCGCGCCAGACGGCGAACCGTTGCGACGAGCCAAGGGACACCTCGAACGCACCCGCCAGCTCTATCGCCAAGCACACTACCGGTTTCAGCGTCGATTTGACAAGACGCGCCAGATCCTAGAGCGTCAGGCACAACTCGAAGCGAGCGATCGCGCCTCGAATCGTCCGTCGGGGTGAAGGGGGCAAAGATTATCCGTCAAAACCGCTCGATTCTGATAGTCTGAAGCTAAAATGATAGAGGCTGACTATGACGAATTCCCGCGTGCTTTGCCTCGGCGAAATCTTATTCGATTGCTTGGCAGACCAATTGGGACAACCCCTCGATCGCGTCGAATCGTGGACGCCCTATCCCGGTGGCGCGCCTGCCAATGTTGCCTGTGGATTGGTCAAACTCGGGACATCGGCTGGATTTGTCGGTTGCGTGGGAAAAGACAAACCCGGCAATCAATTGGTCGAGGTGCTGCGTCGCGCTGGCGTGGATCGAAGTGGGGTACAGCGCCACGACGACTTGCCCACCCGCCAGGTGTACGTGTTGAGATCGCAAAGTGGCGATCGCGAATTTGCCGGATTTGGCGATATCGCCACCACCGAATTTGCCGATACCCGCCTGCAAGCCGATCGCCTGCCCGAGCCACTGTTCCAAGATGCCGATTTCCTCGTCCTGGGAACCCTAGAACTGGCATACCCCGATTCCCAAGCCGCGATCGAACGGGCGATCGCCCTAGCCGAACGGCACTATGTCAAAATTTTATTAGATATTAACTGGCGACCCATGTTCTGGCCCGATCCAGACATCGCCCCCGATCGCATCCGCGCCCTCGTCGATCGCGTCGATTACTTGAAACTCTCCGACCACGAAGCCGAATGGCTGTTCGACACCGCCGATGCAGGGGCGATCAAGCACCGCCTCAGCGATGTCGATGGCGTGTTGGTCACCGCCGGATCTCAAGGTGCGGGGTATTGTTTGGGCGATAACGAGGGCAAGCTCCCAGCGTATTCGGTCAACGCTGTCGATACCACCGGCTCGGGAGACGGATTTGTGGCGGGATTCTTGCACCAGTTGTGCCAGCACGGGATTCAGGGGCTAGAAGAGGCAGAGTTCGCCCGACAAACGGTCATCTACGCCAGTGCGGTGGGAGCGCTGACGGCGACCAAACCCGGTGCCATTGCCGCACAACCGACGGCGGCGGAAGTCGAGGAATTCGCGCGATCGCATCCGGTGCCCTAATCTCTCCCTATCCCCCAAATCAAAAATGTCACCTTGCCAAATCCCCCCATTTCCCTATCTCCCTATCCCCCCATCCCCCGATCCCGACTATTGATCCGCCCGGCGATCGGGTAATCTGACTCGTGAAGTCCGCACTGCCGACTAGACTAGAAGGCAGCGTTTTTTATTCAGACGGGGGGAGTCTGCTGTGGCTGAGAACAACAATCTTTCCATCCAGACCACCTCGCGCCGAGAACTGCGGGAGTTAGTGCGATCGCAACTCCAAATGCTGCTCGAGCAGCAGAACTTGCAGGGCGCAAAAATCCTGTTGGTTCCCGTGCAACCGGCTGATATTGCCGAAGCGATTGAAGGGTTGCCCGAAACCATGCAGGCGATCGCGTTTCGCTTGCTCTCGAAAGACGAGGCGATCGAGGTTTACGAACAACTCGACTCCAGCGTGCAGCAGGCGTTAATTGAGGAGTTCAAGCGCCAAGACGTACTCGATATCGTCGATAAAATGTCCCCCGACGACCGGGCGCGACTGTTCGACGAACTCCCCGCTACCATCGTCCGCCGCCTCATCGGTCACCTCAGTCCCGCCGAACGGCAATCCACTGCCTTGCTGCTGGGGTACGAAGCCGATACGGCGGGGCGGATCATGACGCCGGAGTATCTTTCGCTCAAGGAGCATTACACCGTCGCTCAGGCGATCGAGCGCATTCGCAATTTCGCCAACGTCACCGAAACCGTCTATTACATGTACGTGACCGACTCGGCGCGTCGCCTGACGGGAATCCTGTCGTTGCGAGATTTGGTCGTTTCTCCCCCGGATCGATCCATCGGCGAAGTCATGACCCGCGACGTGGTCTTCGTCCACACCGATACCGACCAAGAGGAAGTGGCGCGGATGATCCAGCGTTACGACTTTCTCGCTTTACCCGTGGTCGATAGCGAGCAGCGACTGGTGGGAATCGTCACCGTCGATGACGTGATCGATATTCTCGAACAAGAAACCACCGAAGATATTTATGCCCTCGGCGGCTTGCAATCGGGGGGCGACAATTACTTCCAAATGAACTTGCTCACCGTGGCGCGCCAGCGGGTGGTGTGGCTGTTGGTGTTGCTGTTTACCAATACGATTACCAGCACGATCATTCGCTCCCAAGAGGACATTTTGCAACGGGTCGTGGCGCTGGCGGCGTTTATTCCCCTGCTGATCGGCACCGGAGGGAATGTCGGCGCGCAATCGTCTACGGTGGTGATTCGGGGCTTGAATATCGATAAAATTCATACGGGCGGTGCGTTGCGAACGGTCGGTCGAGAGGCGATCGCGGGATTGCTGCTCGGGACGATGCTCGGCATCATGGTGGCGGTGGGGGCGTATTTCCTGCTCGATGGCGATTGGGTGGTGGCGCTGGCGGTGGGAATTAGCCTGGTGTGCATCTCGGTGTTAGCGTCGGTGTCGGGATCGGCACTGCCATTTCTGTTCCAGTCCATCGGCTTTGACCCCGCCCTGATGTCTGCACCGTTTATTACCACTGCGGTAGACGTGTTGGGCGTGTTGATCTACTTCAGCGTGGCGCGGCTGATCCTCCATTTAACAACCACGGCAGCCACGGGATTGTTGTAGGAGATTGTTCAGACACCCATTGCCACTCAATTGCGCCATCGCGCGATCGCCCCAGTTTCCCTCGCTCACTCCCCCTGTCTCCCATGCTTCACAACCCTAACCGACTCGAACAGATCGAATATATTTTCTGGGTTTGCTCTGCCATTGGCTCGATTGCTGCCGGGGTGTCTGGACAGGTCATTTATGTCTCGATCCCGCTGTCGTTTTCGATCCTGCTGAATTTAATTAACCGCCGCTATTTCGATCGCCTGACTCGCCGCCGCGCCACCCACGCGATCGATCGCGTCCAACAACAACTGTCGAGGGAAATTCAAGCCCTACAGCAGCAATTGCCTGTCTTGCCCCCAAGCGACGCTTCTCGTTCCCAGAATCGCCTCAATCTCGCCAGTGCGGCACTGCCCGATCGCGCTGACGATTGGCAGTGGATCGAGCAGGAAATCGCCCAACTGCAAGAGCGCTGTACCAGTTTGCAAGAGTCTCTGACCCACGTCATCGACTATCTCAATGACTTGCCGATGGCGGCGAAAGTGGATCGGCTCGAACGGGCGATCGCCGATTTGTCCGAACGCCTGGCGGTGGTGCAGCGGCGGGTGGAAGCCTTAGCTATGCGCGAGGGGGGGACTCCTGCCGCGACTGCCGTTCCCGCTCCCGCTCCCTCTCCCCCTCCAACGGAGGATCCGAGCGCTCAAACGCCTGCCGTCCCTGCGTCTAATCCGACTGAGCTGCCCCCATCGGAAACTCGCGATCGCCCTCCCGCTCCAGGGAAATCGACGGTGGCGGTGGCGTTACCGACCTTTGTGTCGCCTCCCGCACCCAAACCGTGGCGCTGTACGGCAACCCTGAGCGACCATCAAGATTGGGTGAGCGAATTGGCGATCGCTCCGGACGGTCAAACGTTGGTCAGTTGCAGTTTCGACACGACGATTCGCCTGTGGCGGCTGCCGAGTGGGGAGGCAATACAACGGCTGGGGGAGCATTCCAGTCCCGTCTACGCGATCGCGATCGATCCCGACAGTCGGTGGCTCGCCAGCGGGAGTTGGGACGAAACCGTCGAACTGTGGGATCTCGAAGATTGCAAAGATATCGATACTCTCAAATCGCGGGCGGGATCGGCGCGATCGCTGGCATTTTCGCCGGATGGAAAAACCCTTGCTAGCGGCTGGTTCGATCAAACCATTAAACTCTGGCAAATCGACTCCGACGGACGCAGCCGTTCCGATCGCCTGCCGGATCGCACCCTCACCGACCATCTCGGTAGCGTAGACGCGATCGCCTATCATCCCAATGGAACGCTTCTGGCAAGCGGAAGTGCCGACGGAACCGTGAAGCTGTGGTCGCTCGATTCTGAGAGCGATCGGCGTTCTCCCATTCGCACGTTGACCGATACGGCGGCGCCCATTACCTGCATTGCGTTTAGCGCGGACGGTAAATTACTTGCCAGTGGCGGTCGCGATCGCACGATTAAATTGTGGTATGTCGAGGCGGGACAACTTGCGAAAACCCTGACCGGACATACGGGATCGGTGATGTCGCTGGCGTTCGATCCCGACGGTCTGTTAGTGAGTGGCAGTACGGACGGCACGGTGAAAGTCTGGCATCCTGAAAGTGGTAAAACGGTGAATACGCTGGTCGAGGATGCCGATGCGATTATCTCGGTGGCACTCGATGCCACGGGGCAAATTTTAGTCAGCGGAAGTGCCAGCGGGACGATTAAAGTTTGGCAGTTTGCGTAGTCGAGCGCGTTCCAACTTCGGTCGAGATCGCGGGTTTGATAAAACAATTTTTAGCGCTGTCGTGTACCTCGGTTGAGGAAGGTAACAGGGAAGTGTACCTCATCAGTCTGGGAAATGCTCTAGCCGAGTTCAACCACCTCTAGTTCGCTCGATTCTTAATTAATTTTATGCTTAAAAATACCTTAAAAAAACGTCGTTGGCTCGAATTAACCGAATATATTTTGGTGGCGGGATCGGTGATTGGAACGGGGGTTGCTGCCATTTCGCAACAGGTTTTATACGCCACGACTCCGATCTCGCTATCGTTGGTGTTAAATGTCGTCAATCGCAATCGAGCCGAGCAACGCACCCGACAGCACGCTCGCAGCGCCATCGCCCACCTTGACGAAGATAAAAGCGCGATCGAGCAACAATTGCGCGAACTCATGACTCGACTCGAAGCGCGATCGCATCCAGAAGAATCGGAGGAAAATCTACCGCCCGCAAAGGCGATCGAACGGATTCACCAGCGTCAAAATGTCTTAGACCAATCGATGGCAATGATGCAGGCGCAACTCGATTCGATGACCAAACAATTCAAACACCGTCCCGAACTCGAACAAATCGAAAGTCTCAGTAGCGTTATTGTCGATTTGCAGCAATTTATCAATCAATTGCCGCAATGGGGTCACCTGCAACAGCAAGAACTCAACGAGTTGAAACAGCAAGTCGAACGGGCGATCTCCGAACTTCCAGATCGGGTCGAAACGGCGGTACAACAGCGCGATCGCGCCGAGTAGGTTCTAATCTTATTTTATGTTAGCGTTCCAATTGCACCGGATGGGTCGGCGTTAATTGCTCGATCGAGAGCGATCGGCAAATTGCTTCAATTCTATTATTTCCACCAATGTCAAAGTACAAATGCATCCACTCCGATTCTGAAAGAGAGTGGGTTTGCAACCAAGGCGAAGGTTCAATTTGCCCCCATCCAATAATCGTTCCGAGATTGGCTAGAGGTTGACTGGGTTCGACAGAATGTATATTAAGTCGTACGTTCGCGTGAAGGCAAGATTCGAGGATTAGTATTAAAGGTCGATCCTCAGTCGCAACTTTGCTAGAAGTACTGGTTGAGTTAAGGTCCCAATAGTAGTTGAGGATGAGGATAAACTTTAAAGGTCGATCTTCAGGGGCGAGATAACTACGTAACAGATGTCTCTGCTTACGTCCGAATTTCATATGCAGGACTAACCAATCGGGATTATTAAGAGCGTGAACGTAGTCGTTGGGGTATTGAATTTCGTCAGGAAGCCATAAGGATGTGTTATTAGGACGCTGCACAACCATTGAAAGTAATTCGGCTTCCGTAAAATCATAATGTTGCCAAACTTCCTCAAATTGCATGGCGTTTAAAAGAATAGATATTGTAGATATCGATCGGCGGGTTATGAAATCAGGGGAAAATGCGTTTCTCTTCTAGAACCCGGTTGCCCAAACTTATTTAGGGGTTGTTCGCCAGGTGCGCCACCCCCAGAACCGTTGTAAACGCGAACATAAGACGAATTATTCGGTTTAGTCATCAGTCTAACACTGCACCGATTGTCAGGATTTTTCCAGATTTTACCTTCACCGCTCTTGGAACCCCCTCTAGCTGGTCTGTCGTATGTCCAACTGGAAGCAATAAGTTCGTTTTCTAAAGTCGCTTTATCGATTCCTTGGACGAGTAACTGAAGAACATCAATGGCAGTCAGAATCCTACCGGATGGCATGGTTAACCGAAGTGACTTGGCATTCGATCCAACCCTATCAGGTGGGCAGTTAACCGCCCACCCGACAGAAGATTTATTTAGGTTGGTCGTCCTTTTTATCCTGTTGGGTCAGCACTTCCCAAGCCGCTTTCGCCGCTTCAGCCAAGCGATCGCCAAAATCTTCAATTTCTTGGAGAATTGACTGCCAATTGCGTTCGGCATCTTTTTGCAATAACTCGATGGATTTCTCAATCCGATTGGGATCGATCCACTGATGTTCCTCCACCGCTTCTCGTGCCTGATTGACGGCATTGAGATAGGCTTCGCGAGTTAAATTTTCGGCATTTTGCACTTCAGTTTGCGCCCGCCGCTTAATTCCTTCGATCAGAGCTTCGGTTTGCCGTTTCACCTCGTCGGTCTCGTTCGGCATTTCCCGCTCGACCAAGTCGGTGGTTTCGCGGCTGACGTCAAGGGACGACTCTTGGGGGACTTGAGATTCTGGATGGTTGGAAGTCATAAGTTTATCTCCTCGTTGGTTGAATTCTACCAGCGTGTCGTTTCAACCTCTCGGCATTTCGCAGTTAAACGCCGAACCGACTGGATGATGGTAGCTCTCGCTCTAGGCTCAACAGCTTTTGAATCCGATCCTCGGTGGATGGATGGGTCGAGAATAGGTTTTTCATCCAATCGCCTGCCAGCGGATTCATAATTAACAGGGGTTCGAAGGCAGGATTGGACTCCATCGGCATTTGTTTGACGCTCGCTTGCAGCCGTTGCAAGGCACGTGCCACTCGGGGATTTCCGGTCAACCGAGCGGCACCGGCGTCGGCGGAAAATTCTCGCGTGCGAGAAATGCCCATTTGAATAATCGTAGCCGCAATCGGGGCAAGGATAATGGTCGCCAGCACGCCGATGATATTACCGCCGCCTTGCTCATCTCGCGAACCGCCAAAGAACCACAAGCTATAACCGAGCATTTGCGCCAGAAATGAAATCGCTCCGGCGATGGTCGCAGCCACGGCTTGGGTGAGGGTGTCGCGATTGTTGATGTGGCTCAATTCGTGAGCGATGACTGCTTCGAGTTCGTCTTCGGGAAGGAGTTTCATAATTCCCTGGGTGACGGCGACAGCGGCGTGTTGGGGATCGCGACCCGTGGCAAAGGCGTTAGCGGCATTTGTGGGAATGACGTACACGGCTGGCATGGGCAATCCGGCGCGATCGCACAATCGTCCCACAATTCGATACAACCGAGGGGCATCCCCCGCACTGATGGGTTGGGCGCGATAGGCAGCCAATGCAATGCGATCGGAATAATACCACGACCCTAAATTCATGACCGCCGCTAGCACGATGCCAAACATCGCACCCCCCACGCCGCCGAGAACCCAATAACTAATGGTAATCAGAATTGCACTGAGAAGACCGAGTAAGGCAGCTATTTTAAATTGATTCATAAGCCAGCTCTCCTTGAACGGCTGCGGTATCCCCGCGAAATGCCGTTGGCGAGGTTGATGATTTGGCTTCTATTGTATCGAGCTGGATTTGACGGTACGGGCAGAAAACGCCCCTTTGGAAGTACGGATGTACGCACTTTTGTTGGGTTGCTAACATTCTTTCAGGCTCAAATACAGTCTCGGTAGGGATTGAATGCGAATCTCTCGCCACCGAGTTCGATCGCGAAGCTTAACGATTCGATATTGAAAAAAGTGAGATTTTTAAACTGCGCTAAGTTAATTGCAAGGCTTCGATACCGGGGATCTTGCCAAAAATGCGATCGGAATATTCGAGCAGTTCGCGATCGCTTAATAATTGGCGATAAAATTCGTCGTCTTGGTAGTGTTTCCAGCGACCGACAACATCCATTTTGCTCGCTTGTTGGGCATACTGGGTGCCGTCGAAGGAACTTCCACCCGCATTTCCCGCAACGTTAGAAAAGTTCGCGTCCGAAAATTTGAAACCGAGGATTTCGGCAAGCGATCGCCGATAGTCGATATCTCGAATCCAGCGGTTATAGTTGACGCACACTTTGTTTTGAGTGGAATAGTTGGTTTCGCCGAGATACTCTTTGGCGTATTCTTTCCACAGTTCGATAAAGGTGCGATTGCTAGATTTGACGTGAATAAACCCTCGCTTGATTCGACTGGCTAAGAGATTGAACGGATCTCGCATAATCAGTACGTCGAAGCGCCGACGGCTTTTTCCAAGGTACCAGTCGTGTTTTTTCTCGGATTTCGGGTCGAAAACTTTGGCTAAGCTATAGTCTTCGTAATTATAAATAAGGTAATCTTTTTTCTTGAAATTTCCCTGACATTGTTGGCGCAACCGCTGAATTTCGTCGGGATACTCTGGATAATGGTCGCAGAAATATTCGCAGCGGTATCGGTATGGGTTCTCGCCAGTTGGAATATCGTTTAAAAACTGAACGACACTCTCATCTTGATGGCGCATCCAGTTAATTAAAATATGGTTGCCGCTGCGTCGCAAGCCAACTAATCTAATTTCGTTTTGGTTGACGATTCCCCATTCGTCGGGGTTTTGGGTCGAAAATCGGATAGCATCTTCCAATATATGTCCGAACTTACGATGTGCTTTTTTAAAGGCATAAAATGGTTTATTTAGTGCCTTTTTCCAAATCGGATCGTCAAATAAAACTGAGTTATCTTTTTTTGTCATTTTTAATTTCAGATTCCCGAACAAGTGTGTAAATATATCTAAAGATTCTAAGCATGACATTCGACCTTGTCAAATGATATTAAATGCTTTACAGAATTTATATACTAAATTGAATATTTGATAAACAACTCGGTGGTGGAAGCATTGCCATTTCTAGTCCGAACGAGATCGACTTAAAATGTCTCGGTAAGTGTCGATCGCCTCTCGGGCAATGGCATCCCAGCTATAATGGCTGAGGGCAAATGCTTTTGCGGCGTTGCCCCGATCGCGGCATTCGGTTAAATTGGCGATCGCCCCTTGCAAACAGGCAACCAGTTCCTCCACATTGCAACCGCAGACCCAACCCGCATTCGCATCTCGCACCTCTTGGTAAATTTGGACGCGATCGGAAATGACCACCGCCGTTCCCGCTGCCATGGCTTCGGCGACTGCAATCCCGAAGTTTTCGTAGTAAGATGGCAAAACGAATAAATCCGCCCATTGCAACAGCCGCGTCTTAAATTCTCCCCGCACGAACCCGGTTATCGTGGTTTTCTGACCCAGGGAAGACGTTGCGATTTGCTGGCGAATGTTTGCTTCGTATTTTGAATCTTGCGGATTCGATCCGGCTAACACGAAATGAAAGTTTTCCCCATCCTCAGTTAATCGTTTTAATGCTGGAATCAGTAAATCTAATCCTTTTTTCGGTTCGATTCGCGACATAAACAGCACAATCGGACAGCCAGACTGGTGGAGCGATCGCAATTTGGCGTCCAACGATTGCCATTGCGGATCGACGGTTTCGCCAATCTCGGGCAAACTCACCCCCAGCGGAATCACCGCATCTCGCGTGGTAGCACCAAAGCGTTCGGAGATCTCGGCTTCCTCGCTGCTGGTAAAATGAATCGCCGCCGCGCCTTGGAGGTTGGGACGTTCCAATAAGGTGGCGTAAATCTGCTTCAGCCCTCGTTTTTTGCGCAAATCTGCCGGATCTAACGTTCCGAGGGGACGCAGAATGTAGGGAAGCCGACGCGATCGCGCCACGGTTGCCGCCAGGGAACTTACGGGGGAAAATAAGGCGTGAACGTGTGCCACGTCAAACTCGCTCGCGTGCTGCCACAACCATTGCAACAAGGGCAGCGAAAACTTGTAGCGTCGGAAGGGAGAACAGCGAAAGTAGCGCACGCAATACCCATCCTGCCACACGGGACGATCTAGGGGCACATCTAGTGGCGGCTGACCCGCATCGCCGTTGGCGTCGGTGGTGAGGACGGTGACCTCGGCACCCTGACGTGCTAAGGCGGCGGAGAGTCCCAAAATCGCTTGGCTCGGACCGCCGTAGACGAGCGAGATGGCGGGGATAATGTGGACGATACGCGGCGAACGCTCGATGGTCGGCACGATGGCGATCCTCAGTTCAGCTTGCGATAGAACTCTAGCAGTTGTTGCGCCAGGGCGCGATTGGTATAGTAATGCATGGCGCGATCGTACCCCCGTTGGGCGATTTGGGCGGCGCGATCGCGATCGTCCATCAGTTGCGCCAGACGGTCTCGCAATGCCGTTACGTCGCCTTCGGGAAAGGTCAATCCGCCATCGCCGATCGCGTGGGGAATTTCGCCGCAATCGGAGCCGACGACGGGGACGCGACACGCCATGGCTTCGATCAGGACGTGACCGAATTGCTCTTTCCACCCCGCCGCTGTCAGGGTTTTAAACTCATAGGTGGTTTCCGAGGGCAGAATCAGGGCGTCGAGTAAGTTCATGTAACGGGGAACGTCGTCGTGGGGGACGCTTTCGACCCAAATCAGGCGATCGCTCAAGTCATGTTCTCGCGCCCAATTTTCTAACTCGGGTTTGAGGTCGCCCCGTCCGAGCAACAGCCATTTCCAAGGGCGATCGCGCAATGGCTCTAACGCTTTGGCGAGGGTGAGCAGTCCTTTTTCCGGTACGAACCGCCCCACAAAACCGACAACAAATGTCTCGGGATCGATGCCGAGCGATCGCGCCAATTCCGGCTGCGGTTGCGGGCGAAATCGGGTTTCGTCTACCCCCAATTGCGGCAGCACGGCGATGGGACCTTCATACCCCCGCTGGCGCAGAATGTCGGCACCGTCCTGGTTTCCGGCGACAATCCCGTTGCTGTGGTGCAGGTTGTACCCTTCCAGGGCGCTGACGGGCCACTTCAGATCGTAGGGCAAATTCCACCAGGTGAAAAAGACGGTTTTGGCCTTGAGTCCCAACAGCCGATTTAGGAAAATTAATTCGGCGTAACCGAGGGATTTCGCCCCCTGTTCCATTTGGATGATATCGGGGCGAAACTGGCGCAGCAGGGAGATAATTTCGGTTCCGAAGGCGAGCAATCCCTGATTGTTTTGGCTGAAGTTGGCAATGGGAACGACGCGAAACGTACCTTCATCCACCGGTTGCGATTCGATCGTTTTGTTTTGCACGCCACCGGGTCGCCAGCGTTTGGGAACGACGACGGTGACCTCGATATCGTCTTGCAACCGAGCCAGCGATCGCCATTTTTCCCGGTTGAGATCGACAATGTAGGTGTGGCTGGCGACGAGAATTTTCATGATTGCGCGGACGGCTGGCGGTTGACGGCGGTGGAAGGGGTTTGACTTGGGCTGGCGAGATCGCGTTTGGTGTAGGTTTGACCGTCATCCCACAGCGATCGCGCGATCGTTCCACAGGCGTTGAGCAAGCCGAGGGCGTAGAACCCGCCCCGTACCAGGGTTTTGCGGAACGAGGGACTTTTGTTGCACGGGGGATGACCCAAGACGTGACAGTCGAATAACTTGGCGAAAAATCGGGCGCACTGACCGGGGGTGAGGTTTTTCAGCCCCATGAAGAAATGGTTGTGGTAGAAGGTGAATTGATACTGGAGCGATCGCGTGCTGATGTCGTGACAGCCACCGGTTTCTTCCCCCAGGTGAACCAGGTTGGCGTCGGGATCGTACCAAATTTTATACCCCGTGCGCCGAAATCGCAGGCAAAAGTCCGATTCTTCGCGCACCGCACTCCCGCGAAACCGTTCGTCGAAGTAGAGTCCGTGCTGCTCGAACACTTCTCGGCGAAACGACATATTGCAGCCGCGAACCGACAGCACTTGTTGCGGTTTGACGGTATGCACCAGGTCGATGTGATACCAGGCGATCCCCGGATCCATTGCTTCGGGGGGTAAGTCTTCGATGGTGAGACTTCCACCAGAATCGGCGAGCTTCATGCGATCGAACACCCGTCCCGCGACTGCTCCTATCTCCGGGCGATCGATATAATTTTTGGCATGGGCGTGCAGAAACCCTTCTGGCAGTTGCACGTCGTCGTCGAGAAACAGCATAATGTCCCCCGTGGCGCGGCGTACCGCATAATTTCTGGCACCGGGCAAACTCGCCCAATCGACGCGAAACCACTGAATTTTTCCAGTTTCAGAGAGGGTTTCTAACGCCGCTTGCACGTTGGGTTTGTGGTTGTCGGTTTGATCGACGACGATAACTTCAAAGTCGGGATAGTCCTGTTCGAGTATCGCCGCGATCGTCTCTTGCAGCAGTTCCTCGCGGCGATAGGTGGGAATAATGACGGAAATGCGGGGTAAATTCACGATGGGCGCGTCCCGAAGCTAGGCTTTAGCCATTATTTTAGCGACCCGGCGCGAGATTGCTGCGTCGCAACCGACGGTTGGCTCGGTTTTAATTGTTTCTTCATCACGATTAAGGTGTCGTAAAGCATTTTGAACAATAGGTTCCAAAAATAACCGTATTGCGGAAATCGCTTGGCGAGCAACAGGTCGGCGGAGACGTGAAAGCGGGCTTTTTTCCCCGAGGAGGGTGCCAAAATGTATCGGACTTGTTCGACGCCCGTAGGGGGTGCGTGACCGATAATTAATTGAGATTGGAAATGTTTGGCTTGCAGGGCGAGTCCGAGATAGCGATCGAGGTTCCAAGCCGGGATCCAGCGCACGTTTCCCACCAGTTGAAGCGATCGCGAAATTTCGGGTAACGCCTCGCGGACGATTTGGGCATTCCATACCTTATTATTAAAGTTTTCGACGTGCCGACCGTTTTTATCAGTTCGCTCTCGCCACGGTAAAAAGACATAGCGCCAATCGAACGGGATCTCTAACGGCGCGATCGGAATTGCGGCAAACTCACGGGCGATCGCGTTTTCATCCCACGCCATTTCCGTCCAAGGCGCATCAATGGCGTCGCGATCTTCGCCATCGATATTGTTTTGTCGCAATCGCAACAGCCAACTTTGGGGACAGTGACTGAAATATTGGGAGGCGAGGGTAGCAATCTCGGGGTGGAGAAAATCGTCGTCATCGAGGGCGATCGCGTATTGTCCGCGCATGTTGTACAATCCCGTCAGCCGTTGCATGAATTCTCCTTTCACGGGACTGACAAGCGATCGCGCTCTGGCATCGGGGACGGATCGAATTTCCGTATCGGGCGGATAAACGAGGACGAATTCCACATCCCCGCGAATGGCGAGCAACCGATCTAACCAGCGATCGGAGAAGCGACCCAATGTCGCCGTCACGATTGATAAAAAAGGCGGCTGTTCTGTCATCATTCAGCGATATTAAAATACTCTCATTTTATCAAGAGTTTGCGAATCAGCCCATTGTCAGGTGATATGGAGTCCGGTTGTCGAGCAATTCTCAGAGCTGTGCGGTATACCTTCGGTTATAGCGTTTTCATTTGAGATGCGAAACTAACGATAAACAGCCGATCTGGCAACAGGAATTGGAGAAAAACGCGATCGGCTAAGAACGGATGAGGGACACCCGCCTGTTGTCTGTCTTCCCGGGCGTGCAGTGCTTTTGGAACCAGCCTAAAACCGAGTTTAATTGTCGCTAGATTGTGGCGATGCACTCAATTTCCACGATCGCATTTTTGGGTAACCGAGACACTTCTACGCACGATCGCGCCGGTGCCTCCTGCGGGTCGAAATAGTTGCCGTAGACCGAATTGACGGCAGCGAAATTGTTCATGTCGGTTAAAAAGATCGTGGTTTTGACCACATTCGACCAATCCGCGCCGGCTTCCGATAAAATGGCGGCAATATTTGCCATGATTTGCTCGGTTTGTCGGGCGATATCGTCGGTTTCGATTAAATTTCCCGTTTGTGGGTCGAGGGCAATTTGACCGGCGATAAATAGGGTTTGTCCGGTAGCGGCGATCGCTTGATTGTACGGTCCGACGGGAGCGGGCGCGCGATCGGTACGAATGACTTGACGGTTCATGAAATTGAAAGGTTGTCTGCACCCTAAATCTTACCAGGTGTTGGCAACTTATCGAATCGAAAATAGAGTGTTCGCGGGTTCTTGGCGTCTTTGCGATCGATCGTGTTCGCTCGATATTCTCCCCGCTTACCGATCGCCTTTCTCCGATTCTTCTATGGTTTTCCGATAAATTTTTTCCACTTCTTCCAGCGTTTCTTCGGGATCTCGCTGTGCCGATTTTTGCACGTAGTTTAGCTTCCACTCCTCCAACAAATTGGTGAGCATGGTTTCTAACTCTCGCATTGTCTCCTCATCTTTTAATTCATCTCGCAATGCTGTATTAAATTGTTCCGTGAGGCGATCGAAGACTTTCCGTCCTTGTTCGTCCGAATACGAAGAGGCTAAAACGTCGGTCGTAGCGCGCGCGAGATAGGTCGAGACTTGCCGAATGGCGTCGTCCGGCAAATCTTGAATCGCGGGAACGTTTCTCAAGGTGTCGTAAAATGCAGATTGTTGTAGCGAACTCGTGAGAGAATAGTGCAATAACTCCTCAATATTGGGTTGAACTTTTGGAACAACTTTGTAGATCGTCAATTCCAACAAGCGATCGGCGATCGCCTCGACTTCATCAATATCGCCAACGCGCACGTATTCTTTCGGTTCTAAAAACGCTCGCGCTGCTTCCCCTTGTTTAATCGAATCTTGCCATTGATCGATGGTGCGAATTGTGACAAATTCCGACACGCGATCGGATAAATACGCCGCCGGTTCGTAGGTAACTTGCGATAAAATCCGCTCTAAATCGATAATCTTTGCCTTGTGCAACCGGATCGTGACCGGAATGATTCGCAACCACCGCCACACCGGAAGCAGGAGAAATATATCGTACCACCGCCGCAACATGCCATCGAACCAATTGATGCCCGGCATTTGGCGCGAGATAGCTAACGTCCGAACTAAAAAATCAATGCCAAAAAAGACAATAAAAACCGTATCGACTAGCCAAAATCGATCGATAAACTGGCCGTTTTCATCCGTTTCGCGAAAATAATTCGTCCGCAACGGCGCGCGAATTTGAGTGTCGAAAAACGACAGTTCGCGAGTCCACCCCTGTTGCGCGAGATATTCGACCGTCCAAAACTTTTGAAATGCTTCTCTGGCTGTCTCCGTCCCCACGTGCTGGCGCATCCGCCGCTTCACCTTGGCAAACATCGCCAGCTTTTGCGCCATAAACGGGTCTTCTTCAATTAAAGCATTGCTTTGACGGCGCAGTTTCTCTAACAGGGCTTTCGACTCAGGCGATCGCAACCCGGAGCGAGCGATACTGGCTTGCACCCTCTGCGTCGTCTCCAGATACCGTTGCGTTTGCGGGTGGGGATCGATGCCTTTAATCGGATCGTACAAGCTCACGACGGTGGGCGCGTAGCGCAAGTAAACATCCCTGAGCGGCACGTAACTGAGATTAAACAGCCCCATGAGCAAGTTTAACAGGGCAATCAGGGCGATCGCCTTAGCCCACCAAGGAATGCGGCGATCGCGTCGTGACTGGGTTGGCGTGTTAGCGGCGTTAGAATCGGACATTGGCGTGTGGAACGAAAACAGTAGATTGTAGCAACTGGACTTGCACAGATTGTATCAAGACAGCCTTCAGACTATCCTGAGAGCATCTGCCCATCGCTGAAATCTCTCGGGGAAAGATTTGCTAGAACGCACGCATTTGGGCGATCGCCATCAGTTCTGGCAACCTTTCGTCTCGATAATGTCCAATTGTAAGGAGAAACGAACTTATGGGTTGGTTGCAACGCATGTTCGGTCAAGAAGCCGAAGAACAAGCCCAAGAATTTGAAAGCGTCGCTCCCGTCTTTGAGGCACCGGAACCCTCGGAAGAAAACGCCGAAATTCCACCCGAACGGCTGGGACTTGACGGCGGATACGACCAAAGCGGTTTGGCTAAACGAGTCGCCCTCGCCTTCGATCGCGATCCCGACACCGACGATATCGATACCATCTGGGTCGCTCAAACCAGCGGCACCGTGGTCCTCAAAGGGCGAGTCCCCAGCCAAGACGATCTCGATCGCCTGGTTGAAATTGCCGGGAACGTCCACGGTGCCACCGATGTCGTCGCCGAGGAAGTCGAAGTCGAGGCATAACGCTGGCGCGATCGGACATTAACCCCGACCGAGAGTGCGTTACGGCGATTTTACCAAATGTCGAGATACACTACCTCGCTCGACGCCGTAACTACACCCTCCCTTTCGCGATCTATCCGTCGTCTCCCGCTGCTGCATCCGCCGTGGCGGGTTTTTCAGTTTGCAACAGCGTTCGCAACCAAGCCGGAGCTAAGAACGTGGTCAGAATCACCATGACGATAATCGCGGCTTCGAGGGGATCCGACAGCACGCCGCTCGACGCACCCACCCCTGCAAACACCAAACCGACCTCGCCTCGGGGAATCATCCCGACGCCAATCGCCAGCTTGTTCGTATCCGGTTTGCCGACAATGGTAAATCCAGACAGCACCTTACCGATAATCGCCACCACGATTAAGAACGCTGCCATAATCAGCCCTTGACGGTTGCTAGGCACGGCGGGATTGAGGACGCTCAAGTCGGTTTGCGCCCCGACCACCACGAAGAACACCGGCACCAGCATATCGGCGACCGGGACGATTTGTTCTTCGAGTTCGTGTTGCTTCTCGGTTTCGCCCAACACCAAACCTGCCGCAAATGCACCCAAAATGGCTTCGAGTTGAATGGCGGTGGCAATATACGCCAGCAAGAATGCAAAAATTAAACCGATAATCAACAGCGGCCCGCGCGTTTTCAGTTCTTTGACCAGGGTCATGATGTAGGGACTGATAAACCGCCCCAGCAGAATCACCCCAACCAGGAACACCGCCGCACTAATAATCAGATAGAGAATGTTGGTCACCTCGATTTCGCCGGTTTTGACCAAACTGGCGACCACCGCCAACACGATAATCCCGAGGACGTCATCGAGGACGGCGGCTCCGATAATAATCTGACCTTCCTTGGAATTGAGCCGTTGCAATTCTGCCAGCACCTTAGCGGTAATGCCGATACTGGTCGCCGTTAGGGCAGCTCCGGCGAAAATTGCCGGAATCGTGGCAACGCCAAACAACGAAATCAGTCCGACCGTTCCCAGCGCAAAGGGAAGCACGACCCCGACAATGGCCACCAATGCCGCTTGCGGGCCGTATTTAATCAGTTCCCCCAGTTCCGATTCCAACCCGATTTCAAACAGGAGAATGGCGACGCCGAGTTCCGATAAAACGGAAATGACCTCGCTTTGGGCTGCAAACGTCGGCGCGACTTGTTCGGCACTCAAGCCTGCACTCGATTGCAGCAGGTTCATGATAATCGATTCGCTCGCCTCGGCACCGGATTCGGGAAACACCAACAGGTGCAAGGCAGACACGCCGACCGCCACGCCGCCGACTAACTCGCCGAGGACGGGAGGTAAATTAATGCGAGCGCAGGCTTCTCCGCCCACCTTGCTCGCCAGGTAAATTACGATCAGGCTCAGCAGCACGCCAGCGAAGACCATGGTTTCGTCGGCCTCCACCTCCGTTTCTGCTGCGGCTGCCAGTAAAGGCAAGGCGCGATCGCCGCCGATAAATGAAAAGATAGGTGAAAAGAAAGTCATCCAGGTCATGGAATCGGTCATTGGTTCTGTTGAACTCAACCCTGCTTAATGTACATGGTTCTTCCAGGCAACTCGAGATCGGGTTATCGGATCTAGACAAAAACTCGGTGTTGCAGCGAGGGCATTTGACGGCGAACTTGTTGCAAGCGAGAGGGACTAATTTCGGCGATCGCCACGCCGGGTCGATCCCCCGCATCTGACAATACTACACCCCAAGGATCCACAATAGCGGCGTGTCCGTGGGTGTGGCGCAAGCCATAATGCCGTCCCGTTTGCGCCGGAGCGATCGCGTAGCAGGTATTTTCGATCGCCCGGGCTTGAATCAAAACCTGCCAGTGATCTTTGCCCGTATACGCCGTAAACGCTGCCGGAACGAACAACACGTCTGCTCCCTTATCGGCGAGGTGGCGGTACAGTTCGGGAAAGCGCACGTCGTAACACACTGACAGTCCCAAGGTGCCGAATTCATCGGAATGGTAGACCGGAGGCAGGTCGCGACCCGCCGTCACCGTACTCGATTCGCAATACGTATTGCCATCGGGCAAATTAACGTCGAATAGGTGAACTTTTTGATACCGCGCCAGTTCCTTGCCGTTCGGGTCGATGAGCAGTGCTGTATTGTAAACCTTACCGCCTTCGCTCGGAACTGGAAAGCCGCCGCCGAGAACGGTCACTTGAAAGCGCTGTGCCATCGTTTTGAGAAACTTTTCACTGCGATGGGCGATCGTGTCGGCTTGTCGGACTTTTTCCTCTTCTTCGCCCAAAAACGGAAAATTTTCGGGCAGACCGATCAATTCTGCCCCCTGTCGTACCGCTAGATCGATTAGTTCCTCTGCCTGAACTAAATTTTTCTCCAGGTCGGGAACGCTGGTCATTTGGATTGCAGCCGCAAGATAAGATTTCATCAATGACACTCGAAATGCTTAAACTCTCTCGATCCTATTGTCCTGCACGGTGGGGATGGG
>CAYQUF010000006.1:0-33026 GCA_964420595.1 uncultured bacterium
CATTTCGTCGAAAATCCGATCCGTCTTCGCCGCCATAATAAAATCATTGCGGTGCAGACCTGAAATCGCGTGAGTCCACCAACTCACCGTTACCTTTCCCCACTCTGTCAGAATCGCCGGGTGATGACCTTCCTCCTCCGCAGCTTCCCCCACCCGTTGCGTGAATTCGAGCGATCGCTTAAAATTTTTCAACTTGTACGTCCGTTCTAACCGAGGCTGTCCGTCCTGTTCTAGTAGCGTCCAATCCGGGATTTGCGGCTTCAGTTGCTCGATTTCCGCCTCCGTCACTGGCGGTGCATCCTTGTGACACGCCGTACATTTCTGTTGGGAGAGATCTTCCATCATTCTCCGTTGGAGTTCGCCTATCTCTTGATTGTACCGAACTCGCCATTAGAGATTTTTCCAATCCAAAGGCGACAATAGATCGAAACTCATCAGTACGAGCTTATGTATTCGGAACGACACTTTCCCCCAATTATCCCGCGCGAGGTTTTATTCGGGAACCCCACCCGCAGCAGTCCGCAACTCTCGCCAGACGGTCAATACATGGCGTATCTCGCTCCCGACGACCGGGACGTGTTGCAGGTGTGGCTGCGAACCGTCGGACAAGATAACGATCGCGTTTTGACCGCCGACAAAAAACGCGGAATCCGCCTGTACGCCTGGACTTACAACCCCGGACAGCTCATTTACCTGCAAGATGCGGACGGCGACGAAAACTTTCACTTCTACTTAGTCGATATCCACGCCAACATCGTCCGCGACCTCACCCCATTTCAAGGGGTTCGAGCGCAAATGGTGGGACTCGACCCCCACTATCCCGATTCGCTGTTAGTCGGGTTAAACCTGAAAGACCCTCGCAAACACGACGTTTATCGCATTAACTTGCAAAACGGCGCCGTCGAATTCGATACCGACAATCCGGGGAATATTTTAGCTTGGACCGTAGACCCGCAATTCCAAGTACGAGCGGCGACGGCTGCAACTCCCGATGGCGGTTACGATTTGCTGTTTCGCGAGGATACGAACCAATCTTGGCAGACTTTGCGCCATTGGGGACCGGAAGACGAAGGCTTCGCGGTGGAATTTTCAGCCGACGGACAAACCCTGTACGTCATCGGGAGCCACGACGCTAACGCCAAGCGGTTGATTGCATTGGATTTGCCAACTCGCGAGGAAACTGTTATCGCTGAAGACGAACAGTACGACGTAGGCGGTATTTTAGTGCATCCGACTACGCGAGTGTTAGAGGCGGTTTCGTTTTATCGGGACAAGTTGGAATGGCAAGTTCTCGATGATAGTATTAAAGAGGATTTCGAGGCGATCGCCAAGGTGCGATCGGGCGAATTTCAAGTCACTAGCCGCACCCTAGAGGATAAGACCTGGCTGGTTGCGTTTTTAACCGATGACGGTCCCGTTTACTATTACAGTTACGATCGCACCTCGAAATCCAGCCAACTCCTGTTCAGCAATCGCCCGGAATTAGAAGAATTACCCCTAACGCCCATGCAACCCGTCTCGTTTGAGGCGCGGGACGGACTGACGCTCCACGGCTATCTTACCTTACCCGTTGGCGGCGAAGTGCCGCTGTCGGCGGTGTTGTTGGTTCATGGCGGACCTTGGGCGCGGGATACTTGGGGGTATCATCCGATCGTGCAGTGGTTGGCGAATCGCGGCTATGCGGTGTTGCAGGTGAACTATCGCGGCTCTACGGGGTACGGGAAGGCGTTCCTAAATGCTGCAAATCGCCAATGGGCTGCAACCATGCACGACGATTTGCTCGATGCGGTGGATTGGTTGGTGCAAAAGGGAATTGCGGATCGCCGTAAAATTGCGATTATGGGCGGTTCTTATGGCGGATACGCTACGTTGGTGGGGTTGACGTTTACGCCGGATGTGTTTGCGTGCGGGGTGGATATTGTCGGTCCGAGTAATTTGGTGACGTTGTTGCAAAGTATTCCGCCGTATTGGGCACCGATGAAGGCGATGTTTGCCAATCGCGTTGGAGATGTGGAGACGGAGAAGGAGTTTTTAGAATCGCGATCGCCTTTGTTTTTGTGCGATCGCATTCAGAAGCCGTTGTTAATCGGACAAGGGGCGAACGATCCGCGCGTTAAGCAAGCTGAAAGCGAGCAAATTGTCGAGGCGATGCGCAAGGCGGAGAAACCGGTGACTTATGCTTTGTATGAGGATGAAGGACACGGATTTGCCCGACCTCAAAATCGGTTGCACTTTTTCGCGATCGCTGAGGAGTTTCTGGCGAAGTATTTGGACGGTCAGTTTGAAGAAATGAAGGAGATTGAGGGACATTCTGGCGTGGTAAAAGACTATTCGAGCTAATCGCGTGGGGTGGGCATCTTGGCATCGCCCACCTGACCAATGTAATTCACCACAAAGGCACAAAAAACACAAAGGGAAAATTGTAAAGGTTTTCAGCCATATTGTAATGATTTTGTTAGATAATATTGTAAATTGGCGTCTGCTAAATTGAATTTTCGATGAGATTCTATTCGGGCGATCGCCAAAGTTTAGATCGATTGCTAATGTAGATTCGCTAAAAAAAAACTGTCCCCATTAGTTGATTGTTGGGTTTCGTGCCTCAACCCAACCTACAGCACTCGATGAAATTCTTTGTGTCTTTGTGGTTAGCCAATCGCTAAATCTCCTATACCCTACAATAGATAATCGTCCCAACTGAGAAATAGTATGAGCGATTTAGTGGTATTTTGGCATCGGCGGGATCTGCGCCTGTCCGATAACGTCGGCTTGACCGCAGCCAGCCAGGAAAGTAACAAATTGGTCGGCGTATTCTGCCTCGATCCCAACATTTTAAAAGGCGATCGCATTGCACCCGCCCGCATTAAGTACATGATAGGCTGTCTGCGATCGCTCCAACAACACTACGCCGAAGTCGGCAGCCAACTCTTTATTTTACACGATTCCCCCAGCAACGCCATTCCCAAATTCGCTCGCGCAATCGGTGCAAAAACGGTATTCTGGAATCGGGATGTCGAACCTTACGCCAGACAGCGCGATCGCGAAGTCGCCGACGCCTTAAAACAAGCCGGTATCCCCTTTAAAACCTGTTGGGATTTACTCTTACACGCACCCGGCGAAATTCACACTCAATCCGGCGATCCTTACAAAGTTTATACGCCATTTTGGAAAAACTGGAACGCGCAAGCCAAAGCCGAACCCTACCCCGCTCCATCGCACCTCGAAGGCTTGAACGATCGCGAACGAGAAACCGCCAATAACGCTGGCGCGATCGCCCTTCCCAGTGCTAAAGACTTAGGCTACACTTGGGACGATCCACTATTATTAGAACCCGGAGAAATCGCCGCCACAGATCGGTTAAACGAATTCTGCGATACCGCAATTTGGGATTACCGAGACCAACGCAATTTTCCCGCCATTGACGGCACCTCTCGACTGAGTGCGGCGTTGAAATTTGGTGCCATTGGCATTCGTACTGTTTGGAATGCGAGTGTGGAGGTTTTGAGTCAATGTCGCAGCGACGAAGCTCGCGATAACGTGCGAACTTGGCAGCAAGAACTAGCTTGGCGGGAATTTTACGCTCACGCCATGTATTTTTTCCCGGAACTCGCCGAAGGTCCCTATCGCAGCGAATGGCAAGATTTTCCGTGGGAAAATAACCCCGAGAATTTTCAAGGGTGGTGCGAAGGGAGAACTGGCTATCCGATTGTCGATGCAGCGATGCGACAACTCAATCAAACGGGATGGATGCACAATCGCTGTCGCATGATTGTCGCCAGTTTTTTGACCAAAGATTTAATTATCGATTGGCGATGGGGGGAGCAATATTTCATGCAAACCCTGTTCGACGGCGACCTGTGTTCCAATAATGGCGGTTGGCAATGGAGTGCGTCCAGCGGCATGGATCCCAAACCCCTGCGGATCTTCAATCCCGCCTCGCAAGCGCAAAAATACGATCCTGACGCCGAGTATATCCGCCAATGGTTGCCCGAGTTGAGTTCGGTGGAGACGGAATATTTGGTGACCGGAAAAATTCCAGCAGGCGATCGCGAAGCAGCGGACTATCCCGCCCCCATCGTAGACCACAAGCAACGCCAGCGCGAGTTTAAGGCACTCTACAAGCAACAGAAGGCAAAAAAATAGGGCGCTCTAGCCGGAGGGGAAGCGCCCGAGGTTTACCTGATTGCCTATTTTCAGAGTTCCCCATTTGCGACAGAGATCGACAATGGCGATCGCGCGATTTCTGTTCCGCTGACTCAGGGGAACCGAGCCACGGTGAATTGCCTGCGCTAAATTTTCCTCAAATGCTATTTAAAGCTCGACCAGTCCCTTCTCCCTGGGACAGTTACCAAAACTGAAACTGGCGAACGTTTCGGATCGTCGCGTGTCATGTTAGAAACATACAATAGCCTGAATTATTACTAACAAAAATGCTAATCAAGTGGATGTATATCGTCCCCGCTACCCTGTGTTTGACGGGGATTGCAGGCGCGATCGCCCATAGGGCAGTTTCTTCGCCCAAACCGATTCTTCAAACTCAACTCGCACAACGGTCTATGCCGACTCCCGAATCGTCTGAAGCCACCACTGGCGGATTGTTCGTTCTCTCCGAAGAGGGCGAACGCCAGGTCTTTCCGCTCAAACATACTGACGTTGACGCGAAAATTGCGGGTAATTTATCTCGCGTCGAAGTTACCCAAACGTTTGAAAATCCATTTAACGAACCGTTAGAAGCCATTTATGTCTTTCCCCTCCCCGATGAAGCGGCGGTGGATGACATGGAAATTAAAATCGGCGATCGCATTATTAAAGGCGATATCAAACGTCGAGAAGAAGCTCGCGAAATTTACGAACAAGCCAGACGAGAAGGGCGTACGGCGGGATTGCTCGAACAAGAGCGCGCTAACATTTTTACCCAATCTCTGGCGAATATTAAACCGGGGGAACAAATTGATGTCACGATTCGCTATACCGATAGTTTGAAATTCGAGGGCGGCGATTACGAATTCGTGTTTCCCATGGTGGTCGGTCCCCGCTACATTCCCGGAAACCCTATCGACGAAAGTGGCGATACGGATCGGGTTCCCGATGCCTCGCAAATTACGCCACCGGTGTTAAAACCCGGGACGCGATCGGGTCACGATATTAACGTTACCGTCGAAATCGATGCCGGGGTTTCCATCGGACAAGTGCGATCGCCATCTCATAAATTAGAATTAGTGGGCGATCGCAATGACGAAACTATCCGAGTTTCGCTCGCGCCCAACGATACTATTCCCAATAAAGATTTTATCCTGCGCTATCGCGTCTCCAATCGCAATACCCGCGCTACCGTTTTAACCCAAGCCGACGATCGCGGCGGACATTTTGCCCTGTATTTAATTCCGGCAATTGACTACAATCGCAGCGAAATTGTCCCCAAAGATGTGGTATTTTTGATGGACACGTCTGGCTCGCAACGGGGCGAACCGCTGGCAAAATCTAAAGAACTAATGCGGCGATTTGTTCGCGGTTTAAATCCCGACGATACCTTTACTATTATCGACTTTGCCAACGCTACCCAGCAACTTTCTTCTACACCTTTGGCGAATACCCGCTCCAATCGCGATCGCGCCATGAATTATATCGACCGACTCGACGCGCGTGGAGGGACAGAATTGCTCAACGGAATTCAAACCGTATTGAGTTTTCCCGAACCCGAATCCGGTCGCCTGCGCAGCATTGTTTTGCTCACCGACGGCTATATTGGCAACGAAGCGGAAGTCATCGCCGAGGTGCAGCGACAGTTAAAATCGGGCAATCGCTTGTATAGTTTTGGTGTCGGAAGTTCGGTAAATCGGTTTTTACTCGATCGCCTCGCGGAAGTGGGACGGGGACTCGGACGGGTCATTCGCCAGGACGAACCGACGCAAGAAGTCGCCGAAACGTTTTTCCGCCGCATCAACAATCCCGTTCTCACCGATATCGAAGTCCGTTGGGAGGGAAATGGCGAATCTCCGCAAATCTATCCCCTCGCACCACCGGATTTATTCGATGCTCAGCCGCTAGTGCTGTTCGGACGCCAGCCAGACGCGCGCGATGGAAAGCTGGTGGTGACGGGAACTTTAGCGGGAGGCGATCGCTATGAGAAAACCTTTGATATCGATTTTAACCGCCAAACTGGAAACGTGGCGATCGCGCAATTGTGGGGACGCGCCAAAATCAAGGATCTGATGAATCAAATGTATGGCGGCGAAACCACTGAAGGCGTGGAAGCGGTGACGCAAACGGCGCTGAACTATCGCCTGCTATCCAAATATACGGCATTCGTGGCGGTTACCGAAGAAGTGCGCGTCGATCCAGACGGTCAAACTCGCCGGGTTGAAGTTCCGGTCGAACTCCCCGAAGGGGTGAGCTACGAGGGCATTTTTGGCGACCAAGCGGAGGTCGCCGATACGGTACCCGCTTCAGGCGCACCGCGAGTGATGTCAGGAGATAGCATCTTTACACCTCCCGAACGGGGAAAACCGGGAAACTTGACGGGAGCTGGAACTCGTGGAGGAGAACCCGATTTGCAACGCATCCGACGAGGCGAACCGCAAGCACCGATTGAAATTATCGATTCCCAGGGATTGGACGCCAACGCGATCGCAGATTTGACCCGTCATCTGCAACAACTCTCGATTCCCTCGAACGTTAGCGGCGAATTGGTGTTTGAATTCCCAGTCCGCAACAATCGCATCGTGCGGGTGATGTTGGACGAGGGGGATTCGACCCTGAGTAACGAAACACTAATTCAGGAAATTCGGCGCTCTCTCTTGAGTTGGACGCCGCCGAGTTCGGTCGCCGGAACGGTTCGCGTGACACTGCGGATTAATTAATCTTCGGTCGAAATTAATTAATGATAAGTATTCAGGTGAAACACTTGACAACAATTCAGAGAATAATGTATTGCTGTAATAGTGGAAAAATTAATTCACCTGAATACTTAACCTATCGATCGCATAAGTATCGCTTTATTTGCTTATCACCTTATAGCAATTAAGTGGCTTATAGCAGGTCGAAATTTGGTGTGAGGTTGCTAGTTTTGAAATATAAAATACTGGTTGCCGTAGTTTTACTGGCACAATTCTCCATTGCCAAAGCGGTCAAAGCCGCCAACCCCGCAGAGGCGCTTCCCATTGCCGCGCCGAACGCCTGTCAAACCTGTCATCTGGATGCGATCGATCGCCCAATTTCGGAATTCCAGCCAGGTCAATTAACCTTGCAATTGGCGCAAACCACCCCCAGTCTGGACTTTTTATCCGACGCTTTAGACGTGGCAAACACCCTAGAGGATACCGCATCCAAAGCGAGAGTTTTCAGTCAAATTGCCCTCAAATATGCCGAACTCGATCGCCGCGATCGCGCCGAAGAAATTTTATCCGAAGCCGTTGCAGTCGCCGACACGATCGAAGATAATACAGTGAAGGCTAGGGTACTGGGCGAACTCGCGATCGCCACCGCCGAAATTGGCAACGAACAAGCCGCCGCCGACCTTTTAGATCGAGCCTTAGAAGTTGCCGGCGAACTGTCGGATTCGGCTGAAAAAGCGGGTTTATTTAGCGAACTTGCCCTGTATTACGATCGCCTTGGTGCCTCAGACGTTTCGGCACAATTACTATCTCAAAGTCAAGACATCGCGATCGCGGCTGCGACCCCGGAACCCGAAGTCTCATTTCCCTTAGAACCGACCGGTTGGGATGGAAATATCGGTCTAGCAGCCACGCTATCTTCCGGTGCCACAACCACCAGTGTCGCGACCCTATCGGCGGGAGTCGAACGACAGTGGCCGACCGACGAATTAACGGCAGCAGTCAGTCTGACCAACAACTTTGACGACAGTCGGGATGAAACAACTGGTAAAAGCCAATTTCAAGGCACGTTAGGCGGGCAATACATCCACCATACCAGCGCCCGATATCAATATTTTGTCAGTTCGCAAGTGCGGCGCGACGAACTCAATAATATCAACCTCGAAGCGAGTTTATTTGCCGGTCCGGGAATTAACTTATGGCGGCGGGGACCCGATCGCACTTTAGATATGCAATTGGGTTTGGGCGTTCGCTATGAAAACTCGGATATCGAAGAAGACGATTTCGATGCTCCGGTTGCCCAATATCGAATTCGTTACGAAGATATTTACTTTAACGTTCTCGATTTTGGTCAGTCGCTGGCGATCGAACTTCCCGTGACCAATGCCGGAGATTATAATGTCGAATCTACCACGACTTTTGGCATCCCCCTGATTCGGGGATGGTCGTTCAGTAATTCCCTCGTGATTCGATATGCGGCAGAACCGATCGCGGATAATCCGAATTTACGGTTTGATGTACTGACAGGGATTCAGTACGACTTTTAATCCAGAGATGCATCAGTTGAGTTAAATACGGACATCGATCGCTAATAATAAACGCTAAAGCGTTGACTACAAACGGTTGTGGATCGCTCGAATTTATATTCGGACGCTATCACGGGAATTCAGTCTGAATTTTAATGAATAGAGCGCGTCTGTAAACGCTAAAGCGTTGACTACAAACAGGCGAAATTGATTAACCCAACCTTGCCGTACATTCGAGCAATAACTTCTTATTAATTAACGCATAGGGTTGAATTTCCAACGCCCGCCGAAACGCCTGAATTGCCTCGTTATATTCCCTTAACGCCGCGTGACACAATCCCAAACCGTGCAGCGCGCCAAAGTGAACCGGATTGAGTTCGAGAACCTTTTGACAATCGGCGATCGCCTTTTGGTATTGTCCCATGGTGTAGTAAAATACAGCTCGTCGGTTCCAAGCTTCGGCAAAATCCGGCTGGTCTTCGATCAGTTCGGTAATCGCTTGCTCGGCTCGCACCACTTCCCCCGCTTCTAAGAAGGCTTGCGCCCGTTCGAGCAGTTCCAGACCGTATGCGCCTTTTTGATGGAACCAGATATGCCAGAGTTCTGAGGTGGCGCGTTCGCGAACCCGCGCGTCGGGGTTTTTCAGATCTTCGAGCAGCGCATTGATGGCAGAACGATCCATAACGACAAACTCCTGTATTCGATCGCGTTGCGGTGATGGCTCTGTTTATTATTGTGAACGAACTTTCTAGAAAACTGTCGCGATTCAGTCTCGGATAACCCGACATGGGGATTTCGATTATCATCCCAACCCTGAACGAAGCGCAGAGCCTCCAGCGCACCTTGTCTCAACTGTCAGTGCTCGATCCGAGTCCGCAGGAAGTCTTAGTGGTCGATGGCGCCAGCGAAGACGATACCGTCGCGATCGCCCAAACCGCCTTGGCAGCCTTCGATCCGTCCGTGCGAACTGAAATCGTCTCGTGTCCGACACGGGGACGCGCCGTACAAATGAACCGAGGTGCCGCCCTCGCCACGGGAGAGGTCTTGTGTTTTGTACACGCCGACACCTCCATTCCCAACGACGCGATCGCCGCCATTGAAACCACCTTAACCGATCCCGACGTAACCGGCGGCGGATTTATTTCGATTATGACCGGCTCGCACACCACCCGCTGGGGAATTTCGCTGCACAACTACCTCAAAACCTACTACGCGCCGCTATTATTTCGACCGCACTTATTCGCGCGCGGACTGCGATTGCTATTTGGCGATCAAGTTTTGTTCTGTCGCCGTCATGATTTTGTCAACTGCGGTGGATTCGACGAAACCATGCCCATTATGGAAGATGGAGACTTGTGTTTAAAATTAGTCCGACAGGGCAAACTTCGCCTGGTCAATCGCATCGTTGAAAGTAGCGATCGCCGGGTCGCGCGTTGGGGAGCGCTCAAAGCCACGGCGATCTACCTATACGTCGGACTGTTATGGGGATTCGGCGTTTCGACAACCTATCTCAAGCAATTTTACGAAGAAATCCGTTAAAAACCCTTCCTAGCCAACGCTTCAGCGTTTCTCCCCATCCACCGCCTCAACCGCCTCAACCGCTGCCTCCAGCGCAATGGCCACGTGAGTCCAATGGGTTCCCCCCTGACAAAACGCGATATAGGGCGCGCGCAACGGCCCGTCCGCCGACAATTCCGAAGTACTCCCGTCGATAAACGTTCCCCCCGCCATCACCAACTGATGCTCGTATCCCGGCATTTCCGCTGGAATCGGTTCTAAATATGCCCCAATCGGCGAATGTTGTTGAATGGCCCGACAAAACGCAATTAATTTTTCCGGCGACCCCAACTCGATCGCCCCAATGACGTCGCGACTGGGAGCATCGGGACGGGGGTTGACCCGATAGCCGAGGCGGTCGAACGTGCTGGCAATTAAATGATTGCCCTTCATCGCCTCTCCCACCATTTGCGGTGCCAGAAATAACCCCTGAAACAATAAGCGATTTTGGTCGAACGTCGCGCCGCCAGAACTGCCGATTCCCGGTGCCGTCAGCCGACACGCCGCCGCCTCCACCAAATCTTGCCGACCCGCCACGTAACCGCCAGCGGGGACAATCGTACCGCCGGGATTTTTAATCAGCGATCCGGCAATTAAATCCGCCCCCACCGCCGGAGGTTCGCGATCCTCGACGAATTCGCCGTAGCAGTTATCCACAAAACAAATCGTATCGGGATTCTGCCGCTTGACGATCTTGACAATGCGATCGATATCGGCGATCGACAAACTGGGTCGCCAGGAATAGCCGCACGATCGCTGGATAAACACCACTTTCACGCGATCGCCCACTGCTTGAGACAGGGCTTCCCAATCCACCGTTCCCTCCAGGGTTAGCGGCACTTCCCGATAGCCAACCCCCCATTCCATTAGCGATCCTTGTCCCTCCTCCCGCAAACCGATGACTTCTTCTAATGTGTCGTAGGGGCGACCCGTCGCCGCCAGCAGCTCGTCTCCAGGGCGCAGAACGCCATATAGCGCGGTAGCGATGGCATGGGTTCCCGATACGAATTGCACCCGTACCGCCGCTGCTTCGGCTCCTACAACCTCGGCAAACACGCGATCGAGGGTCTCCCGTCCGAGGTCGTGATGACCGTACCCGCTGACCCCGGCGAAGTGGCGAACTCCGACGTTATGATGGGCAAATGCCTTCAGCACTCGTTTGAGATTTTGCTTGACCCGAGCGTCAATTCCAGAAAAAATCGGAAACAGTGCCTTTTCTGCTTCCTGTAGGGGTGCTTTAGCGCTCATAGATTCCTTATTCGCAAGTGAATGGGTGCAAACCGCACCTTTACGCAGATTTAGGCTTAGTAATTCGTAGTAAGGTTACTGCATGACCATCGCAACTTCAAATCAACTTCAACCGACTTGGAAGACCATCATCTTCCTAGGTCTGGTCCATCTGGGAGCGCTATTTGCATTCTTCCCCAACAATTTTAGCTGGAGTGCTGTTGGCGTTGCCCTCCTACTTCACTGGGTGACTGGCGGATTGGGCATTACCCTGGGATGGCATCGTCTCGTGACCCATCGCAGTTTCCAGACTCCCAAGTGGTTAGAATACTTCTTTGTGTTGTGTGGAACGCTTTCGTGCGAAGGAGGTGTCATCGATTGGGTCGGCTGGCACCGACAGCACCACGTCTACTCCGACACCGACGGCGATCCCCATGACGCCAACCAGGGCTTCTGGTGGAGTCACATGGGGTGGATGCTGTTTGACATCCCTGCCGATGCGGAAATTCCCCGCTATACTCGCGATATCGCCGACGACCCGGTTTATCAATTTTTAAATACCTACTTTATTCCGATTCAAATTACCCTCGGTTTGCTACTGTATGCCATTGGTGGTTGGCCGTTTGTGGTTTGGGGCGTGTTTGTCCGCTTGGTGGCGGTGTTTCACTGCACCTGGTTTGTCAATAGCGCCACCCACAAATTCGGCTATCGCACCTACGACTGTGGCGACCTGTCTACCAATTGTTGGTGGGTTGCTCTCGTGACCTATGGCGAAGGCTGGCACAATAACCATCATGCCTTTCAATACTCGGCGCGCCACGGCTTGCAGTGGTGGGAAATCGATATCACCTGGATGACCATCTGGTTGCTGCAAGCACTGGGATTGGCGACGAAGGTAAAATTGGTGGAAAAATAACGCCTGTCAATTTCGGGAGTGGTTTGGAGTCTGGTCAATCTTCTAGATTTCTCCACTTCCTTGAATCACGTGTTTGATCGTCGTCAGGCTCTCTAAACCGATCGAACCGCGTCGATAGCCTTTTTGATTCGACATTCCTAAGAAAATCGCGTCTCCTCGTTTGGGATTTCGAGCAAATCGGGGGGACGCATTAATGTAGGTGGACGCGCTGTAGACGCCCACGGCAAACTGACAGCTTTCTTGATAGGATTCGGTGACGATACAATCGGCGTGACCGCTGCTGTATTGGTTGATCCAGGCGATCGCGAATTCGAGGCTATCGACGACTTTAAAGGCAATGGTTTTGGTGAGATAGGGTTGGTTCCATTCGTCGGAACTGGCGGGTTCGAGGTCGGGAAATTCTTTGGCGAGGGCTTCGTCGCCGCGAATGGCAAATCCCTTATCTTTGAGGTTGTTCCACAGGGTCAGCAGCGAGGACTGTTTCAGATCGCGGTGGATGAGGACTTTCTCGACGGCGTTGACCGGATCGGGTTCGCTCTGGTGGCTGTCGATAATCATCCATCGCGCCATGTCCAGACTTCCCGAGGGCGACCAATACAGGTAACAGTTGCCCATTGCCGATCGCAACACGGGAATGGTGGCTTGACGGATGGTTTGCTGCACCAAACTGGGACGACCGTAGGGAATGACGAGGTTGATGTAGCGATCTTGGCGGACTAGCTCTTGAATGGACGCACCCCGTTCGGAGGGAAGCACTTCCAAGCAACCGCTGGGTAAATCCGTATCGCCGAGTGCCGATTGCAATGCTGCCGCGATCGCGCTGTTGGAGTGGCTGGCTTCGCTCCCGCCTTTTAAAATCAAGCTGTTGCCGGTTTTGAGGGCCATTCCCGCCGCAATGGCTGCGATTTCGGGAAAGGCTTCGTAAATCAGGGCGATCGTCCCCAAGGGCATCCACTGACAGTAGGTTTGAGACTGCTCGACTTGATAGGTGGCATTCATCACCCGGCGAATCGGATCGGAGAGTTCTCCCAGGCGTTTGAGGATTTGGACGGCAGTTTGCAACCGCTCGGGGGTCAGCTTCAACCACTCTAAGATTAGCTCCGGAACTGCCATTTCCCGGCTGGCTTCCAAGTCGAGGGTATTGGCTTCGAGAATGTCGTCTTGTTGCTGTTCGAGCGCCACCGCCATCGCTTGCAAGGCATGGGTGCGATCGACGCTCTTGGTACTGGCAAGCACCAGAGAGGCTTGATACGCACGGCGAGCCGCAGCGATCGGATTGGGGATCGAGTCTGAAAATTCGTTGGTCATCGAGCTAACGCCTGTATGCAAGCCAGACCATCAAGGCAGGTAACACTGCCAGTAACACTGCCAAGATAATCCAAGGAATAATATTGGGTCCGAGGGGCGATCGTAACGCCAAGGGCAACCAAATAATTAGCAGCACTAATACCACGCCCAATGCCAAAGGTAAATAACTGTCTCTGACCCGAGCGCGATCGCGACTCCATTGATTGCCCGTCCAACGCCAAACTTGTTTGTAGGGATAGTTGGTTGACAGTTGCTCGATCGCGTGACCGCCTTCTTCGACGACAAAAATTTGCTGACAGCGATTGCAGCCGAATGCTTCGGTCAGGGTAATTGGAACCAAGCGACCCCGACGGCGACAGGGACAGGGATACTCGGCATTCAGGTCAATCTTCTGGGCTTTTTGAGGATGCACGAGCGCAAAGAGAGCCAAAATAGTTTTACGCAATAGTATCGATCGAGCTACACCGGGGAGCGGAGGGCGATCGCGGCAGGGAAAAAACGATCGCGAGTCTAGTCGGACTTAGAAAAATTTTATCAGAAACCTTCTAGAATGCCCTAATGAACTGGTATCGATCGAGCCGTGAAAAAGTGGTATTCTCGGCTACGGTTTGACGCGGCGATCGCTGGGGCGGGATGCACTACTTTTATTTACACGGTTTTGCTTCGAGTCCGCAATCGGCAAAAGCACGGAGTTTGCGCCATCGCTTTGCCCGGCGGGCGATCGATTTAAAGGTTATCGACCTCAACCAAGGAGATTTTTCCCACCTCACCCTGACCCGACAACTGCAACAGGTTGGCGACATTTTGCCCCAGACTCCCGCGACGCTCATCGGTTCGAGTTTTGGCGGTTTGAGTGCCGCTTGGCTGGGTCAGCGTTACGAGTCGGTGGAGCGATTGGTGTTACTTGCCCCGGCATTTCAGTTTTTATCCCACTGGTTGCCCACTTTAGGAGCGCGATCGCCACAGCAGTGGCAAGCCACGGGATACTTACCAATTTATCATTATGGCGAGGGGCGATCGCTGCCGTTGCACTACGAATTCGTCCGCGATTTGCAGCAATACCGCGAAACGGACTTACAGCGACCGGTCGAGACATTAATTTTACACGGAAAGGGCGATCGCGTGATTCCGATTCAAGCCAGCCGCGATTACGCTCGTCCCCGAGATTGGGTGCAATTGCTCGAACTCGACAGCGACCATACATTAGGAAATGCGATCGAAGTGATTTGGAAAAACATTCAGCAATTTTGCCACTTGGACGCCGATTGACTTCAAGGATCGCGCCGTTCTGGGTTGCCAATAAAAATTCCCTACTTCGAGTGTCACGCGAAGCAGGGAAGGTTCGATCGGGTTTTATCCAAAGAACGACTTAACCGATTTCGTCCATCACCTTAAACATCGGCAGATACATCGACAGCAAAATCGAACCGACCATCGCGCCGATCACTACGATCATCAACGGTTCGAGCATACTGGTCAAACCTTTAATGGCTTGTTCCACTTCGTCTTCGTAAAATGCCCCAACCTTCATCAACATTTGATCCAGTTCGCCCGTTTCTTCGCCAATCGCAATCATTTGAATTGCCAGTGCCGGAAACACGGCTTTTTCTTTCATGGCAACGCTGATCATGCCGCCGCCTTGAATGTTGTCTTTGGCATAATCGATCGCATCGGCAATCACGGCATTGCCTGCGGTATCTCGCACGATATCCATCGCATTCAAAATCGGGACGCCAGAACGAGTCAGGGTTCCGAACACGTTACAGAAGCGAGCCACGGCAGTCTTTTGAATCAAATCGCCAAAAATTGGCATTTTTAGCAACAGAGCATCAATTTGAAACCGTCCGACGGGAGTTTTATAGTATTGCTTGATAGCAAAAACAACGGCAATAATAACGCCAACTAAACCAACCACATAAAAGTTTTGTTCTTCCAACCAACTCTCGGCATCGGGGTTGTTCGCCGGAAGCGTCGGACCGCGCAGAAACAAACTAATGTTGAGCATGACTTGCGTAAAGATCGGCAATTCCGCATCCAACTGCTCGAAAATCCCCGTAAATGTCGGCAGCAGAAAGATCGTCATGCCCAAAAAGATAATGATGGCTAAACCGCCAACCGTTTGCGGATACGACATCGCCGACTTCAATTGGTTTTGCAGTCGCGCCGCATCCTCCATCAATTTTGCCAGGCGGTTGAGCACTTCATCGAGAACGCCGCCGACCTCTCCCGCTTGTACCATCGCCACGTAGAGATTGTCGAAACAGGAAGGATGCTTTCGCATCGCCTCGGCGAGTCCTCCTCCTTCTTCGACTTCAGCATTAATGGCGATGAGCGCCCGTTTTAACTTAGGATTGGGACATTGTTCGGTCAACACGGCAAGGCATTTGAGCATCCCGACCCCTGCATTAAACATGGCGGCAAACTGGCGGGAAAAAATTGCTTTATCCTTAACCGTGACGCTACTGAGGAGAACATTTAATTCCTCCTCAAGCCTTTCGAGATCGAAACCTTTTTTTCCTGATTTTTTACCGGGGGCAACATTAACCATGGCGCACCTTTTAACGAACGAAACTGTAAGGGAAATTGCACGCGATCGCGACTCTTGGAATGATTTTTATCGCGGAAGCGATCGCGCCAAGTTGCCCGCCTCTATATTTGACAATTCGCTAAAAGCAGGCAACTTGAAATGGCGATAACTATTTCTTAGCAGCAGCCTTTTTACCGGCTTTCCCACCTTTATTCGCCGCTTGCGGGTCAATCAGTCGCTGCATTTCGTCGGGTTTCGAGGTTTTAGACAGTGCCTCTTCGTAGGTCACCATGCCCTCGTTGACCAATTTAGCCAGCGACATTTCCATCGTCCTCATCCCGACTTGACGGCCCATTTGAATCGCTGAATAAATTTGAGACGTTTTTCCTTCCCGAATCAGGTTTCCAATCGCCGGCGTATTGACCATAATCTCTTGCGCCGCACAGCGTCCGCCACCGACTTTGCGCAGCAAGTTTTGACTGCAAACCCCCACCAGCGAACCCGACATTTGAGCGCGGATTTGCGGTTGCTGAATCGGCGGAAACACGTCCAGCATCCGGTCGATGGTCGCCGACGCCGAGTTCGTGTGCAGCGTGCCAAACACTAAGTGTCCGGTTTCTGCGGCTGAAATTGCCAGCGAAATGGTTTCGAGATCGCGCATTTCGCCCACCAGAATGATATCTGGATCTTCGCGCAAGGCAGCTCGGAGCGCGTTGGCAAAACTCTTGGTATCTTCTCCTTTTTGGCGCTGGTGGAACAAACTTTTAACGTTGGGAAACACGTATTCGATCGGATCTTCAACGGTTAGAATATGTTCCGATCGCGTGCGGTTGATCAAATCGAGAATTGCCGCCATCGTCGTTGTTTTTCCCGATCCGGTCTGACCCGTCACCAAAATCATCCCCCGAGGGCGCTCCGACATCTCCCGCATAATTTCGGGCACCCCGAGCTTTTCAAAGTTCGGAATTTGAGAGGCTAGAGCGCGCAAGCACGCCGCAAAACACCCCCGCTCCCGGTAAACGTTGACCCGAAATCGTGCCAGTCCCTTCACCCCGTAGGCACAGTCGAGTTCCCAGTTTTGCTCCAAATCTTTGCGCTGGTTGTTGTTGAGCATACTAAAGATCAGGCGCTGGCATTCATCGGGTGCCAAACTTTCGCCAAATTGAGGCTGAGGCGTTAGCTTCCCGCTCAGGCGGAAAAAAATCGGAGCCCCCGCTTGGATGTGCATATCCGATCCCCCCTGTTCGACGAGGGATTCCATGACATCCTCGATCATGTAATCAATGGACATTAGTCGTTCTCCCAGATAGCAAATAAATTACAACTCAAACGCGAATTCTCAGGGCGCTTTAGCGGACACAAACCAATCCAATTCCCGCCTCACGCACCGCATGTTTCAAGTGTATCTGGCATTTGCGCGCTCGAAATACCAGTATTGTCTCAGGTGGATTGCGCTCCTGTCCTGCTGCATGTCAATCGCCACAACCGGAAGATTGTGGCAACGCACGCCGTTTAATCTTGGAAACGAGGTGTCAAACAATAGGGGCAATCCATCCATTCCGGTTGCAATCCCGCCCCGCAAGTATTGCAGGTGAGCGACGTTTTGCGCTTGGCTTTCAACTCGGCTTCTAACCCCGCATCGGTAAAGGTCACCCGCTCGACCTCCTCAAACGTGGTCAATCCCTGACGAACCAGGTTGAGGCTGTACGCCAGCAGCGTTTGCATCCCCTCCTCGACCGCGACTTCTTTGAGTCGTTCGGTGGGGGCACCCTCGTTAATCAACGTCGAAATCGTTTCGGTGACCTGCAAGACTTCATACACGCCGACCCGTCCTTTGTAGCCGACGCCATTGCACTTGGGACACAGTTCGCCTTGATGGTCGAGTTCTTCCCGTTGGTCGGGGGGAATCGTATTGGCTTTATAGAACGTCACGTCCACTTCGCCCGAAGACGACAGACCGTAGCGTCCCAATTCTTCAGCCGTTGGGGTATAGGCAATGCGGCATTCGCCACAGACGCGGCGCATCAAACGCTGAGCCAGCACGCCAATCAGCGCCCCGGACACCATAAACGGTTCGACCCCCATTTCATCCAAACGAGCGATCGCCCCAGCCGCGTCATTCGTGTGCAGGGTCGTCAGCACCAAGTGACCCGTTAGGGCTGCCTCAATTGCCGTTTTCGCCGTTTCTTTATCGCGCGTCTCGCCCACCAGAATGATATCCGGGTCTTGCCGCAAGAAGGCGCGCAGCAAATTGGCAAAGGTGAGGTTTTTCTCGCGGATGACCTGACACTGGGTAATGCCGGGAAGGGCATACTCGATCGGGTCTTCCGCCGTACTAATGTTAACCCCCGGATCGTTGCGTTCGGCGAGGACCGAATACAGGGTGGTCGATTTCCCCGAACCGGTCGGTCCGGTCACCAAAATCAACCCAAACGGTCGGCTAGCCATTTCCCGCACGATTCTGAGGCTTTCGTCATCGGTGATCAGCTTGTCGAGCCCCAGTTGCGTCGAGGAGTTATCCAAAATCCGCAACACGATCTTCTCGCCGTAGCGGCTGGGTAGGGAGTTAACCCGAAAGTCCACCACTCGTCCTTGGAATTTGCGGCGGATGCGACCGTCTTGGGCTTGACGTCGTTCGGCGATGTCGAGATCGGCAATAATTTTGAAGCGGGAGGTAATCGCCGGGACGATCTTTTTCGGCAGGGGGGGGAAGGGTTCGTGCAACACGCCGTCTTTGCGCATCCGAATCCGCAGAAATTCCTCTTGGGGTTCGACGTGGATGTCGGAAACCTCATCGGAGAGGGCTTTCATCAGGATTTTATTAACGGCGTTGACAATCGGTGCCGATCCGGCTTCATCTTCACTGACGAGGCTGAGTTCGTCTTCGGGGGCTTCTTCTAGCTCTTCCCCTTCTTCTTGAGTGTCGATCAGGCTGGGGTCGAGTTTGAGGTGTTTCTCCTGCTCTTTGGCTTGTTGGGCTTCTTGCCGTCTGACTTGCTCGTCGAGGAACTGATTGATGAGATCTTGATAGTCTTCTAAACTAATCACCCGCCGTTGCACTTTCAGGTTTTGCGGGCGCAAGATCCGGGTGAGTTCGTCTTGGGCTTCCAAGTTTTCCGGATCCACCATGGCGACGCAGATGGAGTCGTCCGTGCGAGAGAGGGGCACGCAGTTAAAGCGGCGACAGCTATCGAGGGGAACGAGTTCGAGGAGTTTGCCGACTTGTTTGCTAACGTCGCCGCTCAGTTCTGGATCGAAGGCTTCGACGCCGTATAGAATTTTAAGTTCGAATAGCTGTTGTTTTTTGTATTGACGCAGTAAGTCGGGGGGCAATTGCTTGCCCGTCATTTCTTCGAGTACGCTGGTGAGCGGACGTCCGGAGCGCCGACTTTCGGTTTGCGCTTTTTGAACCTGATCGGCGTTGGCGTAACCCGCTTGAATTAACTTATTTCCAAAGGGAGAAAAATTAGTTTGAGCAACGAGAGCCGTTCGCTTAGATGATGTATTAGTCATGGCTGATTTGTGCGGATTTCTCGGTCGAGTCTCTAACACCGTCCCTGGCAAGCGCCTGCAAGGGCTAGCTGAGTCGGGGAATGAATGGAGTGGGGATGAGATGGATGGGGTGAAGTCGAGCGATCGCGACTGACATCGAGCGTCTCTAGGTTAAGGTTCCCAAATCGGGGGTCAAACGATCGCTCGCTTGAGTGACGACGCTTGCGAGTGCAAGACAGCGGGAGCTTGACCCTTCGACCGGAGCGCACCTCCAGGCTAGGGTCGTTTGAGTTCAAACAACGGTCTCGACCCGCAAGGGCGGTCTCCGGCTGGAGATCGACCTCAATCGTCAGGGCTACCTTCTCTAGGCTAGCTCATTCGTCCCCCGAGCATCGACTCGATCGCCCCATTGCCACAATAACTTTGCACTAGCCGCCGCAAGAATGTCACAATGAATCCGATTGCCCGATTGATTGAATGGTTCTGGCGAGATGGAGATCGGCTATCCCGACCCTCGTCCGATTCGTCGTTCCCCAGGGGAGCCGTTACGATAGGCAAGGGGGAAACCCATCCGCTCCTCGACCCGGAGTCGATCTGAATTTGCTGTCTTGATAATTGAGGGATAAATCGCACGATGATTGACGAGGACAAGCAGCTAGAAGAAAACATGCAACCCGAAGCACAAGAGCAGATGCCAACCGGTACGGAGTCGCCCGACGCCGAACCCGCTGCCCCCGAAACCGATGCCGAGACTGCCGAGCCTGACCAAGAGAGCGCTGAAGCTTCCTCCGAGTCGATGGCGCAAGAAGATCCGGCAGTGGCGGCGGGATATCAAGTGGCGATGGATGCGCTGACCCAAGAGAATGAATCGCTTAAAGCCCAATTGGAGCAATTTGAGGATTTAAAAACTCAATACGCTCGCTTGGCGGCTGATTTCGATAACTTTCGCAAGCGCACGCAGAAAGAGAAAGAAGATCTCGACGTTCAAGCCCGCTGTGCCGCGATCAAAGAATTATTGCCCACCATCGATAATTTCGAACGGGCGCGATCGCAAATTAAGCCCAAAACCGACGGCGAGATGACCGTTCACAAGAGCTATCAAAGCGTCTACAAGCAAATGGTCGATTGTCTGAAGCGATTGGGCGTCGCCCCGATGCGACCGGAAGGTCAGCCGTTCGATCCCAACCTGCACGATGCCGTCATGCGCGAGCCGAGCGACGAATATCCCGAAGACACGGTGATCGAAGAACTCATGCGCGGCTATACCCTCGGCGATCGGATTTTACGACACGCAATGGTTAAAGTTGCCGCTGCCCCAGAGCCCGTGGTAACCTCAGAGGAGAGCAGCAGCCAGGAGAGTTCGGAATCCTAAACTCGGATCGAGGCGCGAATGCGCCGTCCCGGCGAGGGGATCGAAAAGTTGAGTTCCGATTGGAACGCAATTTCATGCCATCCTTCCAGTCGAATTCCCGTCTGCCGAGCCTCGATTTTGTCCACTTCTACCGCCGCTAAGTATGGGAAAGGTTATTGGTATCGATCTAGGCACGACCAATAGCTGCGTCGCTGTCCTAGAAGGCGGTCAGCCCATTGTCATTGCAAACTCAGAGGGCGGAAGAACGACCCCGAGTATCGTTGGGTTTGGCAAAGGGGGCGATCGCTTAGTGGGTCAGCTGGCAAAGCGCCAGGCCGTCACCAATGCTGAAAATACGGTATTCAGCATCAAGCGCTTTATTGGTCGTCGTTGGGACGATACTGAAGTCGAACGATCGCGCGTCCCCTACGGTTGCGTCAAAGGTCGCGACGATACGGTAGATGTCAAAATTCGCGATCGCAATTTTACCCCCCAAGAAGTGTCGGCCATGATCCTGCAAAAGCTGAAGCAGGACGCCGAGAATTACTTGGGCGAACCCGTCCATCAAGCCGTCATTACCGCCCCGGCTTACTTTACCGACGCCCAGCGACAGGCGACTAAAGATGCCGGCACGATCGCCGGATTGGAAGTGCTGCGCATTATCAACGAACCGACCGCCGCCGCCCTCTCTTACGGTCTGGACAAGCAAGATCGCGACCAAAAAATCTTGGTCTTTGACTTGGGAGGCGGCACGTTTGACGTGTCCATCCTCCAACTCGGCGACGGCGTGTTTGAAGTCAAAGCGACCTCCGGCAACAACCACCTCGGCGGCGACGACTTCGACAACTGCATCGTCCAATGGGCGATCGACAACTTTCGCGAGGGCGAAGGCATCGATCTATCGGTCGATAAAATGGCATTGCAGCGAATTCGCGAAGCAGCGGAAAAAGCCAAAATCGAGCTGTCGAGTACGATGACGACCTCGATCAACTTGCCCTTCATTACCGCTGACGAAACCGGTCCGAAGCACCTGGAAATGGAACTGGGGCGATCGGAGTTTGAAGAACTCGCCAAATCCCTGATCGAAAGCACGATTCGTCCCGTGGAACAAGCCATCTCTGATGCCGAACTGTCCCCCGACGACATCGATCGCATTATCCTGGTGGGCGGCTCGACTCGCATTCCCGCCGTCCAAGAGGGCATTCGCGACTATTTCGGCGGCAAAGAACCGGACCGCTCCGTCAACCCCGACGAAGCCGTCGCCCTCGGGGCGGCCATTCAAGCGGGGGTACTCGGCGGCGAAGTCAAAGATGTCTTGCTGCTCGACGTGACGCCCCTCTCGCTGGGCATCGAAACCTTGGGCGAAGTGTTTACCAAGGTGATCGAACGCAACACCACCATCCCCACCAGCAAGTCCCAAATGTTCTCCACTGCCACAGACGGGCAAACGTCAGTGGAAATTCACGTCCTGCAAGGGGAACGGGCGATGGCGCGGGACAACAAAAGCCTGGGGAAATTCCTGCTGACCGGCATTCCCTCTGCCCCGCGAGGCGTCCCGCAAATCGAGGTATCCTTCGACATCGACGCCAACGGCATTCTCAAAGTCTCCGCCCGAGACAAAGGCACCGGTCGCGAGCAGAGCATCCAAATTACCAATACGGGCGGTTTGAACGAACAAGAAGTCGAGCAAATGCGGCGCGAGGCAGAAGTCTACGCCGAAGACGACACCCGACAGCGGGAATTGGTCGAACTGAAAAATCAAACCGACAGCCTATTCTATAATTATCAAGATACGCTCAAGCACAATGCCGATCTGATTAGCGACGAACTCAAAGCCGACGCCAAAGCCAAAGCCAAGCAACTCAAAGCCGCGATCGCCGATCCGAACATTAGCATCGAGGATATGCAATCGCGACTCGAAGAATTTCAACAAGCTTTATTTGCCATCGGCTCGTCCGTCTATCAGAAAGACACCTCGGAATCGGGCGCGCCGCCGCCATCGGGGGCAGGCGAACCGCCCCCTCCATCAGCGTCCAAGAGCGTTTCGGTTCCCTCCGAGGCAGCTCCGGCATCCCAACCCTCCGAACCCGAACCCTCTCCCGACGCCCAGGAGGACGACGAGGACATCGACCTTGACAACTCCATCGCGTCATCGGAAGATGAAGAACTCCTTCCGGAAGAGTCGGACGATATCGAAGAAATCCTGTTAAGGGAGCTTGAAGAAAACTCCGATTCCTAACCCTCGGCGCGTTTCCCGTGCCGTCTCGATGATTTGTGTTCTCTAAACTCGATAGCAGCGCTCTTATGGCCCGCGATTACTACGAAACCCTCGGCGTTTCTCGCAACGCGAGTAAGGAAGAAATCAAACGTGCCTACCGCCGCCTAGCTCGTAAATACCACCCCGACGTCAACAAAGAGGAGGGGGCAGAAGAACGCTTTAAGGAAATCAATCGCGCTTACGAAGTGCTCTCCGAACCCGAAACCCGCACTCGCTACGATCGCTTTGGCGAAGCGGGCTTGGGCGCGGGTGCTGGTGCTGGCGCGGGTGCTGGTGCGGCTGGCTTCTCCGACTTCGGCGATATGGGCGGCTTCGCCGATATCTTTGAAAGCTTCTTCAGCGGCTTCGGCGGTGCTGCCGGACAATCGGCTCGGCGACGCAGCGGTCCGGTACGAGGCGACGACCTGCGACTGGATCTGAAACTCGATTTCCGCGAAGCGGTATTTGGCGGCGAAAAAGAAATTCGCATCAGCCACCTCGAAACCTGCGAAACCTGTAGCGGGAGCGGGGCAAAACCCGGCACTCGCCCTCGGGTGTGTTCCACCTGCGGCGGGAGCGGTCAGGTTCGACGTGCCACGCGAACGCCCTTTGGCAGCTTTACGCAAGTGTCGGTCTGTCCCACCTGTAACGGCACCGGGCAAACCATCGAAGACAAATGCGACAGTTGCGGCGGACGGGGACAAGTTCAAAAAACGAAAAAACTCAAAATTACGATTCCGGCGGGCGTCGATAACGGCACTCGCTTGCGGGTATCGAACGAAGGAGATGCGGGCTTGCGCAACGGGCCGCCCGGCGATCTCTACGTGTACCTGTTCGTCAACGAAGATGCCGAATTCAGGCGAGACGGCACGAATATCCTGTCCGAGATTCAAGTCAGCTACTTGCAAGCGATCTTGGGCTGCCGCCTCGAAGTCAATACCGTAGACGGTCCTACCGAGCTGACGATTCCGCCGGGAACCCAGCCCAATACCGTGCTGACTTTAGAAAGTAAAGGCGTACCGCGATTGGGCAATCCCGTCAGCCGGGGCGACCATCTCATTACCGTTAAGATCGAGATCCCGACGAAGGTGACGCCGGAAGAGCGAGAGTTACTGGAAAAACTCGCCAAGATTAAAGGCGATCGCACCGGGAAAGGCGGATTGGAAGGATTTTTGGGAGGACTGTTCCGACAATGAGCGATTCGACCTCCACGGCGGCGCAAACCCCCGACGTTCGCATGGACCTGCGGGGAACGCCCTGCCCGATTAATTTCGTGCGCGCGAAGTTGCGGCTCGAACAGATGGAACCGGGACAATTGCTCGAAGTTTGGCTGGATCCGGGGGAACCGATCGAACAGGTGCCCGATAGCCTGACGATGGCGGGATACGCGATCGCCACCCTCGAAGATCGCAGCGATTACTTTGCCTTACAAGTGCGGCGACCGGATTCGACGGCATGAGCGTTACGGTCGATCGCGATCGCGCGGATGTCCAGTCTCCGCAGTGGGGTACGGTCGTCGCCGTTCAAGCTAATTTTTACCAAGTCCGCTTGGACGAGGTTCGACCCGATCGCCCCTCTGCCTTGCTATGTACCTCTCGGGCGCGGCTGAAAAAAATCGGTCGGCGGGTGATGGTCGGCGATCGCGTCGTCGTCAGCGACCCCGATTGGGAAGGGGGACGGGGAGCCATTTCGGAGATCGAACCGCGCCATACCGAGCTGGATCGCCCGCCTGTCGCCAATGCCAGCCACATCTTACTCGTCTTTGCCCTAAAGCAACCCGACCTGGATCCCTACCAACTGAGTCGATTTCTCGTGAAAGCCGAATCCACCGGACTCGGCGTGTCCCTGTGTCTCAATAAAACCGACCTCAGCGATGCCGAGGAACGGGCACAGTGGCGCGATCGCCTGCAACGGTGGGGCTACGATCCCCTATTTGCCAGCGTTTGGAACGGGGACGGACTCGAGGCGGCGCGCGATCGCCTGCGCCATAAAATTACCGTCATCTCCGGTCCCTCGGGAGTCGGGAAGTCCAGCCTGATCGATCGCCTGATTCCCGAAGCCAACTTGCGCGTGGCAGAAGTCTCGGGCAAACTGGGGCGCGGTCGCCACACCACCCGCCACGTCGAGTTATTCGAACTGCCCGAAAACGGCTTGCTCGCCGATACCCCCGGCTTCAACCAACCCGACCTCGACTGTACGCCCCAAGAACTGGTGAATTATTTTCCCGAAGCTCGCCAGCGGCTGAGCGTGCAAACCTGTAAGTTCAGCGACTGCTTGCACCGCGACGAACCCGGATGCGCCGTCCGGGGCGATTGGGAGCGTTACGACCACTATCTCGACTGGCTCGACACCGCGATCGCCCGAGAGCGAGAACAGCAGCAACTCGGCGACGAAGAATCCAACCTCAAAGTCAAAACCAAACGATCGGGAAAGCGCCAGTACGAACCCAAACTCGCCTCCAAAAAATACCGGCGTTCCTCCCGTCGCGCCCAACATCAAGCCTTGCAGGACTTGTGCGACGACATCGAAATCGACGATCTCTAATCTTGCCGATCGGGTAGCATTCGACCGTCGAATCCTGTTAGCGTGAGGGCAGCATTGACGCTCCGCCGACCTCGAAGGAGATTTACACTTGAAAAGCCAACCGATTAAGAATGTACAAGCGTTAATTGGCGGTATCGTTCTCGCGATCGCCATTCTCGTCGGATTTAACTCGTTCGTGATTATCAATCCGGGCGAAGCTGCCGTCCTCAGCATCCTCGGCAAACCGAGAGACGGTGCCCTACTCGAAGGCATTCACTTCAAACCCCCCTTCGTCGCAGTCGCCGACATCTATGACGTCACCGTCCAGAAATTCGAGGTTCCCGCCCAAAGCGCCACCCGCGACCTCCAGGATCTATCGGGTCGCTTTGCAATCAACTTCCGCCTCGATCCCTCCCGCGTGGTTGAAATCCGCCGCACCCAAGGCACGTTACAGAACGTCGTCTCGAAAATTATCGCCCCGCAAACCCAAGAATCGTTTAAAATTGCCGCCGCCTTGAGAACGGCAGAAGAAGCGATTACCAAGCGTAGCGAACTCAAACAGGACTTCGACATCGCCCTCAACACCCGCTTGGAGAAATACGGCATTATCGTCCTCGATACCAGCGTCATCGACCTCAACTTCTCCGAGGAATTCGCCCGCGCTGTCGAAGACAAACAAATTGCCGAGCAGAAAGCCAAACGAGCCGTTTATATTGCCCGAGAAGCCAAGCAAGAGGCTCAAGCCGAAATCAACCGCGCCCAAGGGAGAGCCGAAGCCCAGCGACTGCTCGCCGAAACCCTCAAAGCCGAAGGGGGTCAGCTCGTGCTTCAGAAAGAGGCAATCGAGGCTTGGAAGGAGGGGGGCGCTCAAATGCCCAACGTGCTCGTGATGGGGAACGAATCCGGCGGAATTCCCTTCCTGTTCGATCTCAAGCAGTTTCAGGGGTCGGATTCCCAAACCGCCTCTAAAAGCTAAATCGCCTGTCTGACAAGACGTTCAGCCCCGCTCTCCAGACTGACCAGCGGGGTTGTTTCCATTGCGATCGCGCCGGTTAAGAGATGTAAATTTCTCCGATTCCCCTTGACGGATCGCCACAGAATAGTAACAATAGATACAGAAAGTAAATCGTTCATTCTTCAAGCATCTGAGTTTTCAAGCTCGATGTCATGGAGGACGGAAGTAGGGCAATGCGCCCGAAGGAACGCGCCTCACTGAATACTCTTCAACTTAGGAGGCGAGACTATGAAACTTTGTTATCGCGGTGTCACTTACGACTACAATCCCCCTGTCGTTACCACGCAACACAGTCAGGCGAGTGGGAAATATCGCGGCTTAGACTGGCGTTTTCGCAAAACCGAGAAAGCCTTCGTGCAACAACCGAGTCTCGAATTGAAATATCGAGGCGTGGCGTACGGTTCCAAAGCCGAGCCAACCGCGCCAGTTCGCGAAGCGATCGCAACGGTGGAAACCGTCGAACCCGCCAAAGCGGCAACCCCGTCCATCGAGTTAGTTGCCCGCGATCGCATGATTAACAGCAACCTAGCGATTAAAAAGCGCCAGCAAGCCATGCTCAATCGCTTAGCGGAAGAAGTCGGATTCCACGAAGACGTGTCCGGCTATTGGAACCGCATCCAAGGAAAAGTCCATCCGACGTTCCGCACCACCTACGGTCGTAGCACCTCTACGCTCAGCTAAGCGATTGGCAACGCTCGATACAATTCCATAAAATCGTTTGGGCATCCGGTTTCGCGTTGAAGCCGGGTGTTTTTTTTAACGGCTCGGGTAAAATAGGAACTTAACTAGCTCGATCGCGCCATTAGCTCCTGCTATCGCCCGAATCGACCTAGTTTGACCGTCGAAACGAGCCAATCTCCGCCGCAAGTGCTAGACCGCCACTTGCCGATTGCCTCGTTGAAATCTGCATTGAAAATTCATCTACAGGTGGAAGATTGGATTTGGCTGTTCTCTCGCAATCCCCTATCGGTCAGGAGCCGAGCAAGCCTTTGATTCTAGCGGTTGAATGCGATGAAGACAACCGCGTCCTTCTGAGCTATGCCCTAGAATTGTTTGGATATCCCTTTATTATCGTTGCCGATCGGGAGGCGGCTTTCTCCCTCGCCTGCGAAGCTCGACCCGATCTGATTTTGCTCGAAGCGGTCTTACCGACCCTCGCCGACGGACTCGAACTAATCCGCCAACTGAAACGACAAGAGCAAACCCGAACCATTCCGATCGTAGCGGTTACGGCGATCGCGACCCCGCTAGATCGAGAGCGAATTTTGGCATCCGGTTGCGATGGATTTCTTGCCAAACCCTATCTGCTCGAACAGTTACAGCAGATACTCGATATGCAGTTGACCGAATGATAGCGCTCGTTCAGGACGACGATCGCGCGGGCGGTCGAAACGTGGGGCGCTCGCCCAAAACCGCGATCGTTCCCGTGCGTCCGCTTTCCAATTTGGCATCGCTGAGCAGGTCGATGACGGGGACTCGAAGAACCTCCTCAACAATGGCTTTGAGATCGGGTTCTAAACCTTCTTTCAACTCCGATCGCACTTGTCGGGCGAGATCGCGATCGCCCTGCTCGACCAAAAATTGCTCGGGTTGAGTCACCGAGTCTTCAATCACAATCGACACTTTATCGTTAAAAATCCGAACGCTAACGTTTTGCAAGCGATGCCCGAACCGCTCGCGATAGAGTGCCTGAATGCGCTGCGATAGGGTTCGTTCTAATTGTCCGCGAGTTAAATTAGCGTCGCGAGGATTTACCACAAGTTCAACCGTTGTTTCCTCTAGCATTAATCGTGCGATCCGCACCACTAGAAATCAAGACAACCCCTGTCCCGACCTCCCCTTCATCCTACCGGCTAGAGGAACCGAACGCTAGCCAGCGATGGTATCCCGAATCAGCAATCGTTTCGAGCGGACGTAACATTCGATCGCTTCGACCTCTTGACGAGCGAGGGGGCGTTCGATTTCAAGCCGTTCGAGCAACCAACCGACCAGGCGGCGATCGTCGAAATCCAAAAGAACTTCGGTTTCCGCCGTTTGGATCGATTTCCAAAGTCGATGTAATAGTAGCGGACTCATAAGCAAATTCAAGCTTCGTTGAACAAAGGGCATTGATGCGGTTGAAGCCATCGAGGATCGGCATTCGAACGGGCACGCAATCCCAAAACTCATGCCACAGCCCCGATGGTATCAAACCGTTCCGGTTAAGATGGTTCGCTACGATCGCGATCGTTAGAAATTTTCGTTTCAGCTTCGGCTTGCTGGATGCGACCTTCGGCGCGATCGGTCGGATTGTCGGTCATTTCGCCTGCCTTTTGTTGAAACTTTCCTTTAATTTTTTCGACGGTGGCTTCGACGGTTTGTTTGATTCCCATAGATCCCCGTTGGCGAGCGGTTATCTGTATGAGTCTTACTTTAACGAAACTCGCCCCTGCCTCACGTCTACCCCAAGATAGATCGCAGCGCATCCATCGTTCGGGTCAGCCGACCAATCCCGATCGCAGGGCGCGAACCGCCGCTTGGGTGCGATCGTCGGCGCAGAGTTTATTGAGGATATTGCGAACGTGGGTTTTCACCGTTCCCACCGTGATATAGAGCTTGTCGGCAATTTCGGCATTGCTGCATCCGGTCACGATCAGCTCTAACACCTCCAATTCGCGATCGGTCAGGGGAGCCGTCGCCACCATTTCATCGTCTTCCTCCTCGCCAATCGTCGGACTCTCCGACTGAGACGGTGCTGGGTCGGGAGTGCTTTTAGGGGCGCTCGGTCGCGTCTGTTGGGCTTGACGCAGGACAATCCGCGCGATCGCCGGATCGATCCAGGCATTTCCCTCTTGCGTCGCTTCGATCGCCTCGCTCAACTTGTCGATACTGATATCTTTCATGCAGTAGGAATCCGCCCCCGCCGCAAATGCTGCCAGCACGGTATTTTCGTTGTCGTGCATCGTCAGGATCAGCACCTTAGTCTGGCAGTCTGGCGTTTGCTGCTGAAACTCGCGAAACTCCCGCGTCAACTCGATCCCGTCGCGATCGGGCAAACCGATATCGATGGCGGCGACATCCGGTTGCGCTTCTTGGAGCAATTTTAATCCGCGAGTGGCGTCGGCAGCCTCCCCAACCACCTTAATGCGATCGCGCTGTTGCAGTGCCGTGCGCAAACCGACGCGAGTGAGATCGTGGTCTTCAATTAAAGCAACGCGAATATCACTCATAAGTCAATCTCCGGGAGGTTGGAAATCCTACGATGTTTAGACTGGAGAGGAAAACGACCTCGCTCGCCCCAACCGCCCTCCTTCAGACGACCGGCTTGCGGTCCAAACGCACTGGAATTGCAGCTAGCGGGGTGACCCTCATAACGCGAGATCGTTCGACTTTAGCCCGATCCCGATCGCGGTGCTGGCAATGGTCGAGGGACGTTAACCTCTCTCTTAGAGTAGATGACGCTCGTGCAAGAGGCAACTTACGCTAGGAAGAGAGCTAAAATTCTCTAGAAGGGCGACCGATTCATTGCAGTCTTTAAAAAGAGTAACAACCATTGAATCTCTCAACCGCTTGAGAGACGATAGAATCTCGGTTCTCGAGCAACAACCTGCCGTTTGTTTCAACGAAAAAGAGCGCTTTCCCTCCATCTCAGTCGCTCCCCGACGAGCGCTCCGTCGCAAGACGCCGATCCATTGTCATGAATGATGCACTGAAAATCCTAGAAATCGATAATGATGAAGTAACTCGAACCCTCGTTCGCCGCGCCCTCAATGGAAACGCCAAGGCGATCGAAATTGACGAAGCGAGCAGTTATCGAGAAGCTCTGAGGGCGATCGAAAGCGATCGGTTCGACTGCGTTTTGATCGACTCGCACCTAGAGCAGTGCAACAGCGTGCAAATCGTCCGGGACGCGCGCCGTCGGGGAATTGAAACTCCGTTTTTAGTGCTGACGGCATCGGAAGACGAGCAAATTGCCATCGAATTTCTCGAAGCTGGAGCTTCCGATTACTTGTCCAAAGCGCAGTTGATCCCGGAAGTGCTGCTCGCGCGACTGCGCAATGCCATCCGCATTCACGATGCCGAAGTCCGAGCGGCCCGCGATCGGGCTCGATTGGAAGAAAGCGAACAACGCTATCGCCTCGTGTTAGAAGGCGCGCACGACGGAATTTGGGATTGGGATTTGTCGCAACCCACGATTCATTGGAACGATCGCCTGTTTGAAATTACCGGGTTGTCTCGCCACGAATTTTCCCAAACTTATCGAGCCTGTTTTTTTTTGGTACATCCCGATGACCGACGCCCATTCCTAGAAGCCTTAAAAGCCTATCTCGACCGAGAAACCCACTTTGAACTGGAAGTTCGATTGCGCCACAGTAGCGGATCCTATCGAGATTGTACGATCCGCGCCAAAGTCTGTCGCACCTCAGATGGAACCCCCTATCGCCTCACGGGAATTGCGGTCGATATTACCGAGCGCAAGCAAGCCAAACGCCGTCTGGCTGAAACGAATGAATTGCTCGTGCGGCAAAATCGAGAATTGCAAAAACAACAGCAATACATTCAATCTAAGCATTTACAACTCCTCGAAGCCTCGCGGATTAAATCAAAATTTCTCGCCACCGTTTCCCACGAATTGCGCACGCCGATGAATGCCGTCATTGGGTTTTCGCAACTGCTACTGCGCCAGCGACAGCATCCCCTGATGCCCAAACAAGTTAACATGGTCGAGCGGATTCTCGATAATGGTAAAAGCTTGCTTTATCTGCTCGACGAATTGCTCGATTTCGCTCAATTGGACGCCCGTGCTTCGCTATTGAGCGCTGTCGAATTCGACGTGTGCAAGTTAGTGCGCCAGAGCGTTGAAGAGATGCGATCGCTGGCGAAACCGAAAGCGCTGACCTTATCGATCGACTGTCATTTAGCCGATCCCATTATCTACACCGATCGCGATCGCCTGGGACAAGTGTTGGCAAAATTGCTCTCGAATGCGATTAAATTTACCGAAGTCGGCAGCGTGCGGGTCGAAGTGGCTGCCCTGAAAACCGATAGCATCGAAATTGCCATTTACGATACGGGGATTGGAATTTCGAACGAAAATCTCCAAAAAATTTTTGACATTTTTTACCAAGTCGATCAGACCATCCAACGCAAGTACGGCGGAATGGGAGTCGGGTTGGCGATCGTGCATTCCTTGGTAAAATTCATGCAAGGTCAGATTGTCGTCGAGAGCAAAATCGGTCGCGGATCGGTGTTTCGAGTGCGACTCCCTCGGCGAATTTCAACTTAGCGAATTGCCCAAACTCTATCTCGGGACAGAGGCAAGGCGATCGCTGCAACGGTATGGTAAGCATTGCCCCAATTGTGACTGCGAGCAGTTTCGATGAGCGAATCGTCCCGAACAGACACCGAACGACCCGACCGGATCTTAGTGGTCGATGATTCCCCCGATAACCTCTTTCTGGTTCAAACTTTGTTGGAGGACGAGGGATACGAGGTTTGGCTGGCAGAAGACGGATTCAGCGCGATCGAGCAAATTGAGAAAGATCCGCCCCAGTTGGTGCTGTTGGACGTGATGATGCCGGAAATGGACGGCTACGAGGTGACTCGGCGCATCCGAGGTCGCGAAAATTTGCCGTTTATTCCGATTTTGTTGATTACCGCTTACGACCAGTCGAGCGTGGTGACGGGGTTGGATGTGGGAGCAGACGATTTTATTCGCAAACCCGTAGAGGTCGAAGAATTGCTGGCGCGGGTGCGATCGCTGTTGCGCCTGAAACATAGCGTGGACGAGCGAGAACACATGAGCCGCCAGCGCGAGGATTTCGTCTCCCGGCTCACCCACGACCTGCGCACGCCTTTGGTGGCGGCGGATCGGATGTTGAGTTTGCTGCGACAGGGAGCGTTAGGGGAGCTTTCGAGGGAAATGGAAGACGCCCTGACGACGATGAAGCGCAGCAATCAAAATTTGCTGCAAATGGTCAATACTTTGCTCGAAGTCTATCGCTACGAAGCCGGATCGAAACAGTTGACCTTTGGCTCGTTCGACTTTCACGAATTGCTCGACGAAGCGATCGCCTCGCTGAAACCGCTGGCGGAAGAAAAAGATTTAGCACTAAAGATCGAATTGGGCGATCGCGAATCTCCCGTACGCCTCAAAGGCGATCGCTTGGAGTTGCAACGGGTATTTACTAATTTATTGGGCAACGCGATTAAATTTACCGACAGCGGCTTCGTAGCAATTCGATTTCACCTAGATCCCGATACTTCTGTCGAGCCGCCGCGTCAATGGGCGATCGTGTCCGTGCAAGACAGCGGTCCGGGAATCGCCGAAGACACACTCGCCACCCTATTCGATCGCTTTCGTCAAGGACACCACAAGCGAGCCGGGACTGGGTTGGGGTTGCATCTGTCCCGTACGATTGTCGAGGCGCACGGCGGCACGATTTCGGTGGATTCGCAGTTGGGAGAGGGGAGTACGTTTACGGTTCGGCTACCGCTGAACCGAAGCGAGGGTTAGC
>CAYQUF010000006.1:33126-36582 GCA_964420595.1 uncultured bacterium
GGAGAGGGGAGTACGTTTACGGTTCGGCTACCGCTGAACCGAAGCGAGGGTTAGCTTTCCAAACGCCACCGGTCAGGAGGATGGAGACAATGCCCCCACCAGAGCCAGAGGTAAGTTAAGCATAATGACAACGGTTGCTGGTAAGAACTTGACGGAGAAAAACATCAATACCGCAGTCGCGATCGCCGTTCGTAGGATACGCGGCGATTTTGCTCAAACTGTCCCCCGTAGAATGAAGTAGCCATTGGGCAATTGTCGGATCGAAATGATTTAAATATCTCTATTCTGTCAGTCTCGGCGGGGAATTATCAATGGGATTTTCTAATCAATCCGAGGCGCGATCGCGTAGAATAGCACTCTGTTTGTTTAACAAGGGAGAGATAACGCAATGGCAACCCAAACCGAACCACGGTTAAAATCCTCAGTGGCGATCGTTACGGGTGCCTCGCGGGGAATCGGTCGCGCCGTGGCTTTAGCGCTGGCGGCGGAAGGGGCGAAAGTTGCCGTGAATTACGCCAGTTCCAGCGATGCGGCCGATCGCGTGGTGGCTGAAATCGAGCAAATGGGAACCGAGGCGATCGCCGTTCGCGCCGATGTTTCTAAAGCCGACGAGGTGGATAATTTAATTAAAACCGTTAGCGATCGCTGGGGACAGATCGATGTCTTGGTCAATAATGCCGGAATTACCCGCGATACCCTGCTGCTGCGGATGAAGCCGGAAGATTGGCAAGCGGTTATCGATCTCAATCTCACTGGAGTCTTTCTCTGCACCCGCGCCGTCAGCAAACTCATGCTCAAACAGCGTCGCGGTCGGATTATTAATATTGCTTCGGTCGCCGGTCAGATGGGCAATCCCGGTCAAGCCAACTACAGCGCCGCTAAAGCTGGGGTGATTGGATTTACCAAAACCATCGCCAAAGAAATGGCATCGCGGGGGGTGACGGCGAATGCAGTCGCGCCGGGATTTATTACCACCGACATGACCGAAAACATCAAAGCTGACGAGATTTTAAAATTCATTCCCCTGGGTCGCTTCGGACAGCCGGAAGATGTCGCCGGTGCGGTGCGATTTCTCGCTGCCGATCCCGCCGCTGCCTATATCACCGGTCAGGTGTTAAATGTCGATGGCGGGATGGTGATGGCTTAGACGAGTTTGGGGAATTAATTTCTTGTTGCGAATTTTGTCGGGGTGGCTTGTAAAGCCTCCCTTACTTAATTTTGTATTTTCTAATGAGTTGTAACAGATATGAAATCTGTTTGTAGACTTTGATTCCATGAGAAGGTGGACGTTGTAACTTCTATGGATCGGCTCAATCGCAAATCAATCAAACCCTGAACCATGACGCTGGTTGGGCTTTCTTGAGTAAAACGCTCGAACATGGAACTCTCTATCATGATTTTAGGGGAAATCGGGTTAACTCAATTCTGCTATTACCCCACTACCTTGAAAGGGCTGACATTGCCCGCCCTACTTTGTCAACTGGATTATTTGTCAACTGGATTACCCTCAATCGCGGTTGCAGTTTCTTTCGTCTCGCGTCAATCGTCCGTCTTCGAGATACAACACGCGATCGGCGACATCGACGATACGGGCGTCGTGAGTGACGATGAGAATGGAACTTCCGAACTCTCGGGCGAGTTGCTGCATCAATTCCACGACATCCCGCCCCGATTTGCTATCTAAGGACGCCGTCGGTTCGTCGGCGAGAATCAATTGGGGACGGTTGACTAACGCCCGGGCGATCGCGACTCGCTGTTTTTGTCCGCCGGATAAGCTATCGGGATAGTCGTGGAGGCGATCGCCCAATCCCACCGCTGCTAAAATCGATTTGGCGCGGTTTTCGGCTTCGGTTTTGCTGAGTTCTCGGTGCAATTGTAAGGACATCCAAACGTTTTGTTTGGCGGTGAGAAAACTCAGTAAGTTATGGGATTGGAAAATATAGCCGATTCCTCGGCGGACGCGAACTCGTTCGTTGTAAGATGCGCCGAGAAGCTCTTTGCCAAAGACTCTGAGGCTTCCGGTTTGGATCGATCGCAGCGCCCCGATTAGTGTCAGCAATGTGGTTTTTCCGGAACCGGAGGGACCCTCAATCATGGCAATTTCGCCCGGTTGTAAGTCCATTTCGATATCGGATAAGACGTTTCGTTTCAGTTTTCCTTGGCCGAAGGCGTAGTTGAGTTGGTGGATTGAAACGATACTGTCTGGTTTCATGTTAGGGAAGCTCAATAAGTGTTGAGGATCGGTTCACCATAGAAACTCAGAAGACCCGGAGAGGTTTGAATCTACAACAATCCGAGTGTTTTGAGACATTTGAGTTAGTTGAAAACGTCTGCGGGGTCGGCGTCTCTGAGTTTGCGAATGGCGATCGATCCGGAAATACTACACATTAAAATGGTGATAATCAGCAAATAAGCTGCACGAGAAACGGTCATATAAATTGGTAAAAATGTTGAAGATCGGGTCAGTTCGTACAGCCACCAAGAGACTCCCAATCCTGGTAAATAGCCTAAAATGGCTAAAATGATGGCTTCTTGTATTAAAACCTTCAATAAATAAGAGTCTCGATAGCCCATTGCTTTTAAGGTGGCATATTCCGGTAAATGGTCGGATACGTCGGAATATAAAATCTGATAAACGATTACTAATCCAACCAAAAATCCTACAAAAACACCTAAACTAAAAATAAATCCGATTCCGGTACTATTTGCCCAATAATCTCGTTCTATATTGGCAAATTCTTCTCGGGTTAAAACTTTGGTATCTGAGGTTATAAACTGCTCAATTTCCTGTTCAACGCTTTCTATATTGGCACCAGGTTCGAGATGAATGACGCCCACTTCAATTTGTTCTGGATCGCGATTTTTGAAGATTCTCAAAAAGGTTAAATCGCTACAAATAAAATTGCCTTCTGCGGAAAAAGACGCACCTAACGTAAAAAATCCCACAACGCCCAGGCGCGTTTCGTTGACTTCAACCTCTAAATGGGGATTTTCTTGAAATAACCTTTCGATCGCACCGTATTCGGGACGCGAAGCGCGATCGAACAACACCCGATCGATCTCCGTCAGGCGATCGAGATTCTCTCGCACTTCCGGAAGGTTCAACGTCGGCTGTACCGGATCGATTCCAAAGGCCAAAATCACCCGACTCGTCCCGTTTTCCGGGTTTTTCCAATCCGCCGAACCGATATAAATCGGACTGACATTTTCCACTCCCTCGATCGCCCGCAGTCGAGACAACTGACGGCGCGAAAAACCTTTCATAGAAAAAATCGTTTGATACGTGGAATTAACGAGAACCAACTCGCCGTTAATGCTGTTGTGAGGTCCGAGGGCGCTGGCGTACAACGCACTTTGAAACCCCACCTGAACGAACATCAGCACGTCCGCAAACGCAATCCCCGCAATGGCTGTCATCAATCGCGTTTTTTCTCGAGTCAGTTGTAACCAAGCAAT
>CAYQUF010000006.1:36682-59369 GCA_964420595.1 uncultured bacterium
CCCTCACCGCGATGGAAACGCGAACTTGAAGATGCGTTAAATCGCGGACGCGATCGCTGGCTTCGGGAGTGAGGCGAATTCGCACTTCGACCACGCGACGATCGACATCGGAACCGGGTTGAGTGCTGAAAATCTCTTGACGGCTGACTTGCGTTCCCAGACGCACCACTTCCCCCTCCAGTTCGCCGTCAAATACCGGACTGGTTATCGTCGCGGTTTGTCCCAATTTCACTCGTCCGATGTCCGTTTCGTACACTTCGGCGATCGCTTCCATGGTCTGGGTCTGTCCCACGTCCAGAATTCCCGCATCGCCCACGACTTCCCCGGTTCTGGCGTGGATTTCCAAGACTTGACCCGCAACGGGCGATCGCACGAAGGACTGCTCTAAATCCGCTTCCGCTTGCAAAACTTCGGCTTCGGCGAGGCGGACTTCGGTTTCGGCGGTCCGCAGGTCCACGGGGCGCACTTCCGCCACGGCGTTCAACTCGGCGCGGTTTTCTGCGATTTGTCGTTGCAATGTAGTGGTGGTGCGATCGAGTTCGGCGTTGGCTTGGCGAATTTCGGCGTCTCGTGTCGTCAGAATGCGATCGCGCGTCGCAACGGCTTCGCTGAGCCGTTCTTGGGCGGTGGCGGCGTTCAAACACAGGCGATCGCGATCGGATGCAGATACCGCCCCGTCGCGATAGAGGGCGTTATACCGCCGACATTCGGTTTCGGCGTAGCGCACTTCGGCTTCGATGCGATCGATTGTCGCGGTTTGTTCGGCCAGTTCCCCGCGACGACGGGCTTCGAGTTCCGCCAAACGCGCCTGTTGGCTGGCGATTTGACCTTCGAGTTCGGCTCTGACGCGCTCGAACCGCGCCGCTTGCGCCTCGATCTCTCCGGTTTTCGCCCCCGCTTCTACTTGCGCCCGTCGCGATCGCGCCGCCTCGACTCTCGCTTTCGCCAGTTCGAGATCGGCGGTACGTCGCTCGAGGTTGTCTAACACCGCCACCACTTCACCCGCACTGACGGAATCCCCTTCTTCGACGGTGAGGCGATCGATTCTGACGCCTTCGACGGAAACTGGGGCGGACAACCGCAATACTTCCCCTTGGGGAACCAGTCGCCCCAGGGCGGTGACGGGGCGGGGTTGGGGGGCGATCGCTTGACTGGGAACGCTTTCTGTTTCCGGGGAGTTGAGCCATTGCAGCAACGGCTTGACGGATTGACCCGCCGCAAACCCGACAATAATGGCGATGGCGACAGCGGCGATCGCGCGGCGGCGTAGGAAGGTTTGAGGGACAAATCGCACGGTCATCAGAAAAATTCTCTAGATAGACGAGTTGTGATTTAAGTCTGAGTTGGACTCGAGATAGCTGACGAACATTTGACGAAAGATGTCGTACTGTTCTCGATAAGACAGCTTGTCCCCTTCCAACATCCGTTGGAGAAGCAAGCCGTTGAGGAAGCACATCAGGAAACTGAGTAATCGGCGATCGCGAATTCCGGTCAGTTCCGCACATTCGGCTTTCCAGCGTTCGGCGATGGCGGCGATCGCTTCGTCGTTGGCGACGCCTTCGGTGTTCTGCTGTCGGTAAAAATCCACCACCACGAACAGCATTTTTAAATAAAAGTCTTCGTTCTGTTCCACGATGTCGAAGGCGCGTTCGATACGACCTTCCAACGCGGTATCGGCTCCCAAACTGTTGCGATAAATCGCCAAATCCTCTTCACACAGCAGTTCCACCAATTTCTCGAACAGGGCTTTTTTGTTGGGAAAGTAGTGATACAGCGTTCCCGTCGTTACCCCGGACACCGTGGCGATTTCCCGCATCGTCACCGCTTCGTAGCCTTTCTGAGCGAATAGCTCGAAGCTCTGAAGCAGGATTTCTTTTCGGTACTTTTCGCGATCGACGATTTTAGGCATGGCTGGGGTTGCGTAATGTCTTGAGTTACGGCGGTTTTCGTGAATTGCTTTTATTATATCGAATGTTCGTTATAAAAAACAATCCCAGATTGCCCAGGGTCGAATTCTTCACTTCCACGAAACTACCCACGCGGGGTAGAGCCAACATCCGTGGAAAATCAGACCCCTAAGAAGAGGCGCATTGACAACGCCTTGAGGTAGGGAATGGGGAATAGGGAATCGTCGATTGTCTACTCCCCACTCCCTCATAATAAGAGTTCGATTTTGGACTCCTTAAGAATCCCCGTCTCTTGAGAGCGGGTAGTGCGAACAAGAAACTTACATGATTAATTGGAATTTTTCGACAATCCGAAGGCGGCGTGAATCGCTTGCAGTGCTTTGGCTCCGTCTGACTCGCCCACCACGCAGCTAATTTTAATTTCAGAGGTGGTAATCATCTGAATGTTAATCCCAGCATGGGCGAGAGCATCGAACATTTTGGCAGCGACGCCGGGTTGTCCCACCATTCCCGATCCGATCGCGCTGACTTTGGCGATCGCCTCGTCGAGAATTAAATCGGTGCATCCCATCTCCGTCACAATCGGTTCTAGCAACTCCCGAGCTGCCCGTGCGTCCGCCCCCGCCACAGTAAAGGCAATGTCGCGCTTGGGCAACCCGTCAATAATGCGACAGCGTTGGGATTGGATAATCGTATCGACGCTAATATTTTCCCCAGCCAGGGCATTAAACACGCGAGCCGCCATACCGGGACGATCCGGAACCTGACGAATCGCCAGGCGCGCTTGTTGGGGATCCAGGGCAACCCCGCGCACGGGAGGGGCATCGGGATCGCCGACTTGCGATTTGGGATTGCCCACCAAGGAGGTGCCTTCGTGACGTCCGGTTTGCACGGGCGAACGGTTAACCTCGAAGGTGTCGCACAACGCGGCGATCGCGCGATCGCAATCCTCAATCGCCACCACGCAACTGACCTTCACCTCCGAAGTCGAAATCATCTGAATGTTAATCCCCGCTCGCGAGAGGGTATCGAACATTTGCGCCGCCACCCCCGGACGACCGATCATCCCCGCGCCGACGATACTCACCTTGGCGATATCCCGCTGCACCATCACTTCGGCTTCTTCCGGGGCGGGATCGATTTGAGTTCTGAGGGTCGGAGCGATCGCCGAGGCTACGGCTTCAGCGCGATCGAGGGAATTGCGAGTCACCGTAAAGGCAATATCGTTGGTATTCCCCTCGTGAATCGACTGGATGATCAAATCCACATCCAACGCCTGACGCCCGATTTCGCCAAACAAATTCGCCGCTACCCCCGGACGGTCTGGCACCCGCAGCAGCGCCACCTTCGCCTGATCCGTATCGAATTCGACACCATCGACCGGATGCACCAACTCCAACCCTTCCAGGGGTCGAACCGTCGGCGCGGGGGAAATCACCTTGGTTCCCGGATCGTCGGTCGAACTGGAGCGCACCACCAGCGAGACGCCGTAATTGCGGGCGATCTCCACCGCTCGCGGGTGCAACACCTTCGCCCCCAAACTGGCGAGTTCGAGCATTTCGTCGCAGGTCACCTCCGACATCAGTTGCGCGTCGGGGACTATGCGGGGATCGGTAGTGAGGATTCCCGGTACGTCCGTATAAATCTCGCAGCGATCGGCACCCAGGGCTGCCGCTAACGCCACCGCCGAGGTATCGGAACCGCCGCGACCGAGGGTGGTGATTTCTAAATCCACCGGACTGGTCACCCCTTGGAATCCGGCGACCACCACCACTTTTCCGGCGTCGAGGTGGCGTTGGAGCCGTTCGGTTTGAATGCTGAGAATGCGAGCGCGGGTGTGAGCCGCTTCCGTGACGATGCCGACCTGCGCCCCGGTCATGGACACCGCTGGCTGACCGAGTTCGTGCAGCGCCATGCTCAATAAGGAGATCGACACCTGCTCTCCCGTAGACAGGAGCATATCCATTTCCCGGCGGCTGGGATTGGCGGAAATTTCGCTGGCTAATTTCACCAAGCCGTCGGTGGTTTTGCCCATCGCCGAGACCACCACCACTACAGAATCTCCCGCGCGGGCGGCGGTGGCGACCCGTTTCGCCACTGCTTGAAGGCGTTCGACCGATCCGACTGAGGTACCGCCGTATTTTTGAACTATCGCTGCCATGACTCTCGTTCCGTGCTTTCCGTGCCTGAATTCTTGCGTTGCCCGCCTGCTGCGAGATCCGTTCGCCGAACGACTGGGAAGATTATTGTATCGCTTAGCGCCGTCACGCGCGTCGAACTTTGGACAAACTTCAGAACTTATCGGTTAAATTCACCGCCTTTGCGATCGTTTCCGAAAACTCTCTTGCTTTTGCTGTAGGTAATTCGGAACCACGGACAGCGTTTTGGAGGGCGATCGCGATGAATCGAGTCGAACCGAAGCACGATGGGGTTCTCAGCCCGAACTCAGCAACTCGCCTTACCCTAAAAGTAACGCGAGAACCATTTCGTTCGCCGATCGCTCGCGGGTCTCGTTTCTCCGGTTCCCATTGCCCGTTTGGGGGTTCGACCGGGGAAAATGAGAAGATCGAACAGATAACCCTATTCCGTTGAGGAAACGCCGTGCTGCTACCCAAAGGCTTTGAAATCGAAATCTATACGGGAACGCCCCAAGGCGACATTGTCGGTTTGTCCGATCGCATTGTTGCCGATCTCGATCGCTTTGTCCGAGAACCCGATACGCGCAATGTCGAGTACACGACCGCTCCCTTGTGCTGCTACGATCGCCTCCTGTGCGATTTAGTTCGTCCCCGGATGCAATTGCGCGAGTATCTCAAGACTTTAGGCGATTACACCCTGATTCCGGGTAGCACCCTCTCGACGGGAGGGAGCGATCGCTTCTACCGCTCCGATCCCGAAAATCCCTATCACGAGTACATCGAGCGCACCTACGGCAGCGACGTGGTCACCGCCAGCGTCCACATCAATGTCGGCATCAGCAATCCGGAAGTCTTGATGCGCGCGCTGCGATTGATTCGCCTGGAAGCGCCGCTGTTTCTGGCATTAAGCGCCTCCTCGCCGTTTCTCGATGGCGAAGTCACCGGCTATCATTCCACTCGGTGGCAGGTGTTTCCCCAAGTTCCCGATCGCGTTCCCCTGTTTGAAAGCCACCAGCATTTCATCGAGTGGACCCAACGGCAGTTGCAACTGGGAACCATGCAAAACGTGCGCCACCTGTGGACTTCAGTGCGTCCGAACGGCGATCGTCGCCCCTACAATCTCAACCGGCTGGAATTGCGCGTTTGCGACCTGATCGCCGATCCGATCGCCCTGCTGGCGGTGACGGCGTTACTGGAAGCGCGGTTGTGGCAAGTTATCGCCGATCCGAGTTTGGATCCCCTGGAACTGAGCGACATCGCCGCGACCCATCGCTCGGAAGAATTATTAGCCATGACCCGCGCCAACGAACTCGCCGTGGCCAAGCAGAGTTTGGACGCCGAAGTGAGACACTGGCAAGACGGTCGCCGCATTTTGGCGCGCGATTGGATCGAGCAGCTCTACGACGAAGTGCGATCGGTGGCGAAAACCAAAGGGTTTAGCTGTTTTCTCTCTCCCGTTAAAGGGATTTTGCGCCAGGGCAATCCCGCCATGCAGTGGTTGCGCTGGGTTGAGGAGGGAATCGAGCCGAGAGTGGCGATCGTGCGGGGAATTCAGGAGACGCTCGATCTCGAACGAGAACTCGAAGACAAAATGTGCCAGCTTTTGGTAGCCTGAGTCTCGACATTTGCCCATCCGATCGCGCCATCGAGCGGACCCACGGCAAGGGCGAGGAAGAATCAGAATATCTAATTGATGCGATCGCGATCTCCTCGATTAGAAAATCCTATAGCTCGAAAACCGACAAAATATCGCTCTGGCGCTTCTATGCTTGGGTTTACCGACAAATTGCACCGCCATAATGCCTCAAATCGTTCTCGTCTACCCGCAAATCCCCCCCAATACCGGAAATATTGCCCGAACCTGTGCGGCGACTCAGACCCCGTTACACGTCGTCGGACCGATCGGATTCGACATAAGCGATCGCGCCGTGAAGCGAGCGGGATTGGACTACTGGCCCTATGTCGATTATCGCTATCACGAATCGTTCGAGGCATTTCAAGCGGTTCGCAAACAGCGCGGCGGCCGTCAATTTGGCTTTAGCAAAGCAGGACAATGTAATTACCTCGACCTGCAATTTCAACCGGACGATTGGCTGTTATTCGGTAGCGAAACCGACGGGTTGCCCGAGAATGTTTTAGCCCAGTGCGACGAGGTTGCCTACATTCCCATGCCCCATGGCAAAGTTCGCAGCCTCAACCTATCGGTCAGCGCGGCGTTGGGATTGTACGAAGCCCTGCGTCAATTAGGCAAATTAACCTAAACGCCTGGGCTCGCGTCGCGATCGATCGCCCCTCAATTCAGTTACGTACGCCACGCAATTTCTCCGACTACGATAAGAAATTTCTATACGCGCCACGGGGGAAGATCTGGAGGGGAACGATAGGTTTCGATCATCCAACGGGCACCCAAAAATCGGGGGCGATCGTCGTTCAATGACTTGCCAGTCGGTCATTTGAACCGTTGCGATCGCCTCGAGTCCTTCCCGTTTTGCCCCCCGATCGCCTCAGCCAAACTTCCGCCAAAATACTATTGCAACTCAATCAAATTGGGCGTAAAGTCTCGTCTGTAGTTCGGACGAAATTTGCTCCGGGCGCGATCGGGACCCAATCAATGCCAGCCTTGGCACTCCCGTTTGCTCCCCTCACACCCACGCCAACTCAGTGGGATACTGGCAAATCCGACGGTTCTCACCAGGCGACTTCCCTGCCATCAGGTTTCCCAGGCGAGTTTGTTCGTCCGTCGCTTGTCTAATTCAGAGAACCAGGGTAATCTTGCCTAAGCATCTTTACTGTCTGTGATTTCGATCCTCAAATCGATTGATTTAAATCATTAATCGTTCCTGGATCCTTTAATGTTAGGAGACCCTAAAGCGCTGGTCGTTAGGAGGTCGTTTTTTTGAAACGAGCATTCGTGCAAAAGGCTAAGCCTGTTCAGTCCCGTGCGCTCAAGTGTAAAGCTATGGTAGGACAAGACAAATCGGTGCTTCCCGAAACCAACAACCGTCGGGCGCGCAACTCTGCCGTCACGATCGGACTGGCAATTTCGATGGGCGCTTCCAGCCTGTTTTTACCCAAACAGGGCGAAGTTGCCGTAGCGGCAGAACCTGCCGTTTCCGAACCCACTACTACGGCATTTCCCATCTCGGACAGTGGGGATTTTTCGAGCTTTACCGCCCGAAAAGCCGATTCCGACGTCACCTCGACGTTACAGTTCGGCGGCATCGAACACCAAGTCGAAACCGGACAAACCCTGGGGCAGATCGCCCGACTCTATCAAGTCGATGCCGAGGCGATCGCGACCTCCAACGGTCTAGAACTCGATTCCTTGCTCCATTCGGGTCAGGTTATCGAGATTCCGAGTGCCAAAGCCGTCCGTTCCGACGCGGGTCAAGCCTTGGAAACCAAAGCCGAGCAATCCGATCCCGAGTTTGAATCCGCTAGAGCGATCGACGCTGAAAAAATTTCATTGGTTCCCGCGAGCGAACCCGCATCCGAACCGTCCTCAGATCGCTTGTCAGTCGGTCTGAGCTTGCCGCTAGACAATCGGGAGGCTGCCTCGGAACGCCCGACCCCCGAGCTGCCCAATTTGCTCCCCGCGAGCGACGCGCAACCGACTCCACTCAGCCTTGATGCAACCCCAACAACCTCAAGCGAGGACTCGTCGAGCGCACGACCCGCCGCGCCTGTGAGATCTGCTCTACCCGAGTCCGAAACGAGTATTTCAGGGATCGACCCCGCTCCGACACTCAACAATCCGTCCCCCGAGGACGCACCGAGCGATCGCGCCTCATCCGAGTCGATCGCCCGCGACAGCCAAGAATTCGTCGAGTCCGACTCCGAGTCAGCGACGGTCGAACCCAACCGTCCCGACCCCCAAACGATCGCGGCGGCTCCGATTTTGCCCGATCGCCCGATTGCAGGGACTTACCGGGTTGGCGCTGGAGATACCCTCTACAAAATTGCCCGCAAGCACGGTCTGTCTCCGGCAGATTTGATCCAAGCCAACGACATTGGCGACCCCAACCGGATCGAAGTGGGACAGCAACTCCAGATTCCCGTCTCGGACACTCAAGACTCCCCTGCAACCAACGTCGCCTTCGTCTCGGGATTAGATTCGACTCCCTATCCCGCGATCGCCCCCGAACCGCAAAATTTGCCAGCGGACGCCCCAGCGACGCCTGAAGGCGATCGGATTTCGTCTGCTCGTGGGTCGGTGCCCAGTTCGGATCGCCTCGACCTAGCCGGTGCTTCCCTCATGTCCGATCCCTGGTCGGGCAGCAAGCGCTCTCCCGCCCCCACCCCGATCTCCCACGTCGAGGCGGGAACGGATAATTCCTACGCGGACGGCTTGCGATCGGAAATCGGCAAGCTGCGGCAAAAATACCAAACTCAACCCGAGCAGTTGAGCGAAGAAGCCAACGCCATCACCCGCACCACGGTCGCTCGTTCGTTGCTCGATGGCGAAGTGAGTTCGGAGGATTCGACCCAAGCCAGAGTCAACCCCGAATTCAACCCCGACCAGCACGTCGAGAACTTGCAGCAAGACGTTCGCCAACTGCGTCAAAGACAGCAGCAAAGCGAAGCAACTCGCAGGCGTTCGTCGGAGAACTTCCAACTGGCGGCGGCTCCTCCCCCCGAGGTGACCGAAACGCCCGCTGCCGAGGAATCTCAAACGCAAGACGCTGCCGTGGCACCTTTGGGATCGGAAGCGTACGAGCCGATTATCCAGCCGCGCACCGTTTCCCCAGACTTGCCGCCGCTCTCGCCGCCGGAAAATTACCTTCCCGACAAGCCCGCGACCTTCAACGGTTACGGCTGGCCCGCTAAAGGGGTCTTGACCTCCGGGTACGGCTGGCGCTGGGGACGGATGCACAAAGGCATCGACATTGCCGGACCGATTGGCACGCCGATTGTGGCTGCAGCGGCTGGCGTGGTCACCTACGCACAGTGGAATTCGGGCGGTTACGGCAATCTGGTCGAAATCGAACATCCCGATGGCAGCTTGACCCTCTACGCCCACAACAACCGCATTTTGGTCAACGAAGGGCAGAAAGTCGATCGCGGCCAGCAAGTGGCTGAAATGGGCAGCACGGGATACAGCACCGGTCCCCACTTGCACTTTGAAATTCACCCGCCCGGACAAGGTGCCGTCAATCCGATGGCTTATCTACCCAATCGCTAGATCCAAGCCACAAAGGACGAGAACTGCCGGGACTGGAGTGATGGAGTGAGGAGCGAACAGGACCGATGGGGGAGCGATCTAGCTCCCCTAACCTCTTGTCGTACCGAGTCCCTTCGGGGGTTGGTATTTGAGCCGAGAGATCGACGCGCTACGGTTAAAGGTGTGGAACCGTTCGCACGAGGGCAATAGCATGAATTCGACGAGTGAGTTTTCCCAAACTTCAAACTCGACGGAACCGTCGTTCGCCGTGCGCGCTTTCGATTTGAGAAAGGTGTATCGGACGGGGTTTTGGTTCGAGCGAAAAGTCGAACCCCTCAAACAGTGTTCGTTTGACGTCGAACCGGGGGAAACTTTTGGGTTGCTCGGTCCGAACGGCGCGGGAAAGACCACCTTGCTCAAGATTTTATTGGGCATCGTGCGCCCGAGTGGGGGACGGGCGATCTTGCTGGGACGACCGGTAGGCGATCGTGCCGTGCGCCAACGCATCGGTTACTTACCCGAAAATCCCTATTTTTACGACTATTTAACCGGCTGGGAATTTCTAAACTTCGTGGCGGGATTGTTTCAAATTCCCCCCGACATCCGACGCCAGCGAATTCCCCAACTTCTCGATTTGGTGGGACTGGCACAAACCACGGCAAAAAAGACTCAATTGCAGCGCTATTCCAAAGGAATGCTACAACGAGTGGGCATGGCGCAGGCATTACTCAACGATCCGGATACGATCTTTCTCGACGAACCGATGTCCGGACTCGACCCGATGGGGCGCTATCAAATTCGAGAGATTATTTTGTCGCTCAAACAACAAGGCAAAACGATCTTTTTTAACAGTCACGTCCTCGCCGACGTGGAAAAAATTTGCGATCGCGTGGCAATTTTAGCCCAAGGCGAACTGATTTGCGTCGGTTCGATGGAAGAATTGCTCGGAACCACCGATGCGTATTACGTTAAAGGCAAAGGCGGACACCTCGATATCGTCAAAAAGTGGGTGCCCCAATTGGAGTTTGAAGAAGACTGCTGGCACGGACGCTTACAGGGCAATCCGCAAGATTTTATCGGCAGTTTGCGCTTGATGGACGCCCAACTGATTTCGCTGACATTAGCGCGTCCGACCCTGGAAGAATTTTTTATGGAACAATTGCGCCAGCGCGGCATCCAGTCGGGTGCCTCGTCACGAAATCACGACCGGGACAACGGCGAGGGGCGATCGCGTTAAAGCCATCCATTTTGGGGTAGCCTGGATACGGACTGTCGCGCGCGAACTATGCCAGCCGATCTGTTAATTCGCAAACAAACCCATTTTGTCCTGTGGCGACCCGCCGTTTCGGAACCGACCCCTGCCATTTTAATTGGCGCGCGGGGCAAAACCGAGTCGCAGTTTCGCGAATTTCCCCTCAAACAATCGCCGCAATTTCCCGAACTCTGGGAACTCGCCGCTTACGAGTGCCAACTCGAAGACGGGCAAGTTTACTATTACTGGTTCAAAGTTCGCGACGCGAATGTCTACAGCGGCGAAGGCGAGGCATCGATCCTGTATTGCACCGACCCCATCGCTTGGGCGATCGATCGCCGCGTCGTGGCTCCCACCCCCGCCGAACCGAATGGGGCGAGCAGTGGCGATCCGGCCAGCGTGGTGTTGTATCGCAACGGTCGTCTAGTGCCCTGCGATCCCGACGGACAGACGGTCAACTGGCAAAATGACGTTTTGCTCGATCGCCTTCCTCCCAACAATCGCCTCGTTCTTTACCAGTTACCCCCCCGTTGGATCGCCGCCAATCCCGATGGTACCGTCACGTGCCAGGGCAGCTTTCGCGACATTCTGGCATTAGTACAACCGGACAAGTCCGCCCCCAATTTCAGTGGCGTCAACGCCTTGCGCGATCGCGCCCATCCGATCGAACTCGGCGTCAACGCCTTGCAATTGCTGCCTCCGGCGGATAGCGAAGATACGTGGGAATGGGGATACGGCAGTTCCAACCCCTTTGCCGCCGACAGCGACCTCGGACAAGTGCGAGAGGGCGAATCCCCCACCGCGTCCACCGATCTGGCGAATCTGATTCAAACGTGCCACCAACAGGGATTGCGGTTTTTCCTCGACTTCGCGATCGCCTACGCCCGTGCCAATCCCTACCGCAATATTAACTTTCTCGATTATTTCGTCCATTGGAACAGCGGCGACCCGGAGCAGCGCAATCGAGAAGCCTTCGGCGGCGACTTGTTCAAATACAACTACTGGGTCGAAGACTACCATCCCATCTCCGGGGAAAAAGCCTGGTTCGTGCCGGGGCGGGAATACATCAAAACCTGCCTGTGTCACTGGATGGAATTCTACCGGGTCGATGGCTTGCGCCTCGATAGCCTGCCGAATGTGGGCAATCGCGAATTTGTCGAAGAACTCAAAGACTACGCCCGATCGCTGTGGGAACAACGGGGGGGCGAAGATGAAGGGTTTCTCGCCGTCGGCGACGATCCGGACGTGTCGGTTGCCCTGGTTCGCCAGCACCGCGTCGATGGCTTGTGGAACCATCAGTTCAAGCAGATCGCGCGATCGCTCATTTTGGGCGAAAGTGCCCCTGGCGATTCGAGCTTCGAGTGGAGCTTGCGCAAGCTGATCGATTGCTCCTTTTTCGGCTTTACCGACGGCACCCAGATCGTGAACTACCTGACCTGCCACGATGTCGGCGGCGAGAACAACCAACGGCTGTACGACTACCTGCGCGATCGCGGTTTGGAACTAGACGACATCGAACGGCGGATTAAACTTGCCTTCATCTGCTTGCTCACGGCGGTGGGCATTCCGGCGATTTTAGCGGGAGAAGAATTCGGCGATTGCCAAGATCTCGATCGCCTCGGCAGCGACGTCCGCGATCGCAAACCCGTCGATCCGCCCGACTACCGCCGCTTGGACGATCCCTGGCGCAATCGCGTGTTCGATTACGTGCGGCGGTTGGTTCGATTTCGGGTCGAATCGGATGCCCTAGCCACCAACGACACGGAATTCATCCACGCCGACTTTGCCGACGAAAAGCGCGTGTTTGCCTGGAAACGGGGAAGCGGAGAACAAATTGTCATTGTCGTGGCAAACTTTTCCGACTACGGCACCCCCGATCCCGAAAGTCCCGATGCCGAGTACGTGGTTCCCACTTGGCTCCCTACGCCGGACGGGAAGGTTTGGAGGGAAATTACCCAAGATCGAACCGTCGATCCCGAATGGGCGGGACGAGAGCCGATCTATCCGTGGGAAGCCAAAGTCTACGTCCTGACATAGCGGGACTTTTCGCGCGACGGTTCGCTAAGATCGCGATGGATCGTTTAAAGGGGAATCGCCTTGACCTCAACTCGCCCTCGGTACGCACAAATTCAACAAACGATTGTCAGCGCCCGACAAATGGCGGCGATTGAAGCACGGGTGTTTGAGGCTGGAATGCCCGTGGCGGCGTCAATGGAAAAGGCAGCAGGCGCGATCGCCCGTCGCATTGTCGAACTCTATCCCGCTCCCGCTCGCGTCGGCATTTTAGTCGGTCCGGGGCACAATGGCGGCGACGCCCTAGTGGTGGCGCGGGAATTACATTTGAGCGGCTACGAGGTGGCGGTTTGCCGTCCGATTGCCAAGGCGAAAGATTTGACCGGACAGCACTGGCAGTATGTCGAGCATCTGGGCATTCCCACCGGAGACGATGTCGCCTTAGTGCAACAGGCGGATCTAATTATCGACGGATTGTTCGGGTTCGGACAAACCCGAGCGATTGAGGGAGAGTTAGCCCAGACCGTCGATCGCCTCAATCAAGCCTCTGGCACGAGAGTCAGCATCGACGTGCCGTCTGGAATCCACACCGACACGGGCAACATTTTAGGCACCGCCATTCGCGCCGATCGCACCTTTTGCCTCGGACTGTGGAAGCAAGCATTTTTCCAAGATAGCGCCCTCGAGTGTATTGGCGAGGCAGAATTACTCGATATCGGCATTCCCCTCAGTGCCATTCGCGCCGAATTGGGCGAGTCTGCCACCCTATGCCGCCTGAGCGCAGAAGAGGCGATCGCGGCGATTCCCCTGAAGCGCCCTCGCAATACCCACAAATATCGCCAAGGACATTTGCTGTTAATTTGCGGCTCGCGATCGTACACCGGCGCAACCATCTTAGCGGCATTGGGAGCGCGCGCCAGTGGCGTGGGAATGCTCTCGATCGCCGTTCCCGAATCCTGGAAGCCGATGTTGAGCGCTCGAGTCCCCGAAGCCCTGGTTATCGGCTGTGCGGAAACCGAAGGAGGCGCGATCGCTCGATTGCCCGAAGACCTAGATTTAACCGCCTATAGCGCGATCGCCTGCGGACCGGGATTGACGACGAGCGCCACCCAAACCGTAAAATCGGTCTTGACCAGCGATCGCCCGGTGGTGTTAGACGCCGACGGCTTGAACATTCTCGCCACCTCCGGCTTGGGGTGGTGGGGCAGCTCCAACCTCGTCCTCACGCCCCATCCCGGCGAATTCAAGCGACTGTTTCCCGATATTTCCCCCAGCGATCGCTTAACCGCCGCGAGATCGGCAGCCCGAGCCAGTGGGGCGATCGTGGTACTCAAAGGGGCAAAAGTGGCGATCGCCAATCCCGAAGGTACGGTTTGGGTCAACCCCGACAGCACGCCCGCCCTCGCTCGGGGAGGAACTGGAGACGTATTGACCGGACTGATGGGCGGATTGATGGCGCAAGCGGCTGTCCGTCAGGTGCCCTTTGAAAGCGCGATTCGAGCGGCGGTGTGGTGGCACGCCCGAGCCGGACGACTGGGGGCGCGTCGCCGGACGGAATTGGGGGTGGATGCGTTTTCGCTGACCCAGGATTTGCACGGGGTGTTCGCCGAGATAGACGCTAACCAGACAGGGATTTAACATACACGCGATCGCAGCGTTGGGTTTCGACCCCCGTGGCACGTTGATAGCCGCTGCTCTCGTACAGGGCGATCGCTTCGACCAGGGCGCTAGCGGTTTCGATCCAAATGGTGCGAAAGCCGCGATCGGCGATCGCTCGTTCGAGCCGTTCCAGCAAAAACCGTCCCAACCCCTGCCCTCGCGCCGACGGAACCAGATACATTTTGCGAATTTCGACGGCATTCTCGCCTCGCGACACCGGGTAATAGGCACTCGTCCCCACCAATTGTCCGTCGCGCTCGATCGCCCAAAATTCGCCGCCCCGATCCAGATAGTGCGTTTCGACCTCCAGCACGTCCCGATCCGCCCCCTCGGGTTCCCATCCCAGTCCGTATTCGGTCAAAACCCCGCCAATGAGTCGAGCCGCGATCGCCCGATCGCTTGGTTGCCACGCACGAATTAAAAAATGGTTGAATCTGAAGGTTGGGAATTGCTCCATCGCCATCTCGATCGTCCTCGTTTCCTCTCCCTGCAATCTCCCGATGCGGTCAACTCGCGCCGTAAAATGGCAATTGACCGGCACGCACGAATATTTGGGCAATGCGACAGATTAACTTTCTAATTATCTTTGCTATGGGTCTGGCTCTGGTGCTGTTTAGCCTGCAAAACCCCGAGCTTGCCACCATTAAAGTCGTCGAAGGCGTCGAAGTCCAAGCTCCCCTCGCCGTCGAACTGATAATTGCGATGGGGGCGGGGGCGTTTATTGCTTGGTTGTTTGGCACGTGGGGGCGGCTGCAACAAATGCTGGCATCCCGTCGCGACGCGCGTCAAATGCAGCAACAGGACGATCGCATCCACGATTTGGAGCGGGAAGTCGAAGAATATAAAGTGCAATTACAACAGCAGCAGCACCAGCTTCCTCCCTCCGCCGAGGAGCAAGCCGAAGCCGACGAATCGGAAACCGTGGCAAACTGAGGAAATACCAGAGACGATCTCTTTTCTTTTATGAGTGTTTCGATTGCCCGCGACGCGATCGCCTTGTTGATCGACCTGGCGCAACAGGGAGAAATCAACCCCTGGGACGTCAAAGTCATCGAGGTAATCGATCGTTATTTGAGCGATCTAGCGCCCGCGCAAGTATCCCGCGCGAGCGAAGGTCGCAGTCCGTACGAAGACAACCTCTCGCGATCGGGACAAGCCTTTTTGTATGCGTCGATGTTAGTGCTGCTCAAAGCCGATAGCCTGGCGCGATCGGAATCCGTTGTCGAGGACGAAGACGGCGAAGGCGAGGTCGAAGAACTGGCAATCGCTGACGGGGAGCAGTCCGCGTCGATGCCCCTACGCTTGGAAAAGCAATTGCGCCGTCGAGCTGTCGCCCCACCCCCGAAAAAACGCCGGGTGACGCTCCCCGAACTCATCAGTCAACTGCAACTGATGGAGAAAACGATCGCCCAACCGAATCGCAAGCGGCGATCGCGTCGGAGTCGTCGCAAAGCTCGCAAAGAGGCAATCCGCGATGTCACCCAGCTCGCCCATGAAGAAAACTTAACCGAAACGGCGACCAAACTGGAACAATTTTTAAGCCAGCACTGGCATCGCATCGCCCCCGAGCAAGACTGGCTGCCCCTCGACGGGTTATTGCAGGCGTGGGCGGGCGCGACCCAATCTGCCCAAACCCAAGCCGTTGACGCTCAAGACCCATCCCGCCAGCACGATCGCGTTGGGGTGTTTTGGGCATTGCTGCTATTATCGGCGCAGTCGAAAGTCGAACTCATGCAAGAGGAGTTTTATCAAGATTTGAAATTGCGGTTGATTCCCGCACGAAGCGATCGGGTGCATTCAGAGGCTGAAACCTCGGTTTCGGCAGTATCGGAGTGAGGCGCGATCTTCCCCGAGGGGCGATCGCTTTGCACGACACTCTACAAGTTGAGAGAATAGACGGATAGTCTTGCGGGCGTTGTCGGAGTTTGCCGTCCATCGAAACTATTGTTTTAATAGTCTCAATTGCGACCCACCTGGCGCTCCCTCAAGACTGCGTGAATTTCGCGCACTCGATTGCTGCGGCGATCGGGCGTTGGAGAACCACCGAACGTTGATCCAACCAATGCTAGAAATTAATGCGATCGAAATAGAAGTCGGCTTAGGGTTGAGAAATATAGTATGAAAGCCATGATTCTGGCGGCTGGTAAAGGCACCCGCGTCCGCCCGATTACGTATACCATTCCCAAACCCATGATTCCCATCATGCAAAAACCCGTGATGGAATTTTTGGTCGAACTGCTGCGTCAACATGGGTTCGACGAAATCATGGTCAATGTCAGTCACTTGGCAGACGAGATCGAAAATTACTTCCGCGACGGACAGCGATTTGGCGTTCAAATCGGCTATTCGTTTGAAGGTCGAATTGTCGAGGGACAACTGATCGGCGAAGCCCTCGGCTCGGCGGGCGGAATGCGGCGGATCCAAGATTTTTATCCGTTCTTCGACGATACCTTCGTGGTGTTGTGCGGGGATGCCTTGATCGATTTGGATCTCTCGGCTGCCGTGAAATGGCATAAAGAAAAAGGCGCGATCGCCACGGTAGTCATGAAACCCGTTCCCCAAGAGGAAGTTTCGAGTTACGGCGTTGTGGTCACTGACGAGAACGATCGCATTGTCGAGTTCCAAGAGAAACCCTCGGTGGACGAGGCGCGCAGCACCAATATCAATACCGGGATTTACATTTTCGAACCCGAGGTACTCGACTACGTTCCCTCCGGTCAGGTCTTCGATATCGGAAGCGAGCTATTTCCCAAACTGGTCGAAAGCGGCGCGTCGTTTTACGGCATCCCCATGGATTTCCAGTGGGTCGATATCGGCAAAGTCCCGGACTACTGGCGGGCGGTCTGCGGCGTGTTGCGCGGCGAAATTCGCAATGTCGATATTCCGGGTCGGGAGGTCTTTCCCGGCGTTTATACGGGGCTGAACGTGGCGGTCAACTGGGATAAAGTGGACGTTCGCGGACCGGTGTATATCGGTTCGATGACCTGTATCGAAGACGGGGCGAAAATTGTCGGACCGGCAATGATCGGTCCCAACTGTCGGATTTGTAGCGGCGCCACCGTCGAAGGCAGCGTCATCTTCGAATACTCCCGGTTGGGGGCGGGGATTCGCCTGATCGACAAGCTCGTGTTCGGGCGCTATTGTGTCGATAAGACCGGGGCGGCAATTGACGTTCAAGCCGCAGCGCTCAACTGGTTGATTACCGACGCACGCCAGCTTCCCCCCGAAGAACTGCCCGCCGAACACCAGGCGATCGCCGAATTGCTCGGGAGCGAGGGGACTTAGGGATAGCGATCGCGCGATCGGCGTTGCAAGTCAAGGTGCGATCGCGCGATCGTGTCTAAAGATCCGAACCGCTATCCGGGGCGACTTCCACCCCCGAGTGCTGTCGGACTTGCTGCTGTTCGGTCACCAAGTCGTCGAGCTGGGCAATCTCGATGCCGCGATCGCGACAGGCTTGTTTCACGGCTTGCTCGAATTTAGCGGTGTCGTTGCCGTAACCGCACTGCTCGGCGGCGGTTTCTAGACCTTGGGGCGCGCTGGCTTTCGCGCAATCGATCAATTCTGCCCCTTGTAGGGGATGTTCTGCTGCCATAACGAGGGTTTGAATTCGCCGATTGTTTCTAATTCGAACTGTAACAAATCCGGGCGCGGCAGCCCGAACCGTGGGCGATCGGCAACTCGTACTGGACAATAAGAGTTAGGTGGGTTGTAGGGCATTTCCCAGGAGAGTCAGGTACGCGATCGGGTTGCCCGTTACCTTGCCTCGACTGTTCGCAATTGCGACTCGGAAACGCTCGGCTTGTTCCCGCCCCTGCCACCCATCCCAATGTCATAACCGCCCAACTCATGAGTGCCGTTCAACCCCATCACCCCCAACCCATTCAATATCCGCCGCGTACCGTCGAACGCGCCGCCCGTGCTGTGCGCTGTGCCCCCTTCGAGATGACCTTGTACGTCACGTTGCAAGATCGAAGCGTCTCGATTAACGAAATTGCCGGAGAGGCGGGCACGCGCAATCGCTACACCCAGACTCCGCGATCGGAATCAGCCGCCGAAACCGAACTCATGTGGCTGATCCAAGTCGGATTGCTGCGGCGAGAAGTAGACGGTCAGGGCATCACCGACAGCTTTCGCCTCACCCCCCTCGGTCGCCAATTAATCGCCCGATGGAATCGTAACGATCCGTTAATTCCGACCGGGAGCGATCGCTTCTATAATGCGATGAGTCGATGGTTGCGACTCCCCTTGTGATGAAATCTCTAATGGTTGTGGGAACCACATCCCACGCAGGTAAATCGATCTTGGTCACGGCACTGTGTCGCCTGCTCCACCACCAAGGATGGCGCGTGGCTCCCTTTAAAGGGCAAAACATGGCGCTCAACGCCTACGTGACCTCGACGGGAGGCGAAATCGGTTACGCCCAAGCCGTCCAAGCCTGGGCTGCCGGAATTGCGCCATCGGTGGAAATGAACCCCATCCTGCTCAAACCCCAGGGCGACATGACCTCCCAAGTCATTCTCAACGGGAAAGCCGTGGGTCACGTTCGGGCGGGAGACTATTACGAACAGTATTTCGATCGCTGCTGGCAAGCCATTGAAGAAGCCCTGCAAAAACTGAGCGCCCAGTTCGACTTTATCGTGTGCGAAGGGGCGGGCAGTCCGGCGGAGATTAACCTCAAACACCGCGACCTGACCAACATGCGGGTCGCCAAACACCTCAATGCCCCGACGCTGTTGGTCGCCGATATCGATCGCGGCGGCGTCTTCGCCCACATTGTCGGCACCCTAGAGTTACTCGATCCCGACGAACGAGAACTGATTAAAGGGGTCGTCATCAACAAATTTCGCGGTCAGCGATCGCTGCTCGAACCGGGGATCGAATGGCTCGAACAGCGCACCGGCATTCCCGTTCTCGGCGTGATTCCGTGGATGGAAGAAGTCTTTCCCGCCGAAGATTCGCTCGCCCTGTGGGATCGGCGATCGCAAGATTCCCATACCGCCCTCAATATTAGCGTCATTCGCCTGCCCCGCATCTCCAACTTCACCGACTTCGATCCCCTCGACACCGAACCGAGCGTCACGGTCAAGTTCATCGGTCCGAAACAAACCCTGGGCTATCCCGATGCCGTGATTATTCCCGGTTCGCGCACCACCATCGCCGACCTACTGCTGCTGCAACAAACGGGAATGGCAGACCAACTGCGGGACTACGTAGCGGCAGGCGGCACGGTCTTGGGCATTTGCGGCGGCTTTCAGATGCTCGGGGAAATGGTTGCCGATCCCGAAGGCGTCGAAGGCTACGAAGGTCGTTACGATGGTTTGGGACTCCTGCCGATCAAAACCGTGATTACCACTCGCAAGGTGGCTCGCCAGCGGGTAGTCACCTCCAGCTACCCCCAACGGGGATTGCCCGTGTCGGGATACGAAATCCATCAGGGACGGACGCAATTCCTCGAATCGGAGCGCACCCAACCGCTATTCGACGATCCGGTGTTGGGTCTGGTGGATACCTATCAGTCCGTTTGGGGGATCTACCTGCACGGGATTTTCGATAACGGGCCCTGGCGGCGAGTCTGGCTCAATCGCCTGCGCCAGCGACGGGGACTGGGAACGCTCCCGACGGGAATTCCCAATTACCGAGAACAGCGCGAGATGATGTTAAACAATATCTCCGAGACGATCGCGCAGCATTTAGATATTTCGCCGTTGCTTTGATCTCTCCAGAGGTTCGCCAGGCGGAGAATTCAAAACCTCGCTAACACTCTGGCGAGGCAGACATTCTACGAATCGATTCGGCGGGGACTTCAGGCTCGACCTCCGGGGACATCGCCGTAATACACCACGACCGGCGATTGTAGTTCAAGGGTTGATGACACTGGCGCGCAAGTGGTAGGAAACTAATCCTACTATAAAGAATAGTAAAGCCACGTTGGAGGACAGAGAAATCCATGCTGGAAGCGTATCGCAAACACGCCGCCGAACGAGAAGCGATGGGGATTCCGCCGCTTCCCTTAGACGCCGAACAAACCTCCCAGTTGTGCGATTTAGTGAAACAGCCGCCTGCTGGGGAAGAAGACTTTTTGCTGCATCTATTGCGCGATCGCATTCCCCCCGGCGTTGACCAAGCCGCCTACGTCAAAGCCGGTTTTCTCACGGGAATTGCCAACGGCGAGATTCAATCGCCCCTAATTTCCCCCGTCGAAGCCGTCAAACTGCTCGGCACCATGGTCGGCGGCTACAACGTCCAGTCCCTCGTCGATTTGCTCAAATCCTCCAACCCGGATCTCGCATCGACCGCAGCGGACGCCCTCAGTCGAACCACCCTCGTCTACGACGCCTTCCACGACGTCATGGAACTAGCAAGCGAGAACGACTACGCCCAACAAGTGGTCAACGCCTGGTCTGACGCCGAGTGGTTTACCAGCCGCGAACCCCTTCCCGACACCATTGAAGTCACCGTCTTCAAAGTTCCCGGCGAAACCAACACCGACGACCTCTCCCCCGCCCCCCACGCCACCACCCGTCCCGACATCCCTCTGCACGCCCTCTCCATGCTAGAGTCGCTCATGCCCGAGGGGATCGAAACCATCGCCCAATTAAAGCAACAAGGGCGACCCGTGGCGTACGTCGGCGACGTGGTCGGAACCGGTTCCTCGCGCAAATCCGCCATTAACTCCCTGTTGTGGCACATCGGACACGACATCCCCTGCGTGCCGAACAAGCGAGCCGGCGGTTATATTTTAGGGAGCGCGATCGCTCCGATTTTCTTCAACACCGCCGAAGACTCCGGCGCAATGCCCATCGAGTGCGACGTCACCCAAATGAACACCGGCGACGTCATCACCATCCACCCCTACAAAGGCGAAATCACCAACCCAGCCGGCGAAGTCATTTCCACCTTCACCCTCAAACCCGAAACCCTCGCCGACGAAGTCCGCGCAGGCGGTCGCATTCCCCTACTCATCGGGCGCAGCCTTACCGACAAAACCCGCGACGCCCTCGGACTCGACCCCAGCCCCATTTTCGTCCGTCCCACCATTCCCGACGGCACCGAAAAAGGCTTCACCCTAGCCCAAAAAATGGTCGGGAAAGCCTGCGGACTCCCCGGCGTGCGTCCTGGCACCTCCTGCGAACCGATCATGACCACCGTCGGCTCCCAAGACACCACCGGACCGATGACCCGCGACGAACTCAAAGAACTGGCGTGTCTCGGATTCAACGCCGACTTGGTCATGCAGAGTTTCTGCCACACCGCCGCCTATCCCAAACCCGTAGACGTGGAAACCCACACCGAACTCCCCGACTTCTTCGCCTCTCGCGGCGGCGTAGCGTTGCGTCCCGGCGACGGTATCATCCACTCCTGGCTCAACCGGATGTTACTCCCCGATACCGTCGGAACTGGCGGCGACTCCCACACCCGCTTTCCCTTGGGTATTTCCTTCCCCGCCGGTTCGGGATTGGTCGCCTTTGCGGCGGCTTTGGGTGCCATGCCATTGGATATGCCCGAATCCGTCTTAGTGCGGTTTAGCGGCGAGTTGCAACCCGGCGTCACCCTGCGGGATATTGTCAACGCCATTCCCTACTGCGCCATTCAACAAGGCAAACTCACCGTTGCCAAAGAGAACAAGAAAAACGTGTTCTCCGGGCGGATTATGGAAATGGAAGGCTTGCCCGATTTGAAAGTCGAACAGGCGTTTGAATTGACCGACGCCACCGCCGAGCGATCCTGCTCCGGTTGCACGATTAAACTGGGCAAAGAAACCATTTCCGAATACTTGCGCTCCAACATTTCCCTGCTCAAAAACATGGTGGCGCGCGGCTATCAAGATGCCCGCACGATTATGCGTCGGGTCGCCAAAATGGAGCAGTGGTTGGACAATCCGGAATTGATGGAAGCGGATGCGGATGCGGAATACACCGATGTCGTGGAAGTCAATTTAAACGAAATTAAAGAGCCGATTGTGGCAGCACCCAACGATCCGGATAACGTCAAATTGATGTCCGACTGTGCCGGAGACAAAATTGACGAAGTGTTTATCGGGTCGTGCATGACCAACATCGGACACTATCGCGCTGCGGCGAAAGTACTCGAAGGTGCCGGTCCGGTCAAAGGTCGCCTGTGGATTTGCCCGCCGACTCGCATGGACGAGAAGCAACTGCGCGAGGAAGGCGTGTACGGCGTGTTTGCAGCGGCTGGCGCGCGGACGGAAATGCCGGGATGCTCCCTGTGCATGGGGAATCAGGCGCGGGTGGAAGACAATGCCACCGTGTTCTCGACTTCGACGCGCAACTTCAACAACCGCATGGGGAAAGGTGCTCGCGTCTACCTCGGTTCGGCGGAACTGGCGGCGGTTTGCGCGCTGTTGGGTCGCATTCCCACGGTTGAGGAGTATCTGGAAATTGTGAAGGAGAAACTCGACCCGTTTGCGGCGGATTTATATCGCTATCTCAACTTCAATGAAATTGAAGGATTTGAGGATGAAGGTCGCGTGGTGCCGTTGGAAGAGATGCCGAAGATTGAAGATATCTTAGGAATGCCAGCGGGCGCGAAGTAA
>CAYQUF010000007.1:0-16694 GCA_964420595.1 uncultured bacterium
TTCCGGTGGGAGAAGCCCGCACCGTATGCTTGCATCGGTGTCGGGAGTACGTCACTCGAAGGCGCGAGGCGATCGCGTCTTTTTTTATTAAGGCAACGGGGGAAGAAGGGAACTGGGGAGCGATTGGATTCGAGCCAACCGCTTTTCCCGAGCCTACTTTCGAGCGCTGACTACGCGATTGAGGGCTTCTTCGAAGTTCGACAGTTCGACCGCACCCGTCAGCATTTCTTCATTCAAAAAGAAAATCGGCGTACTGGTGAGTTGCAACCGCTGGGCTAGGTCTAAATCTTTCTGAATGGCCGCTTGGGCGGCGTCGCTATTGCGATCGCGATTGAACTGTTCTACATCTAACTCCAGCGCTTGCGCGATGTCCTCGTAGAGAGCCTCGCCCAATTCGTCCTGTCGCTCGAACAAGCGATCGCGATAGGACCAGAATTTCCCCTGTCGGTCAGCCGCCCAAGCCGCTCTAGCAGCGGGAATCGCCTGGGGGTGGATCGAAGCGAGGGGCAGGTACTTATACGTTAACGTCACGCGATCGCCGTGTTTTTCCATAAACCGATCGACGGTCTCGTGTGCCTTGGCGCAGAAAGGACACTGAAAATCGGAAAATTCAAACAATACGATTTCCTGCTCCTGTGCCCCCCGCGTGGGCGAATCGCCAATCGCCGCAGCCGGATCGTTCAACATTTGCTGGAGAAACTGCCGTCGAGCTTGGCGCACCTGTTCCCGTTCTTGTTGTTGGTACGCTTGCACCGACTCCATCACCACTTGAGGATTCTCGCGAATTACCTGTAAAACTTTTTCCTCAAAACTCCCATCTTCAGCCGTCGAGCGACTGCACGACACTAAGAGCAAACCGCACAACAACAGGCTTAGGGGCTTAGCCAGCCCGGAGCGAAGTCCGCGCATGAATCAACCTCATCATTCGCAAATACTCGTACAGCATATCGAAGATCCCAAACTATCCGCCCAACAACACTTGAGTCCGACGCTCCGCCCCCAGGCGCGTATCTTCTGCGGCAAATTGAGCGTTAGGTCGAATCGCCACTGGCGGCTCGGCAGTTGCGCCCCACTGCTGTTGTAAGGTCTTTAAAAGAATATCCTGTTGCTGGCGGAATCCGTCTACGTTGTCGCCGCCGTTAATGGTTGCAAACCAGACCAAACCGCGATCGCGCGTGGGCAAAACCCCAGCCAGGGCGCTCACGTTCCACAGCGTCCCCGTTTTCACGACAGCGGCGGCGGGAATGTCGCGATCGATCAGCGTTCCGACATCGCGTCCCGAGACGGGAAACAAATCGGCAAGATTCAACCCCACCGGCGCTAAATATCGCTGAATGGCAGCCAGCATCGCACAGGCGGCGCGCGGGGAGATCCGATTTTCCTGACCCAATCCCGACCCATTGATCAATTGGATTTCTTCGGGGGAAACCCCGGCAACTTGTGCCGCACGCTGCGCCACCACTGACGCCCCACCCACCGAATCGGCGAGCATTTGCGCCATAAGATTATTGCTGTAAATATTCATTTGTTTGAGAATCTGTGCCAAGGGGAGAGAGTAGCGGCGGATAATCCGGGTGCGGGCGGTATCGGAGGAGAGTTGGGCAACCGTGCGGACTTGTCCGGCAATTTCGATTTGGGGTTTGGGCGTTCCGGGAGGGAGCGTCGCGTGTTGGGCGATCGCCTCTGGGTTCCACTGCTCGTAATTGAGCGCCTGTACCAGCAGTCCTGCCGCCACAGAGGGGTCGGATTCGTAGTTCATGGCAAAATTGCCCTCTACGACCAAGTCGCCCGTGACGCGGCGAATTCCGAGGCGATTGAGGGCATTCCCCACTGCGATCGCCTCTTCCCAAACGAAAAACGGATCGCTACCCCCCGTGACGATCAAATCGCCCTCCAACACGCCATCGCGCACCGTTCCCGTGGTGCTGAGGAGGGTTTCAAACCGATGGTATGCCCCCCAGCGATCCAACGCCGCCAGGGTTGTTGCCACCTTGGTAATCGAGGCGGCGGGGAGAGGAACCGTTCCCTGATTGGACGCCAGACGCTGCCATCCCGACTGAATCCAAATGCCCTGGCGCTCGGCAGACAACCCCTTCGCCGTCAGCCGTTGTAAGTATCGATCGATCGTCGTTTCGGCGACCGGATCCCTCGGCGCGATCGTGGCGAATTTGGGTAGGGGTGGCAGCAATTGTAAGGCAAAAACCTCGACGGGTTGGGCGTAAATGCCCGTTCCGTTCAACCACAGCGACACGAATCCAGAACTCAATAATTGCAACATCGGCGGCGTTGGCGAAACCCATTGACATTCGGCGTCCTTAGCATAGCGCAGCGGCAGCGAAACTCCCCATTCGGAAGGGTCGCAACGCGCGAGTCGTCTCCCTCGGGCGATCGCGATCTTGGGATAAAATTGAGTAAGTTTCTCGTTGAACAGAAGCCTTCTGGTAGAATTTTGAAGGTTTCTACAACTTCCAAACGATGGGATCGACGCGCGAACGGATTGCAATAGACGCTATGGGGGGAGATCGCGCCCCCGCTGAGATCGTGATTGGAGCGCTGCAAGCACGCCAAGAACTGGGCGTAGAGGTGCTGTTAGTGGGCAACCCGCAACAGATCGAAGCCGAACTCGCCCAACACGAAGGACGCTCTGAGGTGGAAATCGTTCCGGCAGACGGGGCGATTGAAATGCACGAAGAACCCTTGAGCGCCCTCAAACGCAAACCCAATGCCTCAATTAACGTGGCGGTTAACCTGGTGAAGCAGGGAGAGGCAGATGCCGTCATCTCTGCCGGACATTCGGGAGCGGTGATGGCTGCATCGCTGCTGCGATTGGGACGGTTGCCGGGCATCGACCGTCCGGCGATTGGGGCGGTGTTTCCAACGCTAGTGGCGAATAAGCCGGTGTTGGTTCTCGATGTGGGGGCAAATGTGGACTGTCGTCCCAAATTCCTCGACCAATTTGCCGTGATGGGTTCGATTTACAGCAGAGACGTGCTGGGAACTGCCGAGCCGACGGTGGGATTGCTCAATATTGGCGAAGAACCGTCGAAGGGCAACGATCAAACGGTTCGTACCTATCAAATGCTGCAAGAGAACGCCCAGATTGAATTTGTGGGTAATGCCGAAGGTCGAGACGTACTCTCGGGCAAGTTTGACGTGATCGTCTGCGACGGGTTTGTGGGCAATATCTTGCTCAAATTTGCCGAAGCGGTGGGCGATGTGGCGTTGCAGTTGTGTCGCGACGAGCTGCTCTCGGGACTCGACAGCCGCATCGATAAGAATTTGCTCTATCCCAACTGGCAGCGGTTGAAGCAGCGGATCGATTATGTCGAACACGGCGGCGGTTTGCTGTTAGGGGTCGGCGGCGTTTGTATTATCGGTCACGGCAGCTCGCAAGCCCCGTCGATTTATAATGCGATTCGCTTGGCGAAAGAGGCGATCGACAATCGAGTCATCGACCACCTCAAGGCGCAGTACGAACGCGATTCTCAAGAATCGGAGCGGGTGTAGGGCGATGTAGGCGCGCCCTTCTTGGCGAGTGTAGCGGCGAACGAGCTGCGGGAACTCGATACTCAAGCTCGCGTTGACCGAATTGCCTGCGGGTTAACTCTATTTCAGTCACGACCCCCGAAGATTACGTCTACCCGTTCGCTTTAGCGGACCATTGCCGCATCCAAGATGGATGGAGAACGATTTTGACACAGATAGGAGCCGGAATAGCAGTGACGGGGAGCGGGTCTGCCACGCCAGCCGCGACTCTCGATAACGATCGAATGTCTCAGATTGTCGAGACTTCTGACGAGTGGATCTCGACGCGGACGGGAATTCGCCAACGACATCTGGCGGATGTGCGACTTTCGCTACGAGCGATCGCGACTCGGGCGGCACGTGGGGCGATCGCGATGGCGGGTCTTGCCCCCGAGGACATCGATTTAATTATTCTGGCAACTTCGACGCCTGACGACTTGTTCGGAACCGCGAGTTTGGTGCAGGCGGATTTGGGGGCGTCCCGGGCGGTGGCGTTCGACCTGACGGCGGCGTGTTCGGGGTTCGTGTTCGGGATGGTGACGGCGGCGCAGTACATTCGCACTGGGACGTTTGAAAATATCGTGCTGATTGGCGGCGATATTCTGTCGCGGTGGGTGGATTGGTCGGATCGGCGCACCTGCGTGCTGTTTGGCGACGGTGCGGGGGCGGTGGTGCTGCAAGGGCGCGATCGCGATCGCCTGTTGGGATTCGAGCTGCGCAGCGATGGCACTCAAAATGGCTGTCTCACCCTGTCGTACCAAGGGAGCGATCGCCCTCTCGCAGATGGCATCTCGGTGGCTCAGGGAGGCTACCAGCCGATTTTTATGAATGGCAAAGAAGTGTATAAGTTTGCCGTCAAAAAGGTTCCCGAAGCGGTTGAAAAAGCCTTATTTCGCGCCAATCTCACCAGCGATCGCCTCGACTGGCTGCTGTTGCACCAAGCCAACCAACGCATTCTCGACGCCGTTGCCAATCGCTTGCATATTCCCCCTCACAAGGTAATTAGCAATTTAGCCAAATACGGCAACACCTCCGCCGCCTCCATTCCCCTCGCCCTCGACGAAGCAGTCCGGGAAGGCAAAATTCGTCCCGGCGACATTATCGCCACCTCCGGATTCGGGGCAGGGTTAACCTGGGGCGCAGCCGTGTTTGAATGGGGATAGGAGGTCAGGCAACAATTCTCCCTATCTCCCCATCCCCTTGCCACCACGTCCGAATTTTGCGATTCTAATTAATCTTTTGCCCCTATAACGATAGATCGATGACCAAAACTGCATGGATATTTCCGGGACAAGGCTCGCAGGCGATTGGAATGGGAGCCGATTTGCTCGACCTCAGCGAGGCTCGGGCAAAGTTCGATCGCGCCGCAGAAATTCTCGGCTGGTCGGTTCCCGAGATTTGCCAAAGCGAAGACGACAAAGTCTCGCACACCCTCTACACCCAACCCTGTCTGTACGTCGTCGAGGCGATTCTGGCGGACTTGATGCGAGACAAAGGCGCACGACCGGATGCGGTGGCGGGTCACAGCTTGGGCGAATACGTTGCCCTCTACGCCGCTGGCGCGTTTGGCTTTGAGGCGGGATTGCGTCTGGTGCAGCGTCGGGCTGAATTGATGGATAATGCGGCAGGGGGCGAAATGGCGGCGTTGATGAAATTCGATCGCGCCCAGCTAGAAGAAGCGATCGCTCAGACCGATAACGTCGTCCTCGCCAACGATAACAGTCCGGCGCAAGCGGTGATTTCTGGAAGCCCCGAGGCGGTCAAAACCATTCTCGATAACGTCAAAGCCCGACGCGCCGTCAAACTCAACGTGTCCGGTGCCTTCCACTCCCCCCTGATGGCACCCGCTGCGGCTGAATTCGAGCAAGTTCTCGATTCGGTGTCGTTCGACGACGCCAGCGTTCCCGTCCTCTCCAACGTCGAACCGGAACCCGCCACGGACGCCAAGACCCTCAAACAACGGCTGGTCGCCCAAATGACTGGGTCGGTGCGATGGCGCGAAATTGCCCTGCGACTGCCCCAAGAAGGCATCGACACGGTTGTCGAAATTGGACCGGGAAACGTGCTGACCGGCTTGATCAAGCGCACCTGCTCCGATCTGACCTTGAAAAACGTTACTAGTGTTGCCGATTTGCCCCAATAGCGTACAAGAATGGGTCGCGATCGAGAACCGTTTGAGAGCCTAGTCCTCTACCGCCTGCTGAAGTGGTCGGTGGTCAGTCCCGTGCTGCACGGCTATTTTCGCGGACGCATCTACGGTGCGGAAAACGTCCCGCAAACGGGGGCAATTGTCGTCGTCAGCAATCATGCCAGTCACTTCGACCCGCCGATTGTCTCGTGCAGCGTGCGGCGACCTGTGGCGTTTATGGCGAAAGAGGAGCTGTTCGAGGTACCGTTGTTAAAACAGACGATCGCCCTATACGGCGCGTATCCCGTCAAGCGGACGGCTGCCGATCGCAGTGCCATTCGCGCGGCGTTGACCTCTCTGGCTAACGGTTGGGCGACGGGAATTTTTCTGCAAGGAACCCGGACGCCAGACGGACGCATTACCTCGCCGAAGCTGGGTGCCGCTCTGATTGCCGCGAAAGCCCGAGTTCCGCTGCTCCCGGTCAGCCTGTGGGGGACGGATCGCATTTTCCCCGGTCGATCCCCTCTACCGCGACCCGTTCCCGTCACCGTACGCATTGGCGAGGCGATCGCCCCTCCGACGTCTGAGAATCGCCAAACGCTACAATCCCTAACGGAGCAGTGTGCCAAAACCATCAATGCTTTGCACGAGTTGGGACGCTAGCCGGCGGGGGCGGGTTGTCCGACTTGCGCTTCGAGCCAGCCATACCAGGCGTCTGTCCCTTCTCCGGTGCGAGCCGAGACTTCCAGTATTTCGGCTTGGGGGGCGATTCGCCGCACGTTGTCTAAGGCGGTTTGGCGATCGAATCCCACCACCTCGGCAATATCGATTTTATTGATAACCACGAGATCGGCGGTTTTGAACATGGTGGGGTATTTCAGCGGCTTGTCTTCCCCTTCGGTGGTCGAAAACAGCACCACGCGCGCGTCTTCGCCCAGGTCGTAGGACGCCGGACACACCAGGTTGCCCACATTTTCGATAACCAGCAGGTCGAGGGCGTCGAGATCCAGTTGCTGGGCGGATCGCAACACCATCTCCGCTTCCAGGTGACACACGGTTCCGGTGGTAATTTGCACCACTGGCGCGCCGGTGGTTCTCAACCGTTGGGCGTCGTTATCGGTTTCGAGGTCGCCGACGACAATCCCGGTGGGAATGCGATCGCTCAGGTCTTGCAGGGTGCGCTGTAGTAGCGCCGTTTTCCCCGCTCCGGGGGAGGACACCACGTTCAATACTTTCACCTGTTTGGCGAGGAAATAGCCCCGATTGCGCTCGGCGAGGCGATCGTTTTTCGCCAAGATCGCTTGCTTCACTTCGACGGTGCGGTTGTTATTGTCCGAGTCGTGGTGATGGTGGTGGTGATGGTGTCCGTTTCCGTGGTGATGGTGGTGGGTATGAATGCGAACGTTGGCATCTCCCGTGGCGGTACATCCGCAATCTTGACACATAGCAACCTCCCCTTAGCTTCCTAACTCTAATTATATAAAAACGAGGGGGCGATCGGTCTTAAATCTTCCTTACGAATCGAAGTCCGCAAGCTCTAACGTGGCGAGTTCGATTTCTTTGCCCGATCGCGCTTCCGTGGAAATTCGACCGCAGTTGGGGCATTCGTAAATAAAATCGGGGGGTTGAAACTCTCGCTGACACGACGGACAGTAGCAAACTACGGGAATCGATTCGATTTCAAAGGTCGCTCCCTCGGCGATCGTTCCTTGGGTCGTGGCTTCGAAGGCAAATTCTAAGGCATCGGGAACCACGCCGGACATCGTGCCAATTCGCATTTTCAATCGCTCGATTTTATTGGCACCTTCTTGTTTTGCGGCTCGGATGGCAACATCTAAGGTTTGTTCCATTAAACTAACTTCGTGCATGGCAACTTAGACCGTTTCAATTAACAGTTTGATTTCAGATAAAGCCTCGTCAATTCCCGCTTGCGTTGCCTCCGACAACCGTTCTCCAAACTCAAAATCAAACCCCGGAACTAACACCCACCACGCTTTTGGCGCGCGATCGTACAAACTTTGCGCTAAATCGAGGAGCGATCGCGGATGGGTGGCGTGACCGAGATTGAGGGTAGAATTGACTGCAATTTCGTCATTGTCTAAGGAATACACGATCGCGCCTTCTCCAGTTTTGGCGGGATACGCATCAATAAAAATTACTCGATCTACAGCAGCTAAATCCTCGGCAATTTCGGGAGTGAGCTGGTGAACGGCGAGCGATCGCGTGTTGGGTAAATTCCAAGTTTCGAGTATTTCTACAACCCGCTGTCCCGCACCGTCGTCGCCGCGCAAGGGATTGCCATAACCGATCGCTAAAACTGAAGGAGGTTTGAGCATAAAATTAGCAATATTCGAGTTCCACTTCTTTCTGATGTTCTCGCAAATAGTTTACTAAATCTTCAATCAAGTTACGGCGAATTGAAATATTTTTAGGCAACAACGGATTTTGATAAAACTCGTTGATTTGTTGACCGACTAAGAAATGAACTGAATCGGCTTGTAAAATTTCCCTGGCTAGCAAACACGCACCGTTGTTGTCAAATTTCAATCGTCCTAAATCGCAGCGACAAGATTTAATGAGTTCGGTTGCTTTAGAAATGGTCAGAATTCCCTCGGTGACCAAATCGATACCGTCAAGCATTCCAATTGGCGGCAATTCTTTACGCATGGTCGAGACATCCATTTCTACCGTCTCGCCTAAATACCGAGCCACGATATTTCCAGTTGTCCCGCCGCAGATAATTTTGCGACCTTCTGCGTTGAGGAACTTCTCGGTATACAATTCATCTTTATCTTCGTCGAGCGGCGGTCCCGTAAAAATAGTCAGCGGATTGCGCTGGCGAACGTAGACCCCAACAAACGTCGCATCGTCCCCCACGCGATCGTGATATAAATTTCGGGTTTTGTTAATCACATCCCGTACCACTTGTTCGGAATTGCGAGCGCGGCGAAAGAACACTTCTTCCATATACTTGGAAATGTTATCCCATCCCCACCCAAAGTTCAACTCCACGCCGAGTCCCGCATACAACACGCCATCGCTAATTGCACCTAGAAAATCGCCGCGTTCGAGATTACCTTGAGCGATGGATACTTTTTTGTTAAGAATTTTTTCGGTATTGGTTTCGACTTTTACCGCTCGACCTTTGCGAAAATAGAAAATTGGCGGATTGTCGAAGTTGATGGCGCGAAATTGATTGGTATGGCGATCGATTTCTACAATCGTAAATGTCGAATAAGCAATTTTACGAACGCGACAGACGGGAAGGGTCGCGACAATGGTTTCTAGCACTGAATCGAGGGAAACGTCGGCGTCCAGCATCGTCGCCACAATTTCGGTGGTGAGCGTTGCCAAAATATTGGCTTTCACGCCACTTCCCAACCCATCGGACAATACGACGATGATTTTGTTGTCGGTTTTGAGATATTGAACCTTGTCGCCGCACAGTTCTTCACCATGTTTGTTGAGACTGAGATCGTAAATATCAAAAAAATTATCCATACCCATGACTTATTGTTGGAGCATTTGGATGATTTTTAGCAAGCTAACCTTGGTTTCAGCAGTGGTTTCCCCTAAAAGGCTGGCAATTTCTTGGGCAACTTTCATTTGGTTGTTAACCACTTCATTTACTTTTTTGACCGTTTCGTTTTTGAGTTCGGTTATTTCTTGCTTGCGTTCGAGTTCGTGGGTGATATCGACCATGATGCACGCCACAATTTCTTCGCTTTCAATCGGGAATATGACTTTCTCAACGTAAAGATCGTATTTTCGATAATGCTTTTCTTTTCCCCGAATAACCTGTTTGGTTTCCCAAACCCTCTTAAAGTCCTCAAGATCGTCTAGCAATTTTGACGCTGATTGACCGATGACTTCATCTTCAACAACCTGAAACATTTTGCAAAAGGAAGGATTGACCACCTTAATCGTCATGTCGAGGTCAACCACGATCAGACCGTTGGGGTCATAATTCCACAACAGTTCCCAAAGGTCATTTCGGTTAATATCTGCCACGATCTCGTCCTCTCAAACTTCGCCTTGAATGACTGGAAGGATTTCGCTTAAAAACTTATCTTCGACATTATCGGGATCGATTTTGACAAAGTGATAGTCTTTATACTTCATGACAATGCCATAGCTGCACGTTTCTAAGCAAAATGAGCCTTTGAGTTCGACTTTATTTTCGAGTTCGTATTCTGCCATCAACTCTTGAAGTTTCGGAAGTACCTCATAAACGCCGAGTTGGTGGCACGCCGACCCCATGCAAAGGTATAGATTTTCTTTTTTTCCGTTCTCTGCCATGCTAATTGCTCTCCCTTTAGCATTGCTATCTGGTTTAGACTGCTCCGCGACCGGTCGAACGCCTGTAGCGGTCTATGATGGGGGTCTGTCAATTGTCTGACCGGTAGAGCCTTTCCTGTTACATTGTAACGCTAGACCGAGCCAGTAAGGAACGCTCCGGTCGCGAGTTTGGGAAATGAGCGGGGTGCTGGAGAGACAGCGACGGCGATTTATCGGGGAATGGGTTCGCTGAGGTGTAAATCTAAATTTTTGATTAAGAAATGAAATACTTGAGTTTAGAGGCGATCGCGCCATGAAACACGAGCAGTTGAGAGACTGATTCTTGGTAATATACAAGACAGGATTGCAGTCTTTGGCGTTTAAAACTCTATTGATAAAATATGTCAAACGCGATTGACACTGTATTTTCAGAATTTAATCGATTTTGTCAAATTAAAAGCGATCGCGAATGGAGCGATCGCAAAATTCTTAAATGGTTTTCCATTCAAAACGAACCGGTTGTGGGAGTTAGTTTACAGCAAGCCTTAGCTAACTCAGACAATCAATATTTGCACGAGCTGATTCGCGATCCGCTACACTTGTGGATGCTCTGTCAACTTTGGCAATCGGGGTCAATACTACCAGAGACAAAAACCCAACTCTACAGTCGATTTGTCGATCGCGTGTATGACTGGATGTATCGTTATCAGTTAGATGACGATATCTACCAAAAACGTCCCCAAATCGATGCAGCACTGGCAAGATTGGCACTAAAAGCGATGTTAGAAACGAAGGCAATCTCGCGAGTTCGCTTGCACCAGAATTGGATGAAAACAATATTAAATCGCCGAGATCTCGAAAATTTAGAGAATTTGGGTTGGCTCGATCGCCTCGAAGGACATCTCGAACCCATTTATCGATTTTACCATATCAACTTTCAGCGATACTTTGCAGCATTGGCAATCGATTGCTGGCAATTTTTCTTGAATCCCAGTCAAGGAGTTTATCGAATTTTTCAGTCGCGGTGGAAACCAATTATTTTATTTTGGCTGGGACGCGAAGATATTTACCCCACAGAAAAAGAAGATTTTATCGATGCATTGATAAGTTTTGAAGATGGGTGCGATCGTTGGACGCGCGATCGAGACAATCGCGGATTTTACGAATATCGAGCTTATTTCCTCGCAGCGAGTGGAATGGCGGAATTTCAAGATTGCCAACAATTGCAAAAAATTGTCAATCAAATTGTTGCGTGGGGGTTGGGTTGGAACCCAAGACAGTGGAAAGGGTGTCGTCCGTATCTCGATCCAATCGCAACGGCTGCTAGAGCCATTTTACCCGAAACTAACCGCAAAGTGGCGATCGCAAAACTCAGACAAATCGCTCGCACGATTGTCGATAAACAAGATTATCCCAATCCAGAAGAAACGGTTAGCCAAACAGATGCAATTGACTCCGACCCCACGATCGCGATTGGAGCCATCACCCTAACGGTTACCGATGAATTGAGCGGGATTGAAGTTGCCGAGAGTCTCGATAAAATTGACCCTGGTAGTTCTGATGCGATCGCAGTTTTATTAACTTTAATGCAAACCGGAATGTTGCGAGAAACGCATCGACTTGCTGCCAAGAGTTTAGAAACCATTGGGGTCGGTCATCCTGATGCGATCGCGGGATTAATTCAACTGACTCGCTTGGACAAATTGAACCGTCGAGAAATTCCGGGTAATTTAGTTAAATCTGGCGCGCCAATTCGAGAGATACGCCGACAAGCGGTTAGAAGCTTGGGGAAAGTTGGCTGCGGGAGTCCCGAAACAGTTGCCGCTTTAGCCGATATCATCGAGACATCAGGCGATCGGGAAATACAAAATCTAGCCACACAAAGTTTGGGCAAAGTTGGGATAAACAATACCCAGGCGATCGCAACTTTATTGAAGATGATTAATAATTCAGAGCAAGATAATATTCATTCAGAAGCTATCAAAAGTTTAGGTCAAATTGGACATAACAATCCAGAAGCAATCGCCACTTTCGTCGAAGTAATTCGCTTAGGACAGAATCGGGAAGCTTGCTATCATGCAGTTCAAGGATTGAAGACAATTGGTTATGGAAACTCTAATGCGATCGCGCCTTTAGTCGCTTTAGCTCGTTCTACAACTGACACCAATATCTGCAAGCAAGTGATAGAAATTTTAGAAAAAATTGGCGTTGGCGATTCTGACGTGATTGCCGTTTTGTTAGAACTCATTCAAACGCCTACCGATGAATCGATCGCGTGTAAAGCGATAAAAAGTTTGGGACGAGTTAGCGATTGCAATCCCGATGTCATTGCAGCGTTAACCGAACTGGCTCGAACGACGACGAATGAAGAACTTCAATTGCTAGCCGCCGAAAACTTATACAAAATTGACCCCAGTAATTCGGAAGCAATTGCTACCTTAACAGAACTCGCTCGTATTGCCCTTGATGAAGGAATTCGTCTCTTCGCAGCCGATAAATTAATTAAAATTAATCCCTATCGCTCAGATGCGATCGCGACATTAATCGATCTAACGCATACGGCGAACGAGACTTGGATTCGTCGAATTGCACCGTGGAAATTAGCGAGTATTGGTATTAACAATCCTAAAATTATCCAACTTTTGTTGAAATTGACAAATGAGGTCACGGACGAACTCATTCGCTGGGAAGTCTTTCGGAATTTAGCTAATATTGGCACCAATAACTCAATGGCGATCGCGCGATGGATCGAACTGGTTCGGACTTCTTCCGAGGGGAGCTTTCGATGGCAAGCAGTCACGAGTTTGGGTAAAATTCATCCCGGTCATTCTGAAGCAATTGCTGCTTTAATCGACGCGATCCAAACAACAACCGATAAATTAACTCGTCAGCGAGCCATCGATAGTTTAGGTAATATTGGGTTTGGAAATTCTAACGCTATTGCAGCATTGGTCGAACTGATTCGCACCACCGCAGACGATGAAGACCGTTGGTTAGCGGTCAAAAGTTTGGGAAATATTAGCGACGCTCATCCCGACGCGATCGCCATTTGGCTGTCGTTTATTTGCATCGTCACCGAGACTAAAGTTCGCTGGAAAGCCGTTCGAGAATTAGAAACAATTTTGAACAATAAAGCAGCCATGCAGCGAGTCGTGGCTGAGTTGCGAGAGGAGCTATCCGAGGCGACTTATAAATTGAAACCCGATCGATTTAAAGCCTGCTATCACCTCGTCTGGACTTGCGCGCAATCTCTATCCTATCCCGACTTCTATCGGATTTGGAATGGCGAAATAGACGCGATCGCCAAACGTCCGGGTTTGATAGACTGGTGAAACTTTACCAAATATCGCCAATAAAAAAGCGATCGCCAAATTGCGATCGCCGTATAACTCCAGTCAGTCAACAATCAAGTCTGACTCATTACATCACCATGGCGCGAGTCGCTTCCGCATCCACCGGTTGCATGAAATACATCCGAACCAAATTTCCACCAATCGCCGCTTTCAACGGTAACTTCCGCAGCGACTTCACCCACTTCGGCGCATCCGTCCTGTCAATCTCTTTCATCTTCATATTGGCATCGGAGCAACGATCCAAAAGTTTAAAAAATGCCGGATTGTCCGTATCGAGAACTTCCGGAAACGCACGCGCCGCCGTTTCGTTGGTTTTGCGAATCACCTCGCGATCGAATTCCGTCGGATCCAGTCCTAACATTTCGTAAAACTTGGCACGTTCGCGCACCGTCAGCGAGTGAGTTGCAAACACGGTCAGCAGGAAGAAACGACCCCACAGCCGCGATTTCCAGTTATTCCACAATTGCGGTTGCGATCGCAACAGTGCTTTAAAAATGTCGCCGTGGCGATTCTCGTCCTGACACCAGCTCTCAAAATAGCGAAATAGCGGATAGAACTGGTTTTCGGGATGCTTTTGCAAGTGGCGATAAATAATAATGTAGCGCCAGTACCCGATTTTTTCGGACAGGTAAACCGTATACAGCACCCATTCCAACGGGAAAAACGTATAGGTGCGCCGCTTGGTCAGCTTACCCAGATCCAGCGAAATTTTGAAATCCGCCATCGCCTTGTTAAGAAATCCCGCATGACGCGCCTCATCTCGCGCCATCAGATGAAACATTTCCGCGAGGACGGGATTGCGACCCTTGAGTTTGCGCGAAAGTTCTTTAAACAGCAGGAACCCCGAAAATTCGGAAACGCACGAACGCTCTAAATAATCGATGAAGGCGCGGCGTTCGTCTCCCGTAATGTTATCCCAGGATTCCTTAAATCCCTCGTCGCGGACGAAGTGGTAACGGTTGTAATCCGCTCGCATCTCCTCCAACATCGCTTCGAGTCCGTCTGCTTGTTCGGACAAGTCCAGATTGGCAGCTTTGTCGAAGTCGGTGGTATAGAAGCGAGGGGTGAGGAGGTTTTCCTCGATTGCGGTCTTGACGTTTGACGGTTTGACCTCTGTTTGCACCAACGTTCCACTCCTCCAATTTTTCATCACTTTGGGGTGATACTTACCCTACAATGGATTTTAGCGGTTGACTAGCCCCATTGAGCGAAGTTTTGTGAAGACTGCCGCAAAGAGGCGATCGCGAATCTCTAAATCAACCATTTTAAGGGCATTTGAGCGTTTTATCGATCTGGGCGATTTTGCCCGAAATCGAGGGGATTTTGAGATTAATTTGCAATTGAATCGAACACTCCCGCTTGTGTGAAGTTTTGAGACATTTCGTTGTTTCATCGCTAGATTGCTATAGAATCGCAAAAATTCCACAATTAAAAACGCAGATAGTCAATCCGGAGGCTCGACCATGATTAACGATCTCGCCATGCGCTTGCGCGAAGGAACCAAGCATTCCCACACCGCCGCCGAAAATACCGCTTATATGAAATGCTTCCTCAAAGGGATCGTCGAGCGGGATCCCTTCAGCAAACTGCTTGCGAATCTATACTTCCTCTACAGCACCCTGGAAGCCGAAATGGAGCGCCATCGCGACCATCCCGTCGTCGGTCCGATGTACTTCCCCCAACTCAACCGTACCGCCAAACTCGCCGAAGACCTGGAGTTTTTCTACGGCGAAAACTGGCGCGATCGCATTTCTCCGACCGAATCCGGCGAAAAATACGTGGCGCGGGTGCTAGAAATCTCCGAAACCAACCCCGCACTGCTGATCGCTCACGCTTACGTCCGCTACATGGGTGACTTGTCCGGCGGTCAGGGACTGCGCAAAATCGCTCGGTCGGCGTTGAATTTACCTGCTGACAAGGGTACCGGATTGCACGAATTCGACGGACTCGACACCCCCGAAGCACGACGCGATTTTAAAGCTCGCTATCGCGACACCCTCAATTCCCTTCCCGTAGACGAAACCCTGGCGCAACAAATCGTGGACGAAGCCAACGACGCCTTCACCATGAACCGAGACGTGATGCACGACCTCGAAGACGACGTAAAAAATGCCATTGGCGATCGCGTTTTTGACCTCATCACCCGTCAGGATATCCCCGGTAGCACCGAACGCAGTTCCGGTCGTCCCACCGTCGAACTCATCGCCACCGAATAAACTTTAAAACGGATAGGTTCGCCAATTGCAACTGCGGCGAATCTATCCCCCGCTCCGATTTGCCTCCTCGACGTTTTTATTAAATTCAAAGCATTTCAAACTCATGCAAACCATCGTCCCCGCCGTCGAATTTAATGCCGACCTGCTGAAAAAGTATAGCCGTCCGATTCCGCGCTATACCAGCTATCCTCCGGCGCCCCAACTGACAGAAAACTTTAATGTTGCCGATTTCAAGTGGGATCTCGACCAAGGGAACCAAGCGCAACTACCTTTATCCCTGTATTTCCACATTCCCTTCTGCGAAAGTGCCTGCTATTTTTGCGGTTGCAACGTCATCGTCACCCAGATGAAAGAACGAGCGGTCGAACCCTATCTTGACTATCTCTATCGCAACATCGACAGCGTGGCGTCGCTCATCGATTCCAATCGCAAAGTGACGCAATTGCATTGGGGTGGCGGGACGCCAAACTATCTCAACGCCGAACATACCGAAGCGTTATGGACGCACATCAACCGTCATTTTAGCTTCGACGACGATGCCGAAGTTTCGATTGAGGTCAACCCTCGTTACATCAATCGCGACTATATCTTTTTATTGCGCGAACTCGGATTCAATCGCATCAGTTTTGGCATTCAAGATTTCAACCCGCAAGTGCAAGCGGCGATTAACCGGGTTCAACCGGAAGAACTGTTATTCAACGTCATGAGTTGGATTCGGGAAGCGGGATTTGATAGCGTTAATGTCGATTTAATCTACGGTCTTCCCTATCAAACCCTGCAAACGTTTTCTAATACGATTCAAAAGACAATTCAACTCGATCCGGATCGAATTGCGGTGTTTAATTTCGCCTACGTCCCCTGGATGAAACCGGTTCAGAAAAATATTCCCCAAGATGCGTTACCCAGCGGTCGGGAAAAGCTCGAAATTTTCCACATGACCATTGACGAATTGCAGCGTCGTGGCTATCAATTTATCGGGATGGATCACTTTGCCAAACCCGACGACGAACTGGCGGTGGCGCAGCGGGAAGGACACTTGCACCGCAATTTCCAAGGGTATACGACTAAGCAAGATGCCGAATTAGTGGGATTTGGGCTAACGTCCATTGGAATGCTGCACGATGTTTATACCCAAAATTACAAGCGGTTGAAAGATTACTATCGGGCGATCGACGAGCAGCGTTTGCCGATTGA
>CAYQUF010000007.1:16794-42491 GCA_964420595.1 uncultured bacterium
ACAAGCGGTTGAAAGATTACTATCGGGCGATCGACGAGCAGCGTTTGCCGATTGAGAAAGGGGTGCGCTTGCATCGCGATGACATTATTCGCCGCGATATCATTATGGAATTAATGTGTCATTTTCGGCTGTCTAAAGGGGCGATCGCGCGGAAATACAGTCTCGATTTTGACGATTATTTCAATTTGGAACAACCGGATCTCAAAATCCTGCAAGCTGACGGATTAATCGAACTATCCGGAGATGAAATTATCGTTACGCCCCCCGGACGGCTGTTAATTCGTAACATTGCCAGTACGTTTGATTCGTACCTGCGCGATCGCCAGCTAGCGAATTTTTCTCGAGCCATTTAATTTAGAACCGAACGAATACGATCGCAACCCAAGGAGATCGGTTATGCGTATTCTCATGATTCAACCCAACTACCATTCCGGTGGCGCGGAAATTGCCGGAAATTGGCCGCCGAGTTGGGTGCCTTATGTCGGCGGTGCGTTGAAAACGGCGGGATTTACCAACGTCCGTTTTGTCGATGCCATGACTGAAAATATTCCCGACGACGTGTTAGGGAAAATTATCGAAACCAACCAGCCGGATGTGGTGATGGCGACGGCGATTACGCCGATGATTTATCAGTCGGAAAAAACGTTGAAAATCGTTAAAGAAGTTTGCCCCAATGCCAAAACCATTATGGGCGGAATTCACCCGACTTATATGTACGGCGAGGTGCTAAATGAAGCGCCTTGGGTAGACTATATTATTCGGGGCGAAGGCGAAGAAATTAGCGTCAATTTAATGCGAGCGATCGCCAATGGAACCGATAAGCGCGATCGCCGCAATATCCTTGGCATTGCCTTTCTCGAAGACGGAGAAGTCGTCGCCACCCCAGCCAGTCCGCCGATTAAAGATTTAGATACCCTCACCCCGGATTGGAGCCTGCTCGACTGGAAACAATACATCTACACCCCACTCAACGTTCGGGTCGCCGTTCCCAACTACGCGCGCGGTTGTCCGTTCCGCTGTCGGTTCTGTTCCCAATGGAAATTCTGGCGCAAGTATCGCTCCTCCAGTCCGAAGAAATTTGTGGACGAAATCGAGAAACTGGTGAAAGAACACGACGTGGGTTTCTTTATCTTGGCGGATGAAGAACCGACGATTAACAAACCCAAGTTTTTAGAACTGTGTCGCGAATTAATCGATCGCGATTTGGGCGTCCACTGGGGCATTAATACTCGCGTCACCGACGTGCTGCGGGACGAGAACGAACTCGCCTTCTACCGTAAAGCGGGATTGGTTCACGTCTCCTTGGGAACGGAAGCTGCGGCGCAATTAAAACTCAACTTGTTCCGCAAAGAAACCACCATTGAAGAAAACAAACGGGCGATCCACCTATTGAAGAAAAACGGAATCGTCGCCGAAGCTCAATTTATCATGGGGTTGGAAAACGAAACCCCCGATACCATTGAGGAAACCTATCGCATGGCCCTCGATTGGAAGCCGGATATGGTCAACTGGAATATGTTTACCCCGTGGCCGTTTTCGGAATTGTTTGAAGACCTGGGCGATCGCGTCGAGGTGCGAGATTATTCCCAATATAATTTCGTCACCCCAATTATGAAGCCGGAAAATATGGAGCGCGAAGACGTACTCAAAGGAGTCTTGCGCAACTACGCCCGCTTCTACATGCGCAAAACCATCGAATATTGGTTTGTCAAAGATCCGTTTAAGCGCCGCTATTTGCTCGGCTGTCTCAAAGCCTTTGTCAAAACCACCCTCAACAAGCGATTTTATAATCTCAGCCGAGTTAAACGGAAAGGGTGGAACGCCGAAATCGAACTGGGATTCGACCAGTCGAAAGTGTTTACCCTCGAAGAACTCGCCAAACGCAAGCAAGAACATCCCGAATGGGCGGCAGATGTTAATTTTGCCGGAACGATTTCGAGCCAAAAATCAGAAGGCGATCGCGAACATTTATCGGCAAGTTAGTCCAATTTCCCGAATGTTGCTTCTCAATTGCCCCATCTTCCCCCCCGAAGGTGGGGTTTTTCTGATCGGACAGTAGAAAGAACCGGGCGATTGCTTGACAATTGTACTAATGATTTCACGGCAATTCTAACGGTATATTGCCCAATAAACCCTTGCGAAAATCATTTAAAAGCTGCCTTGCCGCCCGTTCGACATCCCCTTGATAGCGGCGATCGCCCAGGAGATGAACGTAAGATTCCCCGGACATCTCGGTCGGATCGATATCGTAGCGGGACATCAAGGGATTTTCGGGCATGGCGTCAGCCCGATCGCGCTCCAAATCGACCAGCAAATCCACCAACGCCGCCGCCACGCGCTGATTGTCGTAAGCCGCTTCGCCGATATCGTCGCAAATCGCTAACTTGACGGCATTGTCGAGATCGTCGAGTTTGCTGGGAATCACCCCGGGCGCGTCGAGTAATTCCAATTCTTTGGAAATGCGCACCCAACGCAGCTGGCGGGTCACCCCCGCACGACGGGCACTCTGCACCACCCGCCGTTTGAGCAAGCGATTGATTAACGCCGACTTGCCCACGTTGGGAAAGCCGACGACCACCGCGCGAACGGGACGAGGACGCATTCCGCGATCGCGCCGTCGCTGGTTCAGCGTCTCCCCAGCGGCTTTGGCGGCTTTGGTAATGGCTGCCACCCCATCGCCGTGTTTGGCGTTGGTAAAATAGGGAACCTCGCCGCGATCGCGAAACCATCGATCCCACTGCTGTCGCACGTCACTTGGAATGGCGTCCAGGCGGTTGATTATCAACACCCGATCCTTATTGCCAATCCACTGGCGCACGTCGGGATGGTGGGTCGCCAGGGGAATGCGCGCATCCCGAACTTCGAGCACCACGTCCACCAGCTTCAACTGGTCTTTAATCTGGCGCTCGGCTTTGGCAATATGACCGGGATACCACTGGATCTGAATCGTCATAGCAAATTTGGCACCGACAACAGGGCGATCGCTCGTTTAAGGTACCACCAAAACGGGACAGGGGGATAGATTGACCACGCGATTGGTGACGCTCTCCGACGCGCCTTCCTCGGTCAGTCCCAACCCCCGCGACCCCATCACGATCAAATCGGCATTGAGTTCGTCGGCGACATCGCAAATGGTAAACGGCGGTTGACCCTTGCGCTCTAAGACTTGCGCCTCGATCCCCTGTTGGGCGAACATTTTGCGAGCGCCTTCGAGTAGTTCCGCAATGGCTTCTGGCGAATTCATCGAACCGTGAGGCGGAGCATCTTGCCCTTCCTCGGGCGCTTCGACGACGGATAGAATCGTCAGGCGACTATTGTAGGTTTTGACGATATTGGCTACAGTCCCCGCAGCTTCGCGGGATTCTCGGCTGTGGTCGATGGGAAATAAAACAGTCTCAAACATAAGACCCCTTTACAGGACGCGGACTCCGGTAGAATGTGGACGGCGCAACCTACAAACCGCCACAGGTCAGTTCATCTGCCATCTGCCTGGCTTGTCCAGCCCGAAAACCGGGTGAAATCGCGACCGACAGGTGGCACTGAGCGAGTTAAGCACATCGCATTGAAGCAATGCAATTAGGAGGTTAATGCAGTGTCAAAGAAAACTGTAGCAAATTTATCGGCATCCGATTTATCCGGCAAGCGGGTTCTAATGCGGGCAGATTTCAACGTGCCGCTCGACGATGCCGGTAATATTACCGACGATACGCGCATTCGCGCCGCACTCCCGACGATTAAACACTTGCTCGATAATGGCGCAACAGTCATTCTGTGCAGCCACATGGGTCGTCCCAAGGGTGAAGTGAAGGAAAACCTGCGCCTGACCCCGGTGGGCAAGCGGTTGGCTGAATTGCTGGAGCAATCGGTGATCAAGTGCGACGATTGCATCGGGAATGCGGTGGAAACCGAAATTAATAAAGGCGGCGAGAAGAAGGTGATTCTGCTGGAGAACCTGCGCTTCTACGCCGAGGAAGAGAAAAACGATGCCGAATTTGCCAAGAAATTGGCGGCACATGCCGACTTGTACGTCAACGATGCATTCGGAACGGCTCACCGCGCTCACGCTTCGACTGAAGGCGTCACGCACCACCTCAGCCCTTGCGTTGCCGGATTTTTGATCGAGAAGGAATTGCAATTCCTGCAAAATGCGATCGACAATCCCCAAAATCCGTTTGCGGCGATTATCGGCGGTTCCAAGGTGTCGAGCAAAATTGGCGTGATCGAGACGCTGTTGGAGAAGGTGGATAAACTGCTCCTCGGCGGCGGCATGATCTTTACGTTCCTGAAAGCTCGCGGGATTGGCGTGGGCAACTCGCTGGTGGAGGAAGATAAACTCGACTTGGCGCGATCGCTCGAAGCCAAAGCCAAGGAACGCGGCGTCACGTTGCTGTTACCGACAGATGTGGTCATTGCCGATAATTTTGCCGCCGATGCCAATTCTCAAACGGTCAGCGTGGAGAATATTCCCAACGGCTGGATGGGATTGGATATCGGATCGGATTCGGTCAAGACGTTCCAGGAAGCTCTCGAAGATTGCAAGTCGGTGCTGTGGAACGGTCCGATGGGCGTGTTTGAGTTCGAGAAGTTTGCCAAAGGAACTGAGGCGATCGCTGGAACTCTGGCAGAATTGACCGATAAGGGAACGAGTACCATTATCGGCGGTGGCGATTCCGTGGCGGCGGTGGAAAAAGTCGGCGTGGCAGATCGCATGAGTCACATTTCCACCGGTGGCGGCGCGAGCTTAGAATTGCTCGAAGGTAAGGTCTTGCCGGGGATTGCGGCACTCGACGACGTATAATTGTTCGATCCTCGGTCGCAGTTGGCTCCCCGTTGGGTTGCAGTCGGCTGCGACTGGCGATCGCGCTGACGCACCGCCGCACAAACAAAAGGGGTAGCCGCAGCCACCCCCGAATTTGCATCCGAGCCAACCGGACTTACAACTACAACTTCGTCCCGCACTCGGGGCAGAAGTGGTTGCTCGCCGCATTCTTGGCATCGCAGCTGGGGCAATTCACCACTTCAGCCGCATTTTCCAACTTCTTGCGTTCGGGCAAACCGAGCATTTGAGCGTTGCTCTTACCCGGCGCGACCATCGGATAGCAGTTTTCGTCTTTCGCCACCCGCACGTCAACCACAACCGGACCGTCGTGAGCCAGCATTTGAGCGATCGCCTCTGGTAATTCCTCCCGAGACTCCACTACAATGCCTTTAATGCCATAGGCACGACAGAGCATTTCGATATTTGGCATCCCCAATTCCAAATTGGAGGCAGAATAGCGCTCCCCGAAGAAAGTTTGCTGCCACTGGCGCACCATTCCCTGCCAACCGTTATTGATAATCACGGTTTTGATATCGATGTTGTATTGGGCAATGGTTCCCAACTCTTGCAGGTTCATCTGGAAGCTGCCGTCGCCGCTGATGCAGATAGTTTGAGCGTCGCCGAGCGCCACCTTCGCTCCCATCGCCGCCGGAACGCCATATCCCATCGTCCCCAGACCGGCACTGGAAATCCAGCGACGGGGACCGTTTTTGAGGAATTGCGCCGCCCACATTTGGTGCTGTCCCACATCCGTGGTGTAGTAGGCATCGGGTGCTTGACGCCCCAGTTCGACGATAACCTCTTGAGGCGAGAGACGATCTTGATACGTCGGCACCGTCAGCGGGTAATCTTGCCGCCAGCGGTCGATCCGTTGCCGCCACGCTTCGGTTTGAGTGCCATCGACGGGTTCGCCGATTTCCTTGAGCCGACGCAGTAGGTCGATGAGCACTTGCCGCACGTCGCCGACAATGGGAACGTCGGGAGCGCGATTTTTGCCCACTTCCGCCGGGTCGATGTCGATGTGAATCACCTTGGCACTGGAGGCAAATTCGTCTAACTTGCCCGTGACGCGATCGTCGAACCGCGAGCCAATGGCAATTAACAGGTCGCATTCGCTAACGGCGTAGTTGGCATAGGCGGTGCCGTGCATTCCCAACATTCCGACGGAGAGGGGATGGTGCTCTTCAAACGACCCTTTCCCCATCAGAGTCGTGGTGACGGGGATTTGGAAGTGTTCGGCGAGTTCTTGAATTTCGGCGTGTGCCCCAGCCGCGATCGCGCCGCCGCCAACGTACATCAGGGGTTGACGGGATTGACGCATCAAGGCGATCGCTTGGTTGATTTGACGCGGATTGCCTTTGACGGTAGGTCGATACCCTCTCAGTTTAATCGAACCCGGTTCGACGGGAATGTAATCGCACTCTTGCAGACCGACATCTTTTGGCACGTCGATCAGCACCGGACCGGGACGACCCGTACTGGCAATGTGAAATGCTTCAGCCACAATCCGCGCCATGTCTTGCGGATCGCGCACCACGTAAGAGTGCTTCACGACCGGTAGGGTGATGCCGAAAATATCGGTTTCTTGGAATGCATCGGTACCAATGGCACCCCGTGGCACCTGTCCGGTGATCGCCACCATGGGAATCGAGTCCATGTGTGCCGTGGCAATCCCGGTAACTAAGTTAGTGGCACCAGGACCCGACGTACCGAAACAAACCCCCACTTTTCCGGTGGCGCGAGCGTAACCGTCGGCGGCATGAGCGGCACCCTGTTCGTGGCGCACGAGGATGTGTTGTATTTCCCCTGCGGCTTCTGCCCGATACAGTTCGTCGTAAATAGGCAGAATGGCACCACCGGGATAGCCGAAAATGTGACGGACGCCGTGACGCTTGAGACTATCGATCAGGGCAAATGCTCCGGTTGCCCGCATGACGGTTGCGCGAGTTTGAGTTTGCAGTTGCACGGTTAGAACCTCTTGAAACCTTTGAAACTTCCCACTATATAATGATGAATTAGCAATGCCGCCGACTACCCAATTTTGACATTAATTTAATATCTATTTTCATCGCAACGAAAATTAACCGATAATTGTCCCGCGATAAATTGAGCGGCAGTCGCGGCAACCGTCGGTCGAGAGGGAGAGAGATGCCAGCCAGAGGCAGTTTGGGGCGATCGCCACAGGTCTAAATGTGCCACGGGCGGATCGGCATAAAAGCTTTCCTTCCCTTGTCCCAACAGGCTCGAACTCCAATGGGTAAAGAAGTCGTGGCTGAGGCGGTAGATGGGAAAATCGCCGCCGAGGGGAACCCCCCACCCGTCCAGAGCGATAAAGGTCGCCACTCGTCCCCCGTTTCGCTGCCAGCATCGCGCCGCTGCGATCGCCCCGACGACTCCCGCACTGAAACTAATAAAGCTGACGGGTTCGGTGTTTTCGGGGTTTCCCCAGCGATCGCGCAGGAATTGCCACAGATGTGCTGGCGAGTAGACCGGACAGTCTGCGGCGGGAACGACGGCAATCTCGTCGCTGTCTCGAGGGTGTCCGAATACACCCGTCATAAATTCGTCGGTCAGCTTCGGATCGTGGATGCCGGGACAGACGATCGCCCTCATAGTTTTCTTATTGTACGCGATCGCACTTCCAATGAACTTAGGAGGATCGGCACGTGGTTAACGATTCTTTACCTCAACGCAACAGTTAACCGAGGGAGACTATCGATCGCTCTCGTCCGATCCCGATGGCATTATTCGCTCTCGCGTGTTTCCAGGATTGTGGTTGGCAATCGAGGCGTTATTGAGCAACCAAATGGCGCAAGTGTTGGAAGTGTTGCAAGCGGGATTGAACTCGCCGGAACACGGACAATTTTGCGATCGCTTGGCAGATTGACACGGATTTGAGTTTCGGTTCATTTTGACCCGATCGCCTCACGGAAGTCTAGCAATCGCTTTTTTTAGCTTCTCCTCAGAATTAATTAAGAATCTTACCATAATCTAGCGATCGAACCCTGGTACATCCTCTCTACCAACCCCACCCATGTCAAACCGACTCGTTACCGCGATCGCGTGTGTTCAATCTCGCTTCTCGCGACCGATTGTTGCCTGGCTATTTCTCAGTATTGTTGCCATTGAAGCCGTTATTATTGTCCCCTCTTATTTCCGACGCAAACACGAACTATTGCTACACCTCGAAGATGTTTCTTCCGGAATCGTGCAAACAGTTAACCAGTTAAAGCAAGCAGGTGTGTCTGATTCAGTTTTGATAAAAACCCTCAATCGCGTCAGTCAAAATTCCAATGTTGTGATTGGCATAAAAATTTATACTTCTGAGGGAGAGGCAATTATTAAATCCGGAGAATTACCGCAACTTTCGTATACCGATCTCGAACGCGCCGATACCGATCGCATTCGGAAATTAACCGGAAACCGCTACGATATCGCTTGGTCGCTGCCAAATCCCCAGAGCTGTCGGTTCATTATCCGTCACGATGCTTCCACAGTCCGCGCCCAACTCATCGCCTATATCGGACGGATTGGGGCATTGGTTCTCTTAATTTCAATTGTAGTCACGTTGGTAGCCATTGCAGTTTTAGGCAAACACGCGATCGCCCCAATTTTACGCTTGAGAGACGACTTAATCGCCGCCGCCGATATATTGAGCCAGGGACATCCCGCTCCCGATTTTTATTCAATGAAAGTGAAGCGACAAGACGAATTAGGCGAAGTCATGCAAGCCTTCGATCGCCTGTTTTATCGCGTCCAAACCGAAATGCGCGATCGCGCCGCCGCCGAAACCCAATTAAAACAAAAAGCCGCACAATTAGAACAAACCCTCGACGAATTAAAATGGACGCAATCACAACTCATTCATAGCGAGAAAATGTCGAGTCTGGGACAATTGATGGCAGGAATGGCGCACGAAATCAACAATCCCGTCAGCTTTATCGGCGGCAACTTAGTCCACCTCCGGCAATATTTAGACGATTTATTCAGCGCGATCGCAATTTACCGCGAATCCAACCCACCTCTCAGCGACGAGGAGCGAGAAGACATCGAACAACTCGATTTAGACTTTGTAGCACACGATATGCCCAAGCTGATAGATTCAATGAATCAAGGTGTCAATCGCATCCATCAAGTCGTACTGGCGCTGCAAAACTTTTCCCGTCACGACGAAGCCGACCTCAAACGCGCCGACATTCACGAGGGGATTGAAAGTACGTTATTCGTATTGCAACATCGTTTGGCGCAGCACAACATTCACCTCGTCAAGCAGTATGGAAATTTACCAAAAATCGAGTGCTATCCGAAGCAATTAAATCAAGTCTTTGCCAACCTCCTCGCCAATGCGATCGATGCGCTACAACAGAAACTCCCCCCCTCTCCCACCATCTCGATTCACACGACGCAACTGGAGAACGACTGGATCGAAATTCGCATCGCCGACAACGGTGCGGGAATGACCGAAACCGTCCGACAGCGTGCCTTCGATCCGTTTTTTACCACCAAAGCAGTCGGGTCGGGAACGGGATTGGGTCTCTCGATTAGCTATCAAATTATCGTTGCACAACATGGCGGACGGTTGACGTGCAATTCTGCACCGGATTCGGGAACAGAAATAGCGATCGCGATTCCACCCAATCCGGCACAATAAAACGGGACGATTTGCAAACCACCCCGATCGTTGAAATCTTCATCCGGATGTCATATTATTTAAAAATGCTATAGCAGTGTCGAACACTCTCGCAATTCCCGAGGAATCGTCTCCAACTCGGGAAACTCCAACGTAGTTTCGGATACGCCAAGATAGCCACTTTCAGCAAACGACAGGAGCATCCGACACAGCGCAATCCAGACCGATCGCTCGAACTCCCAATCTGCTTCTCTCGGAGCGCGATCGGCAATCGATCGCAATGCCCAGAAAAAAGAATTGCGCGTCACCGACCCTTGTTTCTTATAAAAAGGAACGTCATCTTTATGGATATAGAGAACGTCGCGATCGAGGGTAACTCTCATGAAAAAGGGTAAAGCATCAACAATAAATAGCGGCGATTCTCCACTCGCGGGTAGGGCTAAATTGATGGTTGACCGACGAAATATCTCGTCAATATTATTACCCAGCCAGCGGACAATAAATGGTATAAAAACTCAAAAAACTGTCCGCCCCCTGAGCAAGAAATAGTTATATCACATCCTGATAAATAACCTCAAAACACCTGCGATGAAGGGAGAGAAAGGTAGGGTGTGTTGCGGTGCCGATCGATTGTCGTGTCTTGACATGGGAGATAAACGCCGCAACGTACCACCTGCTACCGATATTCTTTCCCGTGAACGCAACTAGCGATTCATTGCTACGCCATAGAATCGTAGCTTCCCAATCCTGCTACCAGAGAGGGAGACGGCGCTCTCGCCTACTGCCAGGAACTTCTGCGGTTGCAGCACCCCAGGTCATTTCTGCCTGTGGGTTTGGATTGAAATTGTTGATGCCAACTTTTTGCCCGTTCCCTACATTTATGAATCGGGTGTTGCCAGGGCTTACAGGTTCACTTGTACCTTGCCAAGCAGGTCTTGTATCTACCCAGTAATCCAGAGTTCTTGTCTGGTGGGCAATAGTGCCGTACTTAGCTGGTGCAATTATACCCCGTCCGCCGCTAAAAGCGCGAATGACGCTTCGCGTTCATTCGTAGGATGCGCGGCGGTTTTGCTCAATCGAGTCTTGAAGTTTTCATGCGGATGTCATATTAGAGGGAGTCAATTACGCCGTCACCAACGGTTTCGACTTCGCCTTATCCGTCTCAATCGGCGCAGACAACGCTTCCTCTAACTCGGCGCGACCGAGCCGTTCCTCCAAAATCCGCATCACTTCCCGTCCGAAATCGTGAGGATTGCGCTTCCACGCCTCCAAACAGACTTCGCCGAAAAACGATCCCAACGGTTCTGGATTCCACAGCAATTTCCGCGCCGTCCACGGCATCATACTCATCGGATCGTAATCCGGTTTGAGGATTTCATTGTCCAGCGCGTATTCTTCCAAATGGGTATGCGGTTGCAAGCCAATGAAGAAAATCGCCGGTTCGACTTTATCCTCGCCAAAGATTTTCTCCAGCTCGCGATGATAGGCAATCGTCTGGCGAATGGTGTCAAACGTTTCGTCAATCACGTTAAACGAATAGTTCACCGACACCAAATCGTTGAATCCCGCCGCCTTCAAATCGCGACAGTTTTCCAGCACCACCCGCAGGTTGTATCCCATCCGCATCTTGCGCACCAGTTCTTGCGACCCGCTGGTAATGCCGATTTCAAAATAATTCATGCCGGTTTTTGCCATCAGCTCGCACAATTGCGGCGTCAGGTTGTCGGCGCGAATGTAGGCGGCCCAGTGAATGTCGTCCATTCCCGAATCGAGAATCTTCTGTAACAGTTCCACCGCGTCGTCGATATACTTGCGAGCCGGGATAAACTGGGCGTCGGTGAACCAGAAGTTGCGAATGCCGCGATCGTATAATTGGCGCATCTCTGCCACCACCTCGTCGGCGGGATTGACGCGCACCTGCTTGCCTTCAATAACGGTATAAACGCAGTAACAGCAGTTGTGGGGACAGCCGCGTTTGGTTTGAACGCCGATGTAAAAGTCGCGATCTTGCAGGTAATAGTTAAATTCGGGCCACATGCTGGCGATGTAGTCGTAATCGCAAGCGGTCTTTTCGATATTCGTCGGTTTTTCGTGCAACATGCGATCGCGCGGTTGCGTCTGACCGACCACGTAACAGCGTTCGTCGCTGAAATCTTGACCCCGCAGCAGTTTCTCCAGCAAGGCTTCCCCTTCCCCCACCGAGACAATGGTTCCCTCGGGGAGGCTGTTTCCGAGTTGTTCGTAAAACACGCTCACCGCACCGCCACCGACCACGGTTCGCACGTCGCTATTGTATCGGCGCGCGCGTTGGAGTCCCCGGCGAATTAATCGCTGGTTGCGCCACAGTTCGTGATAGTACGCGGCGGTAACGCGCAATCCCCCGATTGCGCCGCGCAGTTTAATTAAGGGATTCTTGGCGTAGTAGAATTCAAAGGCGTGTTGCAGGGGGTTGCCACCGCGTCCGCCGACGGGGGCGTAAATTTGGATGTCGCGCCAGGAGAAGACGAGCAGGGTGGGTTGAAACTCGTCGATGCACTCGTCGAGCGATCGCGCGAAGTCCAAAGGCGGAACGGTTCCCATGTCGAAGATGCGCTGTTCGATCTCGCCGAACAATTTATGCACGCGATCGGCTAAGTAGACAACGCCGATGGGAAAGATCGGGTTGCACGGCAAGCGGACGTATAAAATGCGGTTCATAGCGAAGATGCTATTGTGAAATCTTCTTAATATTGCTTAACTCCTAAGATACCATTGACTCTCTCCGCTAGCCATAAGGGTTTAAGTCACCCTCGATCCCGATCCGGAAAATCTCTATCGAGAGATATATTTTTAGATAGATTTTATAAATTTTGCTGAGAGCGAGCAAAGTGACGTATGGGCGCGTTACACTGGACAATCGGGGTAGAAAACGCGCGATCGCGCCACGATATAGGCGATCCCAGACCGAGAGCGCCGTCTATCTCACCTCACCAGTGACCCGAAAGCGATCGGTTGCCAAATCGAGCCTTGCTTGGTATTCACCTTTACAACCGATCGGGATCGGCAGATGTTAAGGTGCATTCATAGGATTCAGTAAGTACGCACTATAAACTCTTTGATAGCTATGTCTCAGATTCTCGATCCCCTTCCGTCCGATAGCAACGCCAATATCTTTTGCTGCTACGTCAATGCGACGAGCCAAATTCAAGTCGCTCGCATCTCGAATATTCCAAACTGGTATTTCGAGCGGGTCGTTTTTCCGGGACAGCGTCTCGTTTTTGAAGCGCTGCCAGAAGGCATTTTAGAAATCCACACGGGAATGATGGCCAGTGCCATTCTTTCCGATAAAATCCCCTGCGCCCAATTAAAAGTTGACGATGAGGATAGCACTCCGGTTCATCCTACCTCCGAATCGGAACCCGAAAATGTAAAAAATGGTAAAGCTAGCGACGATCGCCAAGCCGAGGTCGAGTCCGATTCAGATAATATGCAAGCTTCAGAAAGTTCAGTTAAGACCATTGCCTTAGCGTCTGTTGGCTAAACGGGAAATCACCCATTGGGGTTGCTCGTTTTTTTAGGATTCAGGGTGAGGCAATTTTACTCTGTATCCTCTAGAAAAGCAACCCCTGCGTTGCCTTTCTGGCGCGATCGCCCGCGACTACCATAGAAAAGAGACCGATCGATAGGTAAACTTTTGTGGATTTGCCCTCTTTTCTCTGGTTGTGGCGCATTGCAGCGTGGTCGATGGGACTGTCCGTCACCGCCTACGGGATCTTGGCGATCTCGGGGGGATGGATGTTTTACGCGCGCCATCAAAAGCAACGCCGTCCGTCCTGGCTGCGATCGCTCCATTACATTATCGGCGGGATCTTGGTTGTCCTGGTCTTGCTGCTCTTGGCGATCGGGATTGTCGGGACCCTAGGCTATTACGGCAGTTTAGGACATTCTCCCCACTTGGCGGCGGGATTGAGTGTTGTTACCCTGGTGCTGGTGTCGGCAATTAGCGCCATCCGCATCAGCCCCAAACGCCCGCGATCGCGCCAAATTCACATCGGAACGAATATCGTTCTGTTTTTCGCCCTGGCGTGGGTGTCCCTCACCGGATGGGATGTCGTGCAAAAATATTTACCGTAACTGTCGTTTGGCTCGAGAGCGATCGCCATGTCCCAATCGTCCGAACCCTCGATCTTTCAGATTTCGCCGTTGATTCGCCTGACCCTATTGAGCCTGTACGTGGCGCTGACGGTTCCCTTACCGGTATTATCCGACATCAGTGGCTCTCCCGTCCCGCCTCTAGCATTATGGCTGGCGATCGCCTTGGGTGCAATCTTGCTCTACGGCGCGTTGAGCGATCGCGTCGTCCTCGACGATTATGGCATCGAAGTCACCTATCCCGCCTGGATTCCCAAATGGATTCGCCGGGGTTGGTCCCTGTCGTGGTCGGAAATCGAAGCACTCAAACCTCGTACCACCGGACAAGGCGGCTTAGTCTATTATTTTCTCAGCAAATCCGGACAAGCCTACCTGCTCCCGATGCGCGTGGCGGGATTTGCGCGATTGGTGCGACAGGTGCAGGCGAAAACCGGGATCGACACCACTGACGTGCGTCCCCTGGCGCAACCGTGGATGTATTTTATTTTGTTGGGACTGACGCTGTTGCTGCTGGTGGTAGACAGTTGGGCGATCGCGGCAGCATCTTTTTCGTAAGGCGATTTCGTAAGGCGATCGTCTATTTGCCAAATTTGTTTGACAGGTTGCGAAAATTTTTGGTATAATCTGGCTATATTTTATATGGGTTTCGCAACAGATTGCGGAACCAAACATTTAACCTGAAACAACTCTTGACTAAAGAATCAACATCCGTTCGTTGTAAACGCTTTAGCGTTTTCCATCCAGACGTACCGCCCTCACCCTAAGCCAATGCGGCGATCGGCACTTCGATCTCAAACCGCGCCCCCTCACCCGGTTGCGAGTGACAATCGATCCGTCCGCCATGCTGTTCGACGACAACTTGATGGACCACAAACAAACCCATCCCCGTTCCCTTCCCCACCGGTTTCGTCGTAAAAAACGGATCGAACGATCGCCGCAAGATCTCTGGATTCATCCCCGGACCATTATCGCCAATGGAAATCACCACGCGATCGCCCTCTCGACATTCCGTGCGAATCCGAATTTGGGGACATTCCCGATCCTCCAGAGCATCGATCGCATTGGCGAGTAAATTCATAAACACCTGATTCAACTGTCCCGGATAGCAATCCAGGCGAGGTAATTGAGCGTACTCTCGCACCACCTCAATCTCGGTCCCCCTCGCTTTGAGCCGATGTTGCAAAATCGTCAGCGTACTGTCGATCCCCTCGTGCAAGTCAACCGGCTTGCGTTCGGATTCGTCGTGTCGGGCAAAATTGCGCAACGACAGGACAATTTGGTGAATGCGATCGGCACCCGACTTCATCGACCCCAGCAATTTAGGCAAATCTTCGAGCAGGAAATCGAGATCGATATCTTCACTCAACCCTTCAATCTCGGGATCGGGGTTGGGATAGTGCTGTCGATAGAGTTGGAGCAGTTCCACCAACTCCTGAATGTAATGCTCGGCGTGTTCGACATTCCCGTAAATAAAACTGGTAGGATTGTTAATCTCGTGCGCCACCCCAGCCACCAACTGCCCCAAGCTCACCATTTTTTCGCTTTGAACCAATTGTGCTTGAGTGCGCTTGAGTTTTCCCAGAGCTTGTTTTAATTGTTCGTTCTTCGCTTTCAGGCGAAATTTAGATTGCCTCAACTCAATTTCCGCTTGCTTGCGATCGCTAATATCGGTAATCATCCGCAACACGCCAATAAACTCCCCCTCATCGTCGAAAATCGGAGTCGCCGATACGATCGCCCACAAATCCGAACCATCCCGACGGCGGAATCTGAAATCGTGGCGTTCGGGGAGACCCTGACGGCGGCGTTGCAAATAGGACTCGTAAACCCGGCGACCCTCCTCGTCCATAAAATCAAACAGCGATCGCCCTTGCATCTGTTCGGGATTGTAACCGAGCATTTCAGCCATGCGAGCGTTAGCAAACGTGGTTTTGCTGTCAGCATCGAACATCCACACCCCTTCCGACGCCGTTTCCACAATGCGGCGATAGTGACGCTCGCTGTAGCGTAAAGCGGCTTCCGTTTGCTTGCGTTCGGTAATATCCTCGCAAATGGCGAGCAGATATTGCGGCATTTCCGCCTCGTCCTCATCCCTCAACGGCACCTGTTTGACGTGCAACCACCGGCGACCGCGATGGGGGGTTTCCACCGCCACTTCCGGGATTTCCACCAGTTTGTCTCCAGCTAGGATTTGCCGATCGCGAACCCGCTGCGATCGCGCTTCGGTAGCGTTGAGCCAAGCATAGTCGCTTTTACCCAACACCTCGGATTTGTCATAGCCGAATAATTCCTCGCTGGCTTGGTTCCAGTAAGTGAATTGCAGCGTTTTCGCATCTTGAATGGTGACGCTGAGGGGTAAATTTTCAATTAAGCAATCGAGAAACCGTTGAGTGGATCGCAATTGAGTTTCAGTTCGCTTGCAATCGGTAATATCGAAAATGACGCCATCGAGATAGACCGGGCGATCGTCGCGAAACACTCCCCGACCGCGATCGCGGACCCAGCAAATCCCGCCGTCCGATCGCACCAAGCGGTATTCGATTTCGTAGGGCGATCGATCCTCCAGACACTCGCTCACTTGGCGTCGCACCCGATCGCGATCTTGCGGGTGGACGATACTAGAGAACGAACGGCGATCGCTGGTCAACTCCTCGACCGGATAACCGGACATCGCGACAATGGCATCGCTGAAAAATTCCATCTTCCCCTCGGGATTGCAGGCATAGCGGTAGACAGCACCCGGAATATTCGCCACTAACGTTTGAAATTGTTCTTCGCTGGATTGCAGCGATTGCCAAACCTGCCGATCCCCAGGGGAGATGGCATCAGAAGACGGACGAATCTGCATGATGTTTTCCAAACCTGGGTGCGCGGCACGACCGATTCCGAAGCAGCAGAATCGATCCAGTTTCAAAAATTTTATGTTATTTCTCGATATCTTGAAAGATATGCACTATAATTTAAGTTTATTATTCTCACGAGCTAAGTCAATACACCCACCAACCGACACCGCGATCGGTCTCGGCACCTTCATTAAGGCTAAACTGGGAAATTGTTAGCGATCGCCCATTGTGTCCCTCGATCCCCTACACCTCGATAGCGTCAGCCTCGCCGCTCCCTTTGGTGCCGGTCACCTGCTCGATCGCATTTCTTTCAAACTCGCACCAGGCGATCGCCTCGGAATACTCGGTGCCTCGGGTTCCGGCAAAACCCTACTGCTGCGACTGTGCAACCGATTGAGCGATCCCACCGCCGGCACCATCCGCTGGGGCGATCGCGATCTTCGCACCCTCGATCCCGTTTCCTTACGACAGGCGATCGTCCTCGTCCCATCCTCAGCCAAATTATTAAACCCGACCGTCGGGGAAACCCTCGCCTATCCCCTCAGCCTCCAAAACCTCCCACCCCCGCAAATCCAAACGCGACTCGACGGCTGGATCGATCGCCTGCAACTGCCGCGAGACTGGCTCGAACGCAGTGAATTTCAGCTTTCCACCGGACAGCGTCACGCCATCGCCATCGCCCGCGCCCTCATCCTCCAACCGCAAATTTTGCTGCTCGACGATCCCGCTCCCGCCTTCGAGAGCGAACTCGGACTCTCCCTGCAACGGGTCTTAACGCAAATGACCCAAACCGGCGAATTGGCAATCCTCCTGAGCGATCGCCGCATCGACCTCGCCCGCCACTTTTGCCACCGCGTCGCTCAGTTGCGCCAAGGCAAACTCGACCCCCCGATTGACGCCGCCGCAGCCGACTGGACCGCATGGCAACACACCCTGGCGCAAGCCGAACTCGACATCCGACAAGAATGGGGCGATTAACCTTCGACCGGCTGTGCCATAACTGAAGGCTGACCGCTCGCCTTTCCGTTGAGCGATTGAACGGCTCGGGAGCGACGATGACCGTTAGCCGTCGCTTTTGGGGGGGAAGGAGATGCACCGAGCCGCTCTAAATTCAACCGATAACCCACATTGCGCACCGTCTGGATTAAACTAGGCTGTCGGGGGTCGGATTCGATTTTCTTGCGCAGCGACAGGACGTGCGTGTCGATGGTACGGGGGTTGTCGATCGCGTCGGGCCAAGCGCGTTTGAGCAATTCCGACCGACTCAGCGGCACGCCATTGGCTTGTGCGAGGACGTACAACAAGCTAAACTCCTGCGGCGTCAGTTCCACCGACTCTCCCTTAAACCGGACGCGACGCTGCACCAAATCGACCTTGAGATCGCCATAGTCCAGATAGGCAGGGGGAACCACCGTGCGATGTCGCCGGACTAGGGCTTCCACCCGCGCCAGAAATTCCTGCATCCCAAACGGCTTGGTAATGTAGTCATCCGCTCCGGCTCGCAGTCCTTCCACGATATCGGCTTCGGTATTGCGCGCCGACAGCAGTAGAATCAGCGACTGTTGCTGTTGGTGCAGCCACCGACAGAATTCCAGACCGTCGCCATCTGGCAGGTCGGTATCGACAATGGCGAGTGTCGGCTGATTGGCGGAGAATGCCTCCCGAGCGTGACGGATATCCGCCGATTGAGACACGCCGTAACCGACTTGCTGTAAGTGCCATCCTAAGAGCGATCGCAGGTGCGGATTGCTCTCGACAATTTGAATGTAAATCGATCCCACAACAAATTTGCTTCCCTTGACTTCGGTGGATTTTAGGTTAACAAAGGCTTTGTCATGGTTTTGTAACTGCCGCTACTCTCGCGACTTTGCTGACCTCACACAGATCGATAGCTTGTGGCGAAAGTAACGTTTTCCCCACTGCCTCGGGTCGGCGATCGCGGGCGGACTTCAGGTTGGCTCAAGATAAAATAAAGATAAATCAGACACGACTTGTCCCCCTTGCGTCTGCGAAAATAAGACAAGATTCGGAAACCGATCCGATCCGGATTTTTCCGAGTTTGCGACGAACCGCAATAGTGGGAATACTAATCGTAAGTGTTTTCCAAGCACCCCTGCCCGATTGAGGTCGTCCTCCTGCTACTTGTTAGCTAGACTACAAATTGCCGAGTTCATTCACCCAACTATGCTGACCGACAGTGCAACCATCCGCCACTACCAAAAACTCACCGACACCTTTGTCGAACTGTGGGGTCGGGGCTATCGAGTCGAGGAGCTGAGAATGTATCTCGACGGCTACCTCGCCGCTCTCCGACAGGCGCAAGTGCTCGAACCCTTTTTGATTCATCGTTTGGAAGAAGAAGCCGGTCGCTATCTCTACGATCCGTCTAACTTCGAGATGCGAATCTACTAGCGACCCGATTTTTGCCCCAAGCACAATCCCCTTCGACGCCCGTTTGAGCTGCGAAGGGGATCGTTTTTTGTGCCGAGTTTTATTCCTAAACGGTTTAGGAGGCTAGTGCCACTTCCAGCATTTGTTGCAATTCATTATTTTGATACATTTCAATCAAAATATCGGAGCCACCGACAAACTCGCCGTTGACATAAACTTGAGGAATGGTCGGCCACTCGGAGTATTCCTTGATCCCCTGGCGGACTTCCGAATCTTCAAGCACGTCAAACGTCGAATACGGCACGCCCAAAACATTTAAAATCTGGACGACGTTGTTAGAAAAGCCGCATTGGGGCATGAGTTTGTTGCCTTTCATGAAGACAACGACTTTGTCGTGGTTGACGATCTGGTCGATACGTTCTTTTACTTCTGGAGTCATAGGACTTAATTCGATCGATGCTAAACGTTGGAACGTGAAACGAGACAATGCCAATTAATGGCAGTTTATACAGCTTGACTGGCAGTTTGCCAGGTTTCGGGCGTATAGGTTTTCACGGCGAGGGCGTGAATGGCTTCGGTAGACATCGCATCTTTCAGGGCACCGTAGACGAGTTGGTGCTGCTTGACGCGAGTTTTGCCTTCAAACTCAGAGGAGACGACCACCACCTGATAGTGGTCGCCACCACCGGTGAGGTCTTGAATCTGAACGCGAGCGTCGGGCAATGCGTTTTTGATCATTACCTCGACGCGATCGGGGCTAACCATTGACGCTCCTAAATGTAAGTCTGCTAATTCTTAATTTAATCTAAATGTTACTCATTCGGTTAGGGGCAAAGGCAAGATTGGCTAGCGAGAACTCGACTGGCGATCGCGATTGGGCGGATAGGGGGTATCCACGAAACCCAGCTCGAATAGCTGTCGGTAGGCATCTTTGCCGCGATCGCGCGTGGGATTTTGCGAGCGAATCACCTGGATTAACAGCGGAACTGCCAATTCCGGTTGATTTTGCGCCCGATGCACCAACGCCAATTGGTACGTCGCATCATCGCGCCACTGCGCCGCATCCAGGGCATTTTGTCGCTGCTGGTCGGCGATGGGATTGTCGATCCCCGAAAAACTGCCCGCCAATTGCTGGTACAAATTCGACAGCCGATTGAACACCTGTCGGGCTTCGCGCAGCTTCTGGGTCGCCTGCTCGTAATCCTGCGCCGACACCGCCGCCGCCGCCTCTTGCATCAGCCGCTCTCCCCCCTCAAAGCTCAACAGGCTCGGAGGTACGGGAGATTCGGTCGCTTCGATCGCCGGGGTATTGCTCGCCTCGACCGCTTCGCCTCCTTCCGTTTCCCCCGATTCCGACTCGCTCTCTTGCGGCTTGGGATAGGGCAGATCCACGAACCCCAACGCTAGCAATTGTTGGTAAGACTGGGTGCCTAGCTCCCGCGTGGGATTTTGGGACTCGATCGCCTGCACCAATAGCGGAATCGCCAATTCCGGCTGCGATCGCGCGATATGAACCAGCGCGAGTTGGTAGGTCGCTTCGTCCCGCTGTTGCGCCGCATCGACGGCTTTAGTGCGATGGGATTCGGCGATGCGATTGTCGATCCCGGTAAAGTCGTTGTACAGCCCTTCGTGAAACTTCGAGAGCTGGTTGAAAATTTGCCGAGCTTCCCGATAGTGTTGGGCGGCTTGCTCGTAGTTGTCCGCCGAAATCGCTTCCGTGGCGCGTTCGAGCAAGCGTTCGGCACCCTGGAAACTCAAAAAGCTGGTTTCGCTGCTGAGGGGACGCAGGGTAGATGGATTAATCACTTGCGGGGCTTGAGGGCGATCGCGATTGTCGTTCCCAGGCGTCTCTTGGGCGCGAACCTGGGGCGAAAAGGCGATCGCGGCTGTCAGCAGGGAGAGCGACAGCCAGTAGGGAGAATAGGTGAGGCGACGAACGGTTCCGGATATCATGAAAGAATCTGGTGCCTTTGCGTAACTGGATCGATCCGAACTTCAGGGTATCTTAGCATTGGTTCGCGATTCCGTCTCGGCAGCCAATCTCGATCGCCGAGTTAGCGGGGATCGCTCGGATTGTGGCGCGATCGTTGGCGCAGACTTAGGTGCGAGGAGCAACACTCATGACTCAAGGCAATTCCGATATCGGCGTTCCCGAACAAAGTATCGGCACGATTCTCCAACGGGGCGGGGAAGAACTCGCCCTCGAAAAAGTCCGCGATCGGTTTGTGGTGCGACCGAGCGATCGCGCCGACGACTGGAAAGATCGAATTCCGGCACAGTGGAACCGCAGCGTCCCCCAAGCCGATTTAGAAGAATTTACCGTGGCAGCCGATCGCCTCGATGACGCCATGCAAGCGGCGCGATCGCTCGATGCCATCGCCTTTGTCAGCCACGTTTACCAAACCCCGAAAAATCCCGAAACCCTAGTTTATCTCAGCGACGAAGTCACGATTCAGTTTGGCACGGATGTTGAAGAGGGCGATCGCGAAGCCATCTCCACCGCCATCGGCTTAGAAGTCCTGCAACCCGTCGAAGGCGTCCCCAATACCTTTATCTATCGCGTCACCGCCCGAGCCAGCGAAAATCCCGTCAAAATTGCCAATCGCCTCACCCGCGAGCCGCAGGTCTTGATGGCAGAACCCAACATCGTCGTGCATACCGCCGCCCACTACCGTCCCCTCGATTCCCTGTATCACAAACAGTGGTATCTCCACCACAACGGCGGACACCAACTCGCCAGCGGCTCTCACATCAGCGTCGAACGCGCCTGGGAAGTCACCCGAGGCAGGCGATCGGTCGTTGTCGCAGTCGCCGACGATTCCATCGACCTCAACCACCCCGACTTCCAGGGATTGGGCAAAATCGTTGCCCCCCGCGACCTGAAACAGCGCGATTTTCTCCCCCTTCCCGAAGAGGCAACCGACAACCACGGAACCGCCTGTGCGGGGGTCTGCGTGGCAGAGGAAACCGGCACAGGCATCGTTGGCGTCGCACCCGGTTGCGCCCTGATGCCGATTCGCACCAGCGGCTATTTAGACGATCGCTCCATTGAAGAAATCTTCGACTGGGCGCGCAATAAAGGGGCTGCGGTCATCTCCTGTAGCTGGGGTGCCAGTGCTGTCTATTTCCCCCTCTCCCTGCGCCAGCGAGCCGCCATCACCCGCGCCGCCACCCAAGGACGCAACGGCAAAGGCTGCGTCGTCGTCTTTGCCGCTGGAAACGCCAACCGTCCCATTGACGGCATCCTCAACGAACGCGGCTGGCCCGATAACGTCCTCTCCGGACAAACCGAATGGCTGAGTGGATTTGCCGTCCATCCCGACGCGATCGCGGTGTCGGCGTGTACCAGCTTGAATCAAAAAGCCGCCTACAGCAATTGGGGACCGAATATTTCCGCGTGCGCCCCCAGCAATAACGCGCCGCCGGGAATGTGGCTGCAATCGACCGGATTTGTCAGCACGCCGCCGCCGATTAAGACGCCGCTGGCGGGATTGGGCATTTTCACCGCCGATCGCCTCGGGAAAGCCGGTTACGATCCGGGGGACTTCACGGGCAGTTTTGGCGGTACGTCGAGCGCCTGTCCGGTGGTGGCGGGCGTTGCGGCGTTGGTGCTGTCGGTCAATCCCGATTTAACGGCAGCGCAGGTGAAGCAATTGTTGCAGCAAAGTAGCGATCGCATCGTCGATAACAATCCCGATCCCCAATTGGGGACGCGCATGGGTACCTACGATCGTACCGGACACTCGCAATGGTTCGGTTACGGGAAGGTCAACGCCTACAAAGCCGTAGAAGCGGCGCGACGGAAGCTGACCGTGGTGGGTTCGACCAATCGCCGCATTCAAGAGCACAGCGATCGCGCGGTTGACATTCCCGACAACAATCCCGCTGGCGTCACGACCGGATTGCTGGTAGACGATTCGAGTTCGGTGCGCGACCTGCAAGTGACGGTGAATCTCGAACACGACTTTCTCGGGGATGTGGAGCTGTATTTAATCGATCCCGACGGCGACTCCGTATTATTGCAAAATCGCAGCCTCGGTCGCCGCAAAACCCTGATTGCCACCTATTCGCTGCAAAGTACCCCCATGCTCCAACGGTTTCTGGGGCGATCGGCACGGGGACGCTGGCAGCTCAAACTCGTCGATTTGGCGAAAGCGGATACGGGGACGTTGAAACGGTGGCAATTGACGATTGGGGTCTAGTCTCGAAGCCGTTAGCGTTGGTTTAACGCTTCCATCGCCCCTTGCAAGTCTGCCATGAGTTGCTTCGCACTCGACTTGATCGAATCGGTAGCATAATCGGTCACCGACAGGGGCGAGCCGATCTGGATCCGCACGTCGCAACCCCAGCGGGGAACGAGGGTGCTGTAGTGTATGCAAATGGGAACGACTCGTACGTTCGTCTCGGGTCGGTTATCGCGGGCGTGGAATGCCATGCGACCCAACCCCGCCTTGAGATTGTGAATCTTGCCGTCGCGGAAAATCCCGCCTTCGGGGAACACCACCAGCATTTCGTCCCGCTCCAGTAATTCGATGCCGTGGCGGAGGCTGCCGATTCCAGGGCGATCCGTATCCACGGGAAAGGCACCCAACCGACGCACGACCAAGCCTTGCAAGCCTTTCATTTCGTTGGCAGAGGTCATGAAGCGCGGATCGCGTCCGGTCGCCTCTCGTCCGGCAGCATACGCGACCATCAGCGGATCCCAGCGCGATCGGTGGGTAGGTGCCAAGATGGTTGCCCCCGAAGTGGGAATGTTTTCCCGTCCGACCGTTTCGATGTTGCCAAAATATGCCGGAAAAACGACAGAGCGACCGAAGAAATAAGCCGCTGGTGCCAACCACGGGGACACTCGGGAGGTTACCGAAAGCGTTTTGGTCTCGCTGGCGGAATTCGATCGATTGTTGGCAGATTCGATTTGTATCATGAGGCTATTTGTGACGATGGCGATGACCGGTAAGGGCGTGGAAACTCAATCCGATCGCGCGTTCACTATTCAACTTAGAGGGTTCTCCCCCGTTTGTCTTCTATCTAAAGGACACTTGTATCAAAGTCACATTACGATCGCCCCGGTCGCACTCGGGCAAACCAAGACTGCAATTGCTGGCGACAGGGGGTTTCTAGAATGCCACCGAGAACGGACAAGCGATGAAACGAGGCGGGACTGTCGGGCAAATTGAGAACGGTGCGAACGGCACCGGTTTTCGGATCGTCCGTTGCGTAAACCAGTTGGGACACTCTCGCTTGCACGATCGCCCCGGCGCACATGGGACAGGGTTCGAGGGTGACGTAGAGGGTACACCCATCCAGACGCCAGCGATCTAGCAGTTGGCTGGCACGACGCAGGGCAACGATTTCGGCATGAGCACTCGGGTCGCGATCGCGTTCTCGTCGATTTTCCCCGGTCGCAATTTCCCCTCCGCTAGCATCCACCATGACTGCTCCCACGGGAATTTCGCCTGCTTCTCCTGCCGCTTGCGCCAATTCGAGGGCACGACTCATCCAATGTCGGTGCGTTAAATAGACGGGATCGTTGAGGGGGGGAGGGGGAAGTTCGCGAGGCGACATTCGATTAGAGGGATAGGAAGATTGGGGGCAAGACTGCTAGAGCCTTCCCCAGCATATCGAGGTACGCTTTCCTGTTGCCCGTTGCCTTCTCCCACTGATGCCTAAGCGGGAGACTGTTCCAGTCGGGGATCTAACTGCTGCTGCCCGTCGAGCTGATACAACTCGTCGCAGCCGCCGATATGTTCGTCATTGATAAAAATTTGCGGAACCGTGCGACCGCCGTTGGCGCGTTGAGCCATGCGTTCTCTAGCCGCGTCGTCCCCGTCAATTTTGTATTCGGTAAAGTCTACGCCTTTCCACCACAGCAGCAGTTTGGCGCGAATGCAAAAGGGACAGGTTTGCCAGGTATAAATTTCGACATTGGCGTTGACGCGCTCGGGATGTCGCCCGAGGAGAGAATTAATCCAATCAAACATAGATGCCAGTCAATCGTTGCAGATACTCCAATTCATTATGACTCCGTTTTGAGCCAAAACGTTAAAACTGCCCGCGACCGTCTCGGGAAAAACCCGTTTGAGAGATTCCGGCTAGCACAACCGAGCGATCGTTCGAGTCTATCTTTAGAATGATTTAATAATTTCGATTTGATTAGCGATCGCTATAAATCCGGGGCATTCGACGATTTTTTTAAATCACGAATTATTGCATTCTCTACCAAGCTGCGATCCCCGATGGTTCGAGGGTTTGGTCTGCTCGCTTCGAGCGATCGCACTCTGGGGATCGCCCTCTATACAGGCGATCTCCTCGATATCGAGATTGACAAACCTCAAGTACGAGGACATAATATCTTATAGAAGTTCAACGACTTCTAACTGGCATTGACTCGGCAAAAACGTAGGATTTAGATCCACATTTACCACGATTAAAACAAAATTGGTTCTAAACCCAACCGACCTGCGGGTCATTTTTTTATCGATTTTTTGATTCAAACTGTAGATTTCAAACGAGCATCGTTTAACATGCACACCCAACAAGCCATTCGTTGTCCGAACTGTGGTTCTCATGCCGAGCGCCATTTTATCGAAGATAGCCAGCTCACTCGAACGCAGTGCCCGAGCTGCGACTATTTAATGATTACTTGTTCTCAGACGGCGAAAGTGATCGAAGCCTATTCGCCTGGAATCCCTGCCTGCGTGAGTCAATAAACGAGGCGATCGGGTTCAACCCCACTGCGATTCATCCCGATCCCAACGACTGCGCTGGCATATAACAAGCGTGCATCTCAACAACCTTTGAAACCCCACAACCCCAAATTCCGATTTTAGAAATTTAGGAATTTGCATTCACAGGCGATCGCCCCGCGCGATCGCTTTTTTTT
>CAYQUF010000007.1:42591-56233 GCA_964420595.1 uncultured bacterium
AATTCTGTCTCATGGTGGAAGGGAGATTCGCGACTTGCCCTTACGACAAACGTTGTTTCTCCCGCTCTCCCTATCCCCCCATCCCCGCATTCGCCCGCAACTGACCGCACGCCGCATCCACGTCCAACCCGCGCGAATAACGAATGCTGACGGCAATATTGCGCCCCTCCAACGCCTCGGCAAATCCTCGCACCTGCTTCGGGTCGGGACGTTGGTAATCCACCTCGCTAATCGGGTTGTAGGGAATCAGGTTAACGTGGGATTGAAATCCGCCAATGCGATCGGCTAACTCGTTCGCCTGTTCGGGAGTATCGTTCAACCCGGCAATCAGGAGATATTCAAACGTGAGGCGGCGGTGGGTGAGGCGGACGTAATCGCGACATTCGGCGAGTAGGGCGTCGAGGGGATAGTGACGGGCGCTGGGGATCAGTTGCTCCCGTAGGGGTTGAGATGGGGCGTGCAGGCTGACGGCGAGGGTGGCTTGCAACTTGTGCTGGGCGAGCTGGCGGATGCGACCGGGAATCCCCACCGTCGAAACGGTTATCGATCGCTGCGAGATGCCCACATCCTGGTTGAGCGAGCGAATCGCCGCCACTACACTCTCTGCATTCAGCAACGGTTCGCCCATCCCCATAAAGACAATATGACTGACGCGGCGATCGAAATCTTGCTGCACCGTCAGCACTTGGTCGATAATTTCGTGGGGAGCGAGGTTGCGGATGAATCCCCCTTTCCCGGTGGCGCAGAAATCGCACGACATCGGACATCCCACCTGTGACGAGACACACACCGTCAGGCGGCGGGCGGTGGGAATGCCCACGGTTTCAATAATTTGACCGTCATCGAGGCGCAACAGGTACTTGATGGCGTTGTCGGGTGCCACCGAGCGATAGTGAATCGTCGATCGCCCGATGGGAACCTCCGCCACCGTTTGACGCCACTGTTTGGGGAAGACGGTAATGTCTTGGAGCGATCGCGCCCCTTTTTGATAAATCCATTGATACAGTTGTTTTCCCCGATAGGCGGGCTGTCCCTGTTGTTGCACCCATTCAGTTAACTCGGGAAGCGACGCGCCCAGCAAAGGCGGAACCGAGGGAGATACGCCGGAGCGATCGGTGGCAATTGAGGAAGTTGGAGCAGACATAGGGGGCGATCGAGATTGCACTAAAACGTCTATTTTAACGTCGCCCCCAGCAATCTTGCCGTTTCCCTCAGAAGCGATCGTGCGGTATCTTGAGAGCGATCGCGCGACAGACTCTCCCAAATGCCAACCCCCCTGTCGTTCGGATCGGCAATCGCCATGACTGTAGGGTGTTATCGATTCACAGCGAGAAAAATCGCCGGGCGATCGCCAACGTCGTCGAGACGCCATTTGGCGCGTTCTGAGCGAGCGAGTACGACTCGGGGATATTCCAATGGAGGATTCTGTGCATGCCTTTAGCGTTTCAATTTGCCTCGCCCGGTCCGACCCTGGTGGAAATCGGACCGATTGCCATTCGCTGGTACGGCTTGTTAATCGCGATCGCGGTTTTAGTTGGGTTGAGTCTGTCCCAATCCCTCGCCAAACGCCGTAACGTCAATCCCGAGTTAATCAGCGACCTATCTATCTGGCTGATTTTAGCTGCTATTCCCTGCGCCCGGCTGTACTACGTCGCCTTTCAGTGGGAGCAATACGCCAACGATCCGGGGCAAATTTTTGCCATCTGGAGAGGGGGAATCGCCATTCACGGTGCCATTATCGGCGGGATTCTCGCCGCCCTAATTTTCGCGCGCATTCAAAAAATTTCGTTTTGGCAATTTGCCGATATCATCGCGCCCTCGTTAATTTTGGGACAGGCGATCGGGCGTTGGGGCAATTTCTTCAACTCCGAAGCGTTCGGGCGTCCCACGGATTTACCCTGGAAACTCTACATTCCCCCCAGCCAACGACCGCCGGAATATTTAAATTACGAGTATTTCCACCCCACCTTTCTCTACGAGTCCCTCTGGGATCTACTGGTCTTCGCCCTATTGCTATTTCTATTTTTCCGCGCGTTGAAAGGCAAGCCACCCCTCAAAACCGGGACAATTTTTCTAACGTACTGGATCGCCTACAGTCTCGGTCGATTTTGGATTGAAGGATTGCGTACCGACAGCTTGATGCTCGGACCGCTGCGAATCGCGCAAGTGGTGAGTTTGGTGGGAATTGCGGCAGGCATTGTCGGGCTATTGTGGTTGTACGGCGCGAAGCGTTCCTTGCCGGATGTGGTTCCCAGCCGTAACAATTAGGGTCGGTTCCGCACTATGGATTGAAACGATCGATGGTATCGACTTCTCGCGATCGCGCCTCAGACGCGCATTCTACCCTAACCCCCGCCGTGTATATCGTTGGCGCGGGACCGGGCGATCCGGATTTGCTCGTGGTCAAAGCTCAGAAAATTTTAGCCGCCGCCGACGTGATTCTCTACGCCGATTCCCTGGTGCCCAAACCCCTGTTAGAGGGAACGCGACCTGACGCCGAACGGATTCCCACCGGAAATAAAACCTTAGAGGAAATTTTACCCATTGCCATCGACCGAGTGCGATCGGGCAAATCCGTGGTTCGCCTCCACTCGGGAGATCCCACCCTCTACAGCGCCATTTACGAGCAAATGCAAGTGTTTGCCGAAGCGCAAGTGCCGTTTGAAATTATTCCCGGCATCAGCGCGTTTCAGTCGGCGGCGGCGAAATTGGGCGTCGAACTGACCGTTCCGGAACTGGTGCAAACCATCATCCTCACCCGGATTAGCGGACGCGCCTCCGCCGTTCCCGACGCCGAAGATCTCGCCGCCCTCGCCGCCCATCGTGCCAGTTTGTGCCTGTATTTGAGCGCCCGTCACGTCGAAGCCGCCCAAGAAAAGCTATTGCAGCACTACGATGCCGATACTCCCGTCGCCATTTGCTACCGGTTGGATTGGTCGGACGAGAAAATTCGCGTCGTCCCCCTGCACGAGATGGCTAAAGCAACCGAGGCGGAAAACTTGACCCGCACCACCCTGTACCTGATTAGTCCGGCACTAGCGGCAGCCAAAGACTCGCGGCGATCGCGCCTGTACCATCCCGAACACCATCATATCTTCCGCCCGCGTTGAATCTTGGTACACTGAGCCATGTAGTGCGATCGGTGGAAGACCTTTGCTGGACAAACAAGCGAAAACCACAATTCTGCGGAAAATTCCCCATGGGCTTTATATCTGTGGCATCAAAAATGGCGACGAAATCAACGGCTTCACCGCCAGTTGGGTGATGCAATCGTCGTTCGAGCCCCCGTTGGTTGTCAACTGCGTCAAGAACGATACTGGTTCTCACGCCATGCTGAAAGAGAGCGGTATGTTTTCCCTCAGTTTTTTAGAAGCGGGACAAAAAGACTTGGCGCAGAAATTCTTTAAGCCTCGTCGCCTCGCCGGTAATAAGTTTGAAGATATTGAATTTTATACCGGCGAAACTGGCTGTCCGATTATTAAAGATTCTCTAGGCTACATCGAATGTCGGGTGGTCGGCTCGGTCGAACAAGGCGATCACTACGTCTATGTCGGCGAAGTGATTGCGGCTGGCGTTCACCGCGATGGCAATCTCCTGTTACTCGAAAATACGCCGTGGAATTACGGCGGCTAGTCGGGATAGGGAGAGCGGGAGATAGGGGGATAGGGAGAAACTTTGTCAGCTCTCACCCCCATGTTCTCGTGACGATGACAACCTGGACTCCAGGGTTTGTTAAAAGTGTCGTTCTGTAAAATTCCCGATTCCCCCTTCCCGATTCCCTTCCATTTGAAATCTTGTCGTTATTGCCAGCACAAATATGCCATTAATTAAAGTTCAAACCTCGATGTCTGCTCCCGAACCAACGGCAGTCGAAGGCATCCTCAAAACCCTCTCCTCAAAACTCGCCGGACATTTAGGCAAGCCCGAATCCTACGTGATGACCGCATTCGAGCCGGACGTTGCCATGACCTTTGGCGGCAGTTCCGACCCGGCGTGCTATATCGAGATTAAAAGCGTCGGCACAATTAGCTCCGGTCAAACCAGCGAGATGAGCCAAGATTTTTGTCAGGAAGTCGAACAACACCTCGGCGTTCCCGCCAATCGCACCTATATCGAATTTGCCGGTGCAGAGGGCGCGATGTGGGGATGGAACGGGAGCACATTCGGCTAAAAAAGTCAAGAGCGATCGCTCCAGTTATCGATCCGCGCTAGACCGTCGAGCGCTTGTAAGACGCAATTAACGCCGAAAAGTTCCGAAAATTCAGTATTTTCGCGCGATCGCTTTCCGTCCCGATTTAATTGCCAGTCGTCCGTATCAGTATGTGACCCATCTGATATGGACGATTTTTGCGTTCTATGCGTGTTTCCACTACTGCATTATTTACCTTAGTGGCGCTAACCGCATCGGGATGGGGCGAACAGGCGGGGGCCAATCCTGCCAATCGCCTGCCACTTCCCGACGTGCAAACCAATAGCGCAGTTGCACCCCAACAGACGCCGGAAGCCATCCCCGTTGCTTCTGCGACCGTTGCACCCGAAGTTCAAACTACGCCAACATTTTCCAATCAAACTCAAACCGTTGCGACCAATCCCGTCGGTCAAGTTCGGGTTGAAGTCGAACAACCGGCTCCAGCTGGAGGTGGAGGCGTGAGCGTTGGCGTCGAATCGGCGCAATCGACTCCCGTACCCCTTACCCCGATTCAGGCGGATAATCCGGTTCCTGTCATGCAACCGACGAATGAGTTAGCGACCCAACCGTCGCAACCGGCAATGTCGCCTGTGGAAGTCGAATCGACGACAGCTATCGAGCCTCGAACGGTCGAAACGGTATCGCAATCGACTATGTCGCCTGTGGAAGTCGAACCGACAGCGACTGTCGAGCGTCAAACCGCCGCATCAATCGAAACGGCGAGCGAACCTGACCCCGAAGCGGCTCCTGTAGCGAACGAATCTGCCACGCTGACGGCTGCTGCGGTACAACCCGAGATTCCCGCTCAAAAATCCCTCAATTCCGAGGACGAGACGGTCGAATCGTCGGCGTCGGTTCGGGAAGTGTTTGGTAGCGAACCCATCACCGTCAGCCAAACCAACGTCGATACTCCCTCTCGCGGCGAAGTCGAAACCCTGCAACAGCAATTGCGCGGCGTAGAGGAGCGAGAAGTGCAATTCGGCGACGTGCATCGCGGCTCTCCAGCGGTGGGAATTGTGATTCCGTCGGGATATGGTGCGGATAACAACACCGTCTATTTTGGCGCGACCTATCAAGAACACACCCGATTTAACGACAAGGATGACGGTGCGGCAGTGATTGGCGTCGGGTTAGGCGATGCTGAAGAAGCCGTCGGCTTTGAAATTTCGTATACTGTTGCTAGTTTTGGCGGTAGCCGAGACTTCGGATCGGGGGGATTTAACTTTAAAGTTCACCGCCAAATCGACGATGATTTCTCCGTTGCTGCGGGTTGGAATGGCGCGATAGAAGTTGGCGGCGATATCGACGAATTTGAAGATACATTTTACGGCGCAGCGACGAAAGTTTTCCGACTGCGCGATAGCATCGAAGATCCGTTTAGCCGGGTTGCAGTCACCGCAGGTTTAGGGAACGGTCGATTTAGAACCGAAGAAGCGGTCGAAGATGACGACGACACTATTAGCCCCTTTGGAAACGTGGCATTGCGCGTCGCCGAACCCGTGAGTGCAATTGTGGAATGGACGGGACAAGACTTAGCCATCGGCGCATCCATCGCTCCATTCAAAGACGTTCCCTTCTACATTACGCCAGCCTTGCGCGACATCGCGGGTGCGGGTGACGAAGCCCGATTCGTGTTAGGTGCGGGAACCTCTTTCCAATTTTAGATGCCCGAATCAGGAGACACCATTATGCACGTCAAAAAATTGCTCAGTTGGACGATTGGATTGTGGGCAATTGGGACTTTAACGGCTTCAGTTCCCACGTCTGCCCAACCGATTCAATCGGATGTTTCGGGAACCAATACGTTCGATTATCCCACGATTGGTTACGACGAAACCCAACAACTCGATCCCGAAATCATTCAAGCCGCCCAACGCTATTCCCAACAGTTAGACGATGCGTATGCTGCTTGTCAGGCATCGCTAGCCGAGGCGGAGGGACCGCGCCGTTTTGCCCTCGGTCCAGGCGATTCGGAAGAATGCATTAGCGCTGACTGTGCGGCGTTGAACGAATTAGTCTCGGAAGTTCGTACCTTTTTAAGCCGTTTGGATCGAGCCGAAGCCGAACGCTTGCAACTGGATCCGAACTATCGAATTTGGTAATTTTTCCAGAGGGAGCAATCACTCATGATGCGATCGCTTTATCGAAATTATGGAGCCAAACTTGCCGGAACGCTCGCCGTTGTTTTAGGCGGCGCGATCGGATTTGGAACGCCTGCGGCACAAGCACAAGAATTCTTTAGCAATCGCGGCATTCAATTCGAGGTCGATACGATTGTCGAATTTGAATTTGTCGAATCTCACGGAGCCTATCAATCGACCTTTGGCGTAATTAACTTGGATACAGGACGCAAAACGCCGCTGATTTCCGAAATTCGTCCTGCCGATAGAGTTCAATCGGTCGAACGTCCGTCTGACTACGAAGACAATTTTGCCAGCGGGAAGGCAAACGATTTTCTTGGAACGCCTGGAAATGCCGTTCCCGACCCGTTTGCGGAATTCGAATTCCAAGCCAATACCCGTTACGCTTTCTATCTCGAATCGAGCTACAATAACCGACCGGCGGGAACCTTGTACTCGGTCGATACCCAAAACCCCGGTGGCGGTCAGCGGGTGATGTTTGAAGGCGGACTCGCCAGTCTCGGGAGTGGCGGCGTGTTGCTTCGCTGGGACGATACGGGATCGGTGCTGGTGCGCCAAGAACAGCAGGATCTCGACTTTGACGATTTTATTATTCGGGGCGGCGGTCATTTAGATTGCCCTTACCCCGACGACGATGAGGTGTCGGGTCAAGCGGCGGCTCACCCGGCTTGCTAGTCGAGGATGGGGGGATAAGCAGGAGAAAGAGGGAGAGTGGGTTACCCAGGAAACTAACCCCCTACAGGGTTTGGAACCCCAACCCCTACGAAATTTCGTGCTTATCCCCTTGAAAAGTCAGTTGATTGCTACTGAGGTTCGGACGAATTTGACCCATTTGGGGGAATCGCAATTTCGAGAGGGCTGAGGTACGCTCTAGCTATTGTCGATTCTCTGCTCTAGGGACAACCCGCTAACCTCAAAATTGCCATGAGAGGGCGAGAGCGGGAGTTTTGAGGCGATCGCGCTTAGCGATTCTTCACAAATCGAAGCATTGTGATACTATCTGGATGGTTTTAGGAGTGCAGAGGCGGCTTGCAACCTTGCAACCTGTGGTGGAGGAGTGCATTCAGGAGTGCAACACGGCATGTTAGAGGGTCAAATCGATCCCGGACAACGCAGCCAACCGAACCCAATTCGCATGGGGGTTGTTGGGGTTGGCAATATGGGACAGCATCACGCCCGAGTGTTAAGCTTGCTCAAAGATGTGGAATTAATCGGCGTTGCCGATATTAATGTCGAGCGCGGTCTGAATACGGCGAGCAAGCATCGGGTGCGCTTTTTTGAAGATTATCGCGAACTGCTACCCCACGTCGATGCCGTCTGCGTTGCCGTTCCCACGCGGTTGCACCATTCGGTCGGGATGACGTGTTTGCGATCGGGCGTTCACGTGCTGATCGAGAAACCGATCGCCGCTAGTATCGCCGAAGCCGAGTCGTTGGTCAATACGGCTGCCGATTCCGGTTGTATCTTGCAAGTGGGTCATATCGAACGGTTCAATCCGGCGTTTCAGGAGTTGAGTAAGGTCTTGAAAGCCGAAGAAATTTTAGCGATTGAAGCCCATCGCCTCAGTCCCTATTCTCACCGCGCTAACGATGTCTCGGTGGTGTTGGATTTGATGATCCACGACATCGACTTGCTGATGGAACTGGTGGCGCAGCCTGTCACGCGGGTGGCTTCGAGCGGGAGCAGTGCCTCCGGGACGGGTCAGCTCGATTACGTGACGGCAACCCTCAGTTTTGCCAATGGGGTGGTGGCGACGCTGACGGCGAGTAAGGTGACCCATCGCAAGGTGCGATCGATTGTAGCGCACTGCAAAAATTGCCTGACGGAAGCGGATTTTCTCAATAACGAGATTTCGATTCACCGCCAGACCACTGCCGATTATCGGACGGAGTACGGTCAGGTGCTCTATCGCCAAGACGGGTTGATCGAAAAGGTTCACACCAGCAATATCGAGCCGTTACACGCCGAATTAGAGCATTTTGTCAGTTGCGTGCGCGGTGGCAATCAGCCGTCGGTGGGAGGGGAACAGGCACTCAAGGCGTTGCGGTTGGCGAGTTCGGTCGAGCAAATGGCACTCGACGGTCAGGTGTGGCAGCAGCAAGAGTGGCATCAACCTCAATGCTGTGCGTCTCCTGAAAGAAATGGTCAATTACAAGGATCGCAGTTGCGGGCGTAGGTCGAATCTGCCCGAGGCGATCGCATTATAATAAAGTGAACGAGCTTATCGTCGCGTGCTGCGAACGAGTCCCCATTGTGAGTGATTTTCCAGATTTTAGCGATCGCGGCTATCAAGTGGTCCGAGAACTCGGACACAATCGGGCTGGGGGTCGGGTGACGTATGAAGCCACTCAAATGACAACGCAGCAGTCGGTCGCGATCAAGCAATTTCAATTTACCCAAACGGGCGCGAATTGGTCGGGCTACGAGGCATTTTCGCGCGAAATTCAAGTGTTGCGAGGGCTAAATGTTTCCGGTATTCCCCGCTATCTCGAATCGTTTGAAACGCCGGATGGTTTTTGCTTGGTGCAAGAGTATATCGATGCGCCATCGTTAGCGACGCCGCGCAGTTTTGATGCGGGGGAAATCAAACAAATCGCGATCGCTCTGCTCGAAATTCTAGTTTACCTGCAAAATCGAATTCCACCGGTGATTCACCGGGATATTAAGCCGGAAAATATTTTAGTAGACGACGAGTTAAAGGTCTATCTGGTCGATTTCGGGTTTGCGCGCATTGGCGATGGGGAGGTGGCGGCGAGTAGTTTGGTGAAGGGAACTCTCGGGTTTATGCCCCCCGAACAGTTGTTCAATCGCCAACTGACAGAAGCCTCGGATCTCTACGGAGTTGGCACGACGTTGGTTTGCTTGCTGACGGGGATGAAATCGATCGATATTGGCGAGTTGATCGACCCGAACAATCGGCTGCAATTCGCCCATTTGCTGCCGAAGGTGAGCTTGCCGTGGATTCGCTGGCTCGAAACCATGGTACAGCCCAATCCGCGCGATCGCTATGCTAATGCGGAAGCAGCATTAACGGCACTCAAACCGATTTACGTCAATCGCTGTCCGACGGTGAAATTGCGCCCCGCCGTGTTGGAATTTCGGGCGGATAAATTGGGGCAGAAACTGACGCAAACGATCGCGATTAGTAACTCGGTTCCAGATACCGTGCTGGCGGGACATTGGACTTTCGCCGACCATCCCAAGGACTTACCTCACCCGCCGGAAAAACACCATTGGATCGCGATCGCGCCGATGGAATTTGAATCGAATCAAACCCTGTGCAAAGTTACCGTTCGTACGAATGACTTAAAAGCCAACAAGAACTATTCGCGACAGCTATTGTTGCATAGCAATGCTTCGTCTGAACCGCAAATTGTCACGTTGAAAGTGCGAACTGCCCCCGTCCCGGTCAAACCATTAAATCTACCGATTTCTTGGTTGGCAATGCTGGCAATTTCGGGATTTATTTTATCCTGGGGGTACAACATTTGGACGGGGTTAATTCTCAATGCAGCCGAGATAACGGCAAATATCATCGATAAAGTCTGGGCGCTGTAGTGTAGTTGGAGCGTTCGCAATGGACATTAATGGCGATCTGGATAAATTAAAACAGTTCTTGCTGTTCTGGAAAAACGAAGAACTCTCCGAAGATCGTAAGTTTTGGATTACGGTCGGCGTTTTAGTGATGCTACCGGCACTGCTGGCGTATTTGGCGATCGGAATCTTTCTCTTTTCGTCCTATATCTTGGCGGGACTATTAAAAGTTGCCATTTTTATGGTCTTACTTGGAATTATCGGCATCGTGTTTGCCGCAATTCCCGTCGCTACAATTTGGGCGATTTCCAAAACATTTCGCGCCATGCGCAAAGGCGGATTCGACGACACGCTATCGATTTCCCTCCCCTTACTGACCGTAATGTTAGGGGTAGATTTAGGCGCTTGGTTGCGCGCCAGCGAGTTCCATATCTTTTTTATCATTAGCACGATCGCGATCGCACTTCCCTTGAGCGTATTGTTAATTTACCCCCCCCTGCAACGCGCCCGTCAAATTGCCAAATACCGCCAGTCCGAACAACACCTAATCGACCCGTAGAGCATTTTCCAATTCGCCAGTCACCAGTTCTCCCTCTCCCCTGCCCCGAAGCCCCCTGCCCCCCTGCCTTTCTCCCCCTATCCCGTCCCCAACATCCGGAAACCCGATCCCCGCGTCCCCGACTTTCCCTTGCTACACTGGCAGATACGGGATTCGTCGTAATTCTGCTAGTCGAGGACGATTATTCATGCCACCTACCCTATTGCTGTCGAAAGAACTACCAACCCTGACCTACACCGCAACGCCGGGTCGCTTTGACGAGTCGTGGGCAGCTCCCCTCTCCACCCTGTTAGGACTGGGACGGGCAGCCGGTGCCGACTTTATCGAATTTTTCCTAGAACGAGTCAACTATATTAGCTGTCTGGCAGAAGACGATACCATCACCAGCATCACCCCCCGTCTGGCAACCGGCGCCGGGGTGCGCGTGTTTCGCGGCAAAGGCGACTGCTACGTCAGCACCAACGACCTATCCTTCAGCGGATTAAAAGCCGCCCTCGAAAAAGGCTTGTCGATTATGGGGTTGCACCTGCCCTCCCCCAACGCCTACGTCCCCGAAATCAACCTCGAACTGCTGCGCGACTACGCCACCACCAAAGGCAAAGATGCGTGGTTGCCCGAATGCAGCACCATGCGAGACATGGGCGACGTCCTCCTGAGCGCCAACGAGACCATCAATCGCAAAGCCTCCCACGTTCAATCTCGCCGCGCCGTCTATTTCCGCGACTGGCAAGAAGTTCTAGTCGCCGCCAGCGATGGTGTCTTCGCCCGCGACATTCGCCTGACCCAATCGGTGGGATACAACTTACTCGCCGCCGATGGCGACCACCGCTCGTCCATTAGCAAGCGTGCGGGAAGTACCGGCGATCCCAAATTCCTCGAAACGTGGGATTACGAATCGGACGCCGAGGAGGTGGCAGAATCGTCTGGCACCATGCTGTACGCCGACTATGTCGAATCCGGCACCTATCCGATTGTGATGGCGAATGAATTCGGCGGCGTCATCTTCCACGAAGCCTGCGGACACTTGCTCGAAACCACGCAAATCGAGCGGGAGACAACGCCGTTTATCGATAAAAAAGGCGAGAAAATCGCCCACGAAAGCCTCACCGCCTGGGACGAAGGACGGTCGGACAATGCTTTCGGCACTATCGATATGGACGACGAAGGGATGCCCGCCCAACGGACGCTGTTAATTGAAAATGGCGTGTTGAAAAACTTCTTATCCGACCGCGCCGGTTCGATGCGCACCGGACATCCCCGCACGGGAAGCGGTCGCCGTCAAAGCTATACCTACGCCGCTGCCTCTCGGATGCGCAATACCTACATCGCACCGGGGGAACATTCCAAAGATGATGTCATTGGCTCGATTGACAAGGGCATTTATTGCAAGAAGATGGGGGGTGGTAGCGTCGGTCCCACGGGAGAGTTTAACTTTGGCGTGTCGGAAGCCTATCTGATTGAAAACGGTCAGGTGACCAAGCCGCTCAAAGGCGCAACGCTGATTGGCGAGGCGAAGGAAATTATGAATAAGATTTCCATGTGCGGTAACGATTTGGGTCTGGCGCCCGGTTTCTGCGGTTCGGTCAGCGGCAGCATTTATGTCACGGTGGGACAACCGCATATTAAGGTCGATTCGATTACGGTTGGCGGACGTTAATGGTTGGAAGGATGGGGAGTCGCATTGGCTCGCTCCCTGTCCTCCGGTGAAATCTAGCAAAATTGCACCACAAAGACACAAAGAACACGAAGTTTTTGTGGAAGATCTGCAACCGGATTCGATGTCTTTTGTTTGATTGTCTATTGCGCGTTTAAAACTATGCCCAACGTTCGAGAAATTTCTGAGTCTGCCGCCCAAACTGCCCGTCAGTTGGGGATTGAAAAATACGATATTTACGGGTCTTCTGTGGACGAAACCAGCGTTCAGGTGGATCGTGGCGAACCGAAACAGGTGAAGGCGTCGAACCGTTCGAGTATTATCGTGCGGGTGTGGAACGATCGCCATACAATGGGGGTAACTTCGACGACGGATGTCGATCCCAGTGGCATTGAATTGGCGCTGAAAACGGCGTTGGAAGCTAGCGAGTTTGGGGTGAAGGAAAATGCCCCGGATTTCAGCCCGCAAGCGAAGGATCCGACGGCGGAGGTTCCCGATGAAAAAGTCGAACCCGCTCCGGTGCAATCGTTGTTGGAAACGCTGATTGGGGCGGAAAAGGAATTGTTGGACGCCCATCCGGCGATCGCCAGCGTGCCGTATAATGGTTTGGCACAGCGGGATATGGATCGCTTTTATCTCAATAGCGACGGGGCGTTGCGACAAGAAGGGCGATCGTATGCGTCGGTTTATTTGTTTAGCAAAACGGAAGAAGAGGGCAAAAAACCCCGCAGTGCGGGTGCGATTCGCCTCAATCGCAGCTTCGATAAATTAGAAGTCGATGACTGCGTGCGGGAAGCGGCTGAGAAAACCATCAGCCATTTGAACTATCGCAAAATTAAGTCGGGCAAATATACGGTTGTCTTTTCGGCGGATGCGTTTTTGAGTTTGTTGGGCGCATTTTCTAATCTGTTTAACGCTCAAAATATTTTGGACAAGCAAAGTCTGTCTACGCCGGAATCGTTGGGAGAGCAAATTGCCTCGCCATTGCTGTCGGTTTGCGATGACGCGCTGCATCCGGAAAATGTTGCCGCCGAAACCTTCGATGGCGAAGGGACGCCAACTCGCCGCGTGCCAATTATTACTGAAGGCGCGTTGAGTGGATTTTTGCACAGTACGGGAACCGCAAAACGGATGAACGCCGAACCGACGGGTCACGCCAACATTGGTGCCAAGGTAACGGTGAGTCCGCATTTCTATCACGTATTTGCGGCAAAAGCGGGTGATGGAGATTACAATTTGGAAACGGCGGATAATGTCATTTTCATTGACGAATTGCAGGCACTCCACGCGGGGGTAAATTCGTTGCAAGGGTCATTTTCGCTGCCGTTTGACGGTTGGATTGTCGAAAATGGCAAACGAACCAGTCTCGATTCGGTGACGGTAGCGGGAGATTTTCGCGATGTGTTGAAGTCGATCGCATTTGTCGAGTCGGAAGCGGAGGTGTTACCCAACGGGGTCTGTCCTCGGATTTGGGTGGAAAATTTGTCCGTGACTGGCGAATAAGGTTCGTAGTCAGCGCTTTAGTGCTTACTACAGGCGAACTTTAATGGTAAGGTGGGCATTAC
>CAYQUF010000008.1:0-3121 GCA_964420595.1 uncultured bacterium
TACCAAATTATTCGATCCGGTTGGATTGTTAATACACAAGCGCTCGCTGCTATAATTAATAATCTTGCTAAACTTAAAAATATGCTTGACCAGGCTAGGGTTAAACTCGATCTAATTGTGTAAATTCAATATTTTAGGCTTGAAATGAATGCGTTATTACCTATATTTTTAATTTTATTTTTTACGGCAATTGCCTTGCTGTTTGCTCCAAACATTATCGTAGCGCTACTTAAATTTTCCAGATGTTTTTTATATTTTTTAATTCCATTATTCCCGCTCGCATTTGGGTTCCTAAGCTTTATGGTAATGCCTAAACTGGGACATCCATTTATCGGATTAATTATTCTATTTTTCAGTGTTAGCGCCCAAAAATCTTGGACAGCCTCACCTCGCCGCCAAGAACTGTGCATCAAATTAGAAGAAATGTACGAATTATTTTTGCCCCCAATAGAGCCTCCAACAGATGAGTAAGCGAGAGTTCGTTCCAATTTCCCTAACGATTTTCGACTCCTCCATACCGCATCAGCGTCACCGAAATCGGCAGCACCTTCGATCCCAACTGGGACGCGCCGAACTTCCACTTCAACGACTCCGGAACCTGCTGCCATGCCACCGATTCAAACCCCAAACGCTGGTAAAATGGCACCAATCGACTCATGCATTCGAGATAGAGCGGATCCCTCGCCGAGTGGATTAACTGTTGCGCCAGAGCCGTTCCCAAACCGCGATCGCGCCATGGAGCTGCCACCACCATACTGCCCAACTCCTGCGCTCCGTCAAACTGGCGTAACTGACCGCACGCCACCACCTCACCCTTGCACTCGATAACCCAAAATTGGCGCACCCGCAGTTGCGTCGGATCCAACATCTGCGAAAGCACCAACTTCAGGATCGCCCAGCGATCGCCCGGTCGAGCGCGTCGCAAGGTACACTCGGAGGGTAGGGTGGCACGGGTCATGGCTAACTCGAGTGCATATCAGCCATCGCATTTTGGGTAATTTGCGCGATCGCCTTATCCGTGGCTTTGGGCAAGTGATAGTACTTCCCGCCCGCTTGCGTCGCCAACTCCTTGGCAAATCCGGTGGACACGAACTTATTCTCCGTATCGATGACGAGCAACTGCATCCCCAACCCTCGGATTTTGCCCGCGATATCGAGCAATTCCCCTTTAATATCGGGTTTGGTGCCTTCCTCCATCGGTTCGCCGAGCGATCGCCCTAACGGAATGTTACCCCGTCCGTCCGTAATCGCCACGATCGTCACCTGACCGACATCTCCCGACTGTTGGGCATTCATCCCCACTCGCACCGCTTGGGTCAACCCGTGGGACAGGGGAGATCCGCCCCCGCAGGGCAAGCGATCCAGCCGTCGGCGTGCGGTGGTAATCGATCGCGTCGGGGGAAGCAACACCTCTGCCTGTTCGCCGCGAAACGGAATCAGCGAAATTTGGTCGCGGTTTTGATACGCCTCGTTCAGTAGTTGCATCACCGCTCCCTTCGCCGATTGCATCCGGTTGAGCGCCATCGACCCCGACGCATCCACCAAGAACACCACCAACGCTCCGGCTTTGCGAGCCAGCCGTTTGGAGCGCAAGTCCCCCTGTTCCACGATGACGCGGCGATTGGGATAGCGGAGGCGGCGGGATTTTTGATAGGGTGCAGCCGCTCGCAAGGTAGCATCCACGGCGACCCGCTTGACTTCCCCTTTAGGGAGCATCGGCTTCACGTAGCGACCCCGTTCGTCGGAGAAAATCAAGCTGCGATTGCCCGAACTGCCCCGTCGCTGCATGGATTGGGCGAAATACATCATCGCCGGATCCATGACAACCCCTTCGGCATCGAAGACGAATTCTTCGGGAATCTCTTGCTCCTGGGGTTCTTCGGGAGCTTCGTCTTCCTCGTTCTCGTCTTCGTTCTCTTCCGGTTCGTCTTGGTCCTGCTCCGACTCGTCCTGGGGTTCCTCTTGCGGCGGTGGAGGCGGCGGGGGCGGTTCTTCGTCTGGCGGGGTCTGAATTTGGGTCGCCCGAGGCACGATAACCAATTCTACCGCGCGGCGCAGGTCTTCGGCGTTAACGCGATCGCGTCCGTCGAGAGCGGCGTTGGCTTTGGCGACTCGCACGGCGAACAGTTCGGCTCGGTGTCCCTGAACCGCACCGCGAATCGCTTCGTCTACCAGGTACGCCACCTGGTCGGAATTAATTTGGACTTCTTTGAGCCATTCCCGCGCCAGGATAATCTGGGTTTTGAGGCTGTCGATATCTTCACCGTACTGTTGCAGGAATTTTTGGGGCGAGTTGGCGTAACCGAGGACTTGTTCGACCGCTAAGACGCGATCGTCCAATCCCAACACGCCATCGGCGGAGAGGGTAATGGCGATGCGATCGAGTAAGTGTTCCCGCAGGGGTCCCTCGTCGGGGTTGTAGGTGGCGATTAACAGGGGTTTGCAGGGGTGTCCGAAGCTGATGCCTTCCCGTTCGATTTGGTTGCGACCTTCGGTGAGGACGTTGAGGAGCAGGTTGGAGATGCGATCGTCGAGGAGGTTGATTTCGTCTACGTAGAGGACGCCTCGATGCGCCTGAGCCAGCAATCCCGGTTGAAACACGGGTTCCCCTTGCTTCACCGATTGCTCCACGTCTACCGAACCGATGAGGCGATCTTCGGTGACGCCGAGGGGGATTTGCACGAAGGGAGCGGGAATGACTTGGGTGGGAACTTCGTCGGTGTCGCTATATTCGGCGAGGGCGAGATCGTCCCACTCTTCCGGTTGTTGCGGGTCGCAGTTGCTCAGGGAACCTTCGACGACTTCGATGGGGGGGAGTAAGGCATAGATAGCCCGAGCCATCACCGATTTTGCCGTACCGCGACGACCGGCGATCGCCACGCCCCCCAATCCCGGATCGACGGCGGCGAGCAGCAGGGCGAGTTTAATGGCATCCTGCCCCACAATGGCGGCGAGGGGGAAGGTCATCATGCTGGATTGACTGGCGATCGCGGGCATAGATTAAGTCGGCGTTTGAGGGGTTTCGATCTCTAGAAATTATCATACTTCAGTCGAGGGCGCGATCCCTCAACGCGACTCGCAGCGATCGCCGGAACGAAAGGTTCGCTCCAGTGGCGATCGC
>CAYQUF010000008.1:3221-12387 GCA_964420595.1 uncultured bacterium
GCAACGTCGTCTAACTTGCCGGGTTCTTGGAATAAATGAGTGGCACCGGGAATGATTTCCAGTCGAGTTTTGGCAGACTCCATTTGCTCCATTGCCGATTGATTCATGCCGATGACTGGCGTATCGTTGCCGCCCACGAGGAGCAAGGTTGGGGCGCGGACTTGGGAGAGCGCATCGCCAGAGAGATCGGGGCGACCCCCGCGCGAGACGACCGCTTGGACGATATCCGGGCGTTGGGAGGCGGCAACTAAGGCAGCGGCGGCACCGGTACTGGCGCCGAAGTAACCGATCGCCATGTGGCTCGTGTCGGGATTCTGACGCAACCAATCGGTTGTTCGGACAACGCGATCGCCCAGCAAGCCAATATCAAAGCGCAAGTGAGAGGTTTGGCGATCGATTTCGTCTTCCTCCGGTGAGAGCAAATCCATCAACAAGGTTGCCAACCCCACGCGCTGCAACAGTTGGGCAACGTAACGATTGCGCGGGCTGTGACGGCTGCTGCCGCTGCCGTGAGCAAAAACCACCAAACCGCTGGCGCGATCGGGGATAGTCAGAGTGCCTTCTAGACGAATATTGCCAATTGGAATTCGGATGAGTTGTTCGAAAGCGTGAGGGGATGCAGCCACGGCTAACCTCCCTTTGAGCGATCGTCAAAGTCAAAATTGCAGTTGAATTGGTAGAGAGACGATTAGGCTGAGGGGACGGCTTTGCGTCCGCCAGCGCGATCGAGAATTTGGCGGACTTCCTCGTCGCTGGTTTGTCCGAAAGAGTCGTACCACAGTCCAATGGCGCGGAAGGGTTCGGGGGTTTCGACGCACACCACTTCATCGACTCCGAGCAAATCGCGATCGCAACTTTCCTTCGGTGCCACCGGAATCGCCGCTACAATGCGAGCGGGATGGGATTGGCGCAGGGCAATTGCCGCCGCGTGCAAGGTCGCTCCCGTAGCAATGCCATCATCGACTAAAATGACAATGCGATCGCGCACGTCTACAGGCTCGGCATTCCCGCGATACTTGAGATCGCGCCGCTGGAGTTCTTCCCCTTCCTCGCGGGCGACCCGTTCGATGTCCGAGGCGGAAATCCCCAGAGATTCGGTAATATCGTCGTTGATAAACCGGACGCCCCCCGAAGCGATCGCGCCCATTGCCAGTTCTTCGTGACCGGGAACGCCTAACTTGCGCACCACAAAGGCATCGAGCGGTGCGTTCAACGCGCGCGCCACCGGTTCGGCAACGGGAAGACCGCCGCGCGGGAGTCCCAACACCACGACATCCTCCCGGTCGGCATACACGCGCAACCGTTCGGCTAATTTCCGACCGGCTTCAGTTCGATTTTTAAATAACACGATCGTCACCCTCCTCGCTTCAGGTGCGAATGCTGCAAGACGCAAATTCCGATCCGCTCCTCGCGCCCGTCCGAATTCCCATCGCGATCGGACGTGGGGGAATACTGACACAACGCCCCTCTATTTTTTAGAGTAGCGCTGTTTTCCTCGATCGGCGATCGCCCCAGGGGTAGAGTTTTATCCTCGCCGCACGACAAAATCCGATCGCGCCATCGGCTGTTAACCCGAGGTCGATTGTCGGTAGTTTCATCGAAACTTCAAACAGATTTACGGATTCTTCACCGCCAAACCCAGCAAATCCCCCGACAATAAGAAGTAGATAACCCATAGAACCCCTGCCCCCAGCTCGATCGCAGCTGGGGTTTTATTTTATGAGCTATTTTTACAGCGAGGTAGTGCGTTCCGCGAACTGCCCCTACCCAATGACTCGATGCGGTTGGATAGTTAATACACGAGCGATCGCTGCATACTCCCGCTCTCTGCTCCAGACTTCGGTACAATCGTCACAGTCTCCCACCTTCGATTGCGCGTCGTGAAATTCGGTCAGTGGCTCGGTTTAATCGGGATTCTAATTTCCCTGTATATCCTGTGGCAAATTCGGTACTTGCTCTTACTAATTTTTACGGCAGTCGTCTTTGCCACTGCCCTCAACAGCCTGGTGCGTCGCTTGCACAACCTCGGCATCCGGCGCAACCTTGCCGTGGTCATGGTGCTATCCGCCGCCAGCGCGATCGCGATTTTATTCGTTTGGTTGGTCGTCCCGCCGTTCGTGGAACAATTTGCCAAGCTAATCGAACTGCTCCCCGAAGCCTTCCGACAGGTGCGCCAAGAATTAGTGGCACTGGACGATAACTTGCCCGATTGGTGGCCCTATTGGCTGCCTCCCGCTCCCAATCCCGCCGAGTGGATTCCCGAATTGCCGCCGTTGGAGAACTTGTTCGACCTGTTGGGACGCTTTTTTACCTTCTTCTCCAACTCCCTCACCATTGCTTTACAACTGTTGCTCGTGTTGGTTCTCACCCTGATGATGCTGGCGAATCCGACCGGGTACCGCCAAGCCTTTCTGCTGCTGTTTCCCTCGTTCTACCGGCGACGCGCCGATGCCATTCTCTCCGAGTGCGAAGTCGCCTTGGGCAACTGGCTGGCGGGAATCGCGATCAATTCCCTGTTTATCGGCAGTTTGAGCGGCATTGGCTTGGGACTGTTGCAAGTGGACTTGGTGCTGGTTCACGCGCTGATGGCGGGACTGCTCAATTTCGTTCCCAACATCGGACCGGTGACGAGCGTGGTGTTTCCGGTGATGGTGGCATTATTGGATACGCCGTGGAAGATTCTCGCCGTGTTGGGGTGGTACTTTATCATTCAAAACATCGAGAGTTACTGGCTGACGCCGACGGTGATGGCAAAACAGGTGTCGTTGCTCCCGGCGATTACCCTGCTGGCGCAAATTTTCTTTGCCACCTCCTTTGGTATTTTGGGGTTAGTTTTAGCACTGCCGCTGGCAGTGGTGGCGAAGGTGTGGATCGAAGAAATGCTGTGTAAAGATATTTTGGATTTGTGGGGCAACCAAGACAATCCCGAACTGTCGGCAACGGTGGCAAGCGAGCCACAACCGGCGATTGCTGCTTCAGATCGCCCTTAACTGATAGTAGATGGACACTCAGGCTTCGCCCCTAGTCGCGATCGCAATTTTTCTGTTTACCCTGACTGGAGTCATCGCGCGACCCCGAGGGTTTGGCATTGGCGTCAGTGCCCTGACTGGTGCCGTTTTAGCCCTGGCGACCGGCGTGGTCACCCAAGCCAGCCTGGCGCAAGTGTGGGGATTGCTCGAAAGCGCGACATTGGCATTGGTGGCGTTAATTCTGCTGTCGCTGGTGTTGGACGAGGCGGGATTGTTTCGCGCCCTGGCATTGTACGTCGTCCGGTGGCGCGATCGGCTGCCGGTGCGAGCGTTGCTGCCGCTATTATTATTGCTCGAAGCCGCGATCGCCCCTCTGCTGACCGATCTCGGCACGATTCTGCTGGTAATGCCGTTTTTAGTCGAATTGCTGCTAGTGTTGGGATTTGGGGCGCGCTCGACCTTGGCATTTGCCTTTGGTGCCGGGGCGATCGCCGATATCGCCAGTTGGTCGCTTCCCGTCGGTCATTGGGCGAGTCGCATCCACGTCCGCTACTTCGAGATTCCCCTGTGGGAATATGTCGCCATTGCCCTGCCGTTGGTCGTTTTCACGGTCGTGGCGAGTTTCGGCGTCCTGGGCTTTTATTTTAATTACGGGAGTGCCAGCACCAGAACCATCCCGACTTTGGCAATTCCTCAAGATTGGCTGGACGCGCCGCAGCGAGCGATCCGCGATCCCCTCGACCACGGCTGGCGCGATTTGGGCAAACGCTTGCTAAAGGCAATGCCTTGGCAGGCGATCGGATTTACTTGGGGAATGTATTTGGTCGCCGCCGGACTCGCCAACGTGGGATTGGTGGACGGCGTCAGCCATCGCATCGACCAACTCAGCCAGTGGGGATTTTCGCTAACGGCGATCGGAACGGGATTTTTAACCACCCTGCTGTCGGCGGCGACGAATAATTTACCCACCGCCCTGATTAATGCCAACGCCATCGAACTGAGCGGCGTGGACGGGGCGATCGCGCAAGGGACGATTTACGCGGGCACCATCGGTTGCGTTATCGGGGCAAAACTCTCGCCATTTGGCAGTATTTCGACGCTGCTGTGGTTTTATATCCTCAAGCGCAAGGGAATTACGGTGCGGTGGAAACAATACGTCCGACTGAGCGCGATCGTGGTGTTTCCCGTGTTGTGTATTGCCCTGTTGGGGTTGACGGTTTGGTTGCCCTTGTGGGTCGCTCCGGGAGTTGGAGGTTGACACTCCCACGAATTTAGCGAAGCGGATTCGTGGGATTCTTGGTTCAGCGAGCCGCCTTGATAAGGGGATGAGGGGATTTCACGAGGCGACATTTGGAGTGAGTGCAATTCCCCGTCCTATGAATCCCTATCTTCCTTCCCTTCCAAAAACGTCCCCCGCACCGTCGCCTCGGTGAGAATTGCCTCTTGCAACACCGCATCAGTTAAATTGGCATAACTGAGATTGGCATTGGACAAATCTGCCAGACTCAAGTTAGCGCGTTCCAAGTTAGCGTCGGTGAGGTTGGCGTAACTGAGATCCGCGTCGTACAGGTAAGCATCCGATAAGTTAGCAGCGGTTAAATCTGCTCCCGACAGGTTGGCGTTGCTGAGCACTGCCTGAGTTAAATCAGCGTATCCCAACTTGGCGCGACCGAGATTGGCGCGGTTGAGGCTGGCATCTTGCAGGATGGCGTCGGATAAATCGGCAGCAGAGAAATTTGCCGATCCCAAACTCGCCGCCGTGAGGTTGGCATCGCTCAAATCGGCCCCGGTCAAATTTGCCCCTTTGAGGTTGGTATCGACTAAATAGGCGCGATCCAAATTGGCGTTACTGAAATTGGCACTTTCGAGGGTGGCGGTGTCGAGATAGGCGCGATCCAAATTGGCATTGGCGAGGTTGGCACCGCTGAGGTTGGCATAGCTGAGGTTGGCGTCGCGCAAGTTGGCAAAGGTGAGCCTGGCGGCGAGGAGACTGGCGTTGCTGAGGTTGGCATCGCGCAGGTTGGTGCGACCCAATTTGGCATAGTTCAAGTTTGCCCCTTGCAAGTTGGTTCCCCCCATGGCGGCACTTCCGAGGACGGCGCGTTCGAGGTCGGTATTTTGCAGGGTGGCGTTGACGATATCGGCGAGCAGGAGATTGGCATCGCGCAAGGTCGCGCCGTTGAGGTTGGCATTGCGCAGGTTGGCTTCTTTCAGGTTCGCCTCGCGCAAATCGACGCCGCTGAGGTCGAGTCCCGCTAGGTTGGCACCACCGAGATCGCACTGGGGACACTGACCGGTGGTTTTGAGTTGTTGCAGGTGTTCGGGATTGACGGCGTTGGCAGGCAAAGCCATGCTAACAGATGCAATAGTAAAGGCGATCGCGCCAAGTTTGAGATCCATAACGCTCATTCGTTCATATTGCGATAGGTGGCTACAGCGGAGGGAGAGATGCGGTTGAGATAGCGGAAAATCCAGTATTTAAAGATAGTATCTAAAATCACGGGAAAGGTGGCGATAAAGAGGAAGTTGAATTCGCGACTTTCGGGCAATCCCAAATGGCGGGCGATGCCTTCGAGAATGACTTCCCAACCGTGGGGGGAGTGGAATCCCACGAACATATCGGTAAACAAAATAATGATAAAGGCTTTGGCGCTATCGCTGAGTCCGTACACGATATCGTCGATAAAGGATTTGAGGGTTTCGATTTCGCGCTGGCTATTGACCAGGACTATGCCAAAGGCAACAAAGGACGCGATGTCGGCAAAGATGTTTTTAATGGCACTATTGCTGCGATGTTGGTAGTGATGGCTGATTTCTTCAGCTTTTTCGTGCAGTCTTTCTTCGATTTCAGAGTCGTTGAGATCGGGGGCTTTCCCCAATAGCATTTGGAATTTTAAATGTCGTTCGTAATGTTCGAGTTCGCGATAGGCTTCTTCTTCCATGTCGCCATTAATAAATACTTCGACGGTTTCGCCCCAGAAGCGATCGTAAATGGGGCCGACGACGAAGTTTTTGGCGATTTGGTGGGTCAGTAGGGGAATTAAGATTAACAATAAAATAAATTTGAGCGAAATCGCGGTTTTGGTTTTAGAGGTGCGAAAGTTGCGAATTACCTCCGTTTCGGCTTTGGGATCGAGTTCGCGCTTGAGGCGATCGAGGGTGCGCAGGATCGATCGCGGCAAGAAACTGGTTTGGGCGGAAATGTTCTCGACTTCCGAGGCGGTTTCTAAGGTTGCCGAATAGGAATCGCTGTCTTCGGTTTTTCGCTCGTTCTGCTTTCGATCGCGATCGCCGGTTTTCGACAAGCGCGATTTGTCCTCGCTCATGGCGGGTTCGGGTAAGGCTTTAGTGGCGTTTTTATCTTTGGATTTCGAGGATGGTTGCGATCGCGATCGCCCGGTTTTTGTACCGGCTTTGGCATTGTAGCGGTGGGTGGTGCGATCGATGAATTTAATTTTCTCTAAACTCTCGGAAAGCTGCTGTCGAGCGTCGAACGAGCCGCGAAAATCGGCATTGTCGGAATCGTCGAACTTGACGGAATTCGGTTGGGCGGGCTTGACTAAATTCACCACTCCCCGACTAATTTTATACTCGCTCAGTCGCAGTTTAATCGTATCGAGATACTTTTGAACTTCTTGCTGTAAATGGGCAATTTCATTGGGACTGTATTGGTGCGATCGCGCCGAAACCTTTTGCCCGCCAAAATAATCGTTTTCGATCGCCTGAATCATTAACGCCGCTTGATAAGCGTCTTCGAGCGCCCGTTCGGGAGTTTCAAACAGCCATCGCTGCGAAAATTGCCAATAGGTTTTCAGGTTGCTAAAAATTGACCTTTTCATAACGATCGACAATGAGCCGCGATAGTCTATAATGCTTAGGAGATTGCCAGAGAAAATGGGGAAGGCGTCGCGTTTTTGCAACATCAAGAGCCGATCGCAGCACCCCGCTCTGGAATCCGTAGTATCTTAGCAAATTCACCTGCCAACGATCGGTGACCGATTCTGCCATTTGGATAACCGGCGCGAGGCGTAGCGGGAAGACCGCCCGAGCAATCCGACAGTTGCAGGAGTGGCAATCTGCCGCCACCGCTGTGGAAGCACCATTTCTCGCCCTCGCTGCCAACGGAGACAACCGCCTCGACCTGCGCGATCGCCTCGACGGAACCGCTGGCGGGCGATTGAATGCGCGATCCACCACGCCCCTGGGCTTTTTCCAAGACGAGGTTATCCTATTCTGGCCCCAATTAATCCAACAATTGCACCTTCCGGCGCAGTTTCCCCTGCGGTTGCGACCGGAAACCGAGCAAGAACTGGCGACCCGACTGTGGCGCGATCGCCTCGAGAGCGGGGAACTCTTCCAATCGGGCATTAGCGAGTACCGCCTGGTGCGCCGTACCCTCGACCTGTTACAGCTCGCCGGTGCCAGCGGGATTGCCCTCGAACGGATACCCGATATTTTAGATCGAGGCACGGGCGATCGCGAGGACAACCAGCCCCTCCACGCCGTCATGGGCGAAGCGTTACTGCAATGGCGTCAGTGGTGTCTCGATCGCGGCTTGCTCAGCTACGGTCTGGCGTTCGACCTCTACGGACAACACTTGCTCCCCGACGAGGCGTACCGAGAGAGCCTGCTGCAACGCTATCGGGGCATCCTCGCCGACGACGCCGACGAATATCCCGCCATCGCCAGCGACCTGCTGGAACTGTTTCTCGATCGCCAGCGTCCGGTTGCCATCACCTACAACCCCGACGGTGCGGTGCGTTTGGGCTTAAATGCCGACCCGCGCGCCCTGGAACGACTGCGCGATCGCGCTCAGGTTGAAGATCTCGACCGACCCGCCGGACTCGCCCCCTCCCTGGAGGATGCCACGGTCAACCTGGTGCTCGATCCGATGTTTTTAGCCCAATTGCCCCCATCTGTGCAATCGATCCAAACCACGGCGCGATCGCAACTGTTGCGCCAAACCGCCGAAACGATCGTCGATGCCGTCAGCAACCACGGCATCCAACCCCGCGATATTGCCATTATCGCCCCCGGTTTAGACCCGATCGCCCGCTACACCCTAATCGAAATTCTCCAAAATCGCCACATCCCCACCCGACCCCTCAAAAATCTGCGATCGCTGGTCAGTTCTCCTCCCGTGCGCGCCCTGCTGACCCTGCTCGCCCTGATTTATCCGGGATTGGGGCGATTGGTCGATCGCGATGCCGTCGCCGAAATGCTCGTCGTCCTCTCCCAGCAAAACGCGGGCACCACCCGCACCGATGCCCCCATTCCCCACCCTCACTTCGTCCCGGATATCGATCCCGTCCGCGCCGGATTAATTGCCGATCGCTGTTACCAGCCGCACCCCGATTTCCCCCAACTGTTGCCCGTCGAGGTGTTCCCCCGGTGGGATCGCCTCGGATACCGCGCTACGACCGCCTACAACCGCATCCGCCAGTGGATCGAGCAAATTCGCCCCAATTGGGACGCCAGCGCGATCGGCGACCCGGCAAGCCTGCTCGATCGCGCCATGCAAGCCTTTCTCTGGGGCGGGAGCAACCTGTCTTACGATCGCCTCTCGGCACTGCGGGAACTGCTCGAAACCGCCCAACACTATTGGCAGGTGGAAGCTCGGGTGTCGTCCCAAGTTCCCTCAGCAACGGCGAGTGCTACCGTCGAACGCTTTATTCAAACCCTGCGTCAGGGAACGGTGACCGCCAATCCCTATCCCAGCCAACCCTGGGGAGATGCCGAAAACGCCGTGACCCTCGCCACCATCTTTCAATATCGCGCCAACCGCCTCTGCCATCGGTGGCACTTTTGGCTCGACGCCGGATCGCCCTTGTGGTTTAGCGGCGGATCGGCAATTTTACACTCTGCCCCCTTATTTCTGCGCGATCGCTTGGGACAACCCCAGACCGCAGCCGATACCCTTCGCGACGACGAGCGACGGTTGCGGCGAATTCTGCTCGATTTAATCGGTCGCGTGGAGGAGCGCATCTTTTTATGTCACAGCGATTTAGCCGCCAACGGCACCGAACAGACCGGTCCGCTGCTGGCGTTGGTTAATGCTTCAGTTCCGTTTCCGTCTCTGGGGAGTGGCGATCGCGCGATCGCTTAATTGACAATGCCCCTCCTCCCAGCAGCAGCAATCCGAGCAGGGAAGATGGCTCGGGGATAGTTTTTGACGGTGGGGAGGGAGACGGCGAAGG
>CAYQUF010000008.1:12487-18835 GCA_964420595.1 uncultured bacterium
GGCGAAGGTGAGGGGGAAGGGGAAGGGGACTTCACTTGCGCCAACGTTCCCACCGTCATATCGTCAAATCCAAAATAATCGACCCCCAATGCCGTATTGCCGAAATTCAACCCCGTAAATCGCTCGTTGGGATTGTCGGCGATCAGACCGAAATACAGCACGCTTGCCCCCAAACCGTCGATCGTATGGGGAATTTCCACCGTGGTTTGTCCGCCGCTGGCTAAGTCCAGGGATAGGGTAACGCGACCGTTGAAATCGCCGATGTCGATCCCGTAGAAGCCAAATGCCGCCACGCTTTGGGAAAAGTCGATCGAAAAGTCTCCCGACCCTTCCCAATAGCGATCGCCCGAAACCGGATAGCGTCCCACGGCGATGGCTGGACTCGATCGCTGGTAGGTAAAGCCGTTTCCCTGTAGCGTTGCCGTTCCCACCCCCGGAAAATCAATCGAGAGCGGGGCGGGGGTAAAGGTGGGAAATGCCTCGAAATCTTCAGTGCCAGCGTTTGCCAGGCGATCTAAAAACCGATCGCGCGCCCCGTTGGCGTTGGGGGTACGCGATAGAAACGTGTTTTCGCCTCGACCCAAATCTTCGCCAAAAAACAGCGAAAACGAGCGAGCCGGAGCAGCGGTCGTGGCAAGCGCGATCGTCGAAATCGCGATCGCCCGGTGCAGGATTGCTGGAAGAGTCAGTGAATTCACGGAATTTTATCCTCACGAATGACTGTATTTTAGATAACCCCTCTCAGCTCAAACCCCACTCCAGGTTTAACACGAAATTCGAGCCAGACCCTACCCTCGACCGAAAAATTTACCCCCAACGACAAATCCCCCAGCTTTGACGCCAGGGGATTAAGTGTGGGTTAAGTTATCGTGCCGCTTGCAGGAGTCCCGTCGCCGAAACGGCGGTTTGTAATGTTCGCTCAAGACCATCCTCCTATAGAGTTTAATCGACTAGAAGCCGGTCAACGCCGGGTTTTAATAACAGCGCTTGAGCGAACCGTCGGCATACAATTCAAACGGGACTAGGTTGAGTTTGCCGTCTACGTTCGCTTTCGAGTAGACAATTTTGAGGAATTTTGCCGGTTGGGGAAGTTTGTGCGTGGGGGTATACACTAACATGGCTCTTACCTTACGCGGGGGCGTTAAATGTTTTCCTTACTATCTAGTATTCCCCTTTTTGCCAGATCTGACCGCGATCGCCCTCATGCCGAGCTGTGATAAATTCAGAATGCCGAAACGATCTCCGACATCGATTCGCGCGATCGAAATCTTCAGAAAATGCGATCGCGATCGCACCCGCGAAGCGTTAGACTAGCGCTCGACGAATATTGGCTTGTTGTAAGATGTGGCGAGGAGGGCTGAGCGCGTCATGGATAACAATCGAGAGCTAGAGTTAAAGCAATTATACCCGACCTTAGCGGCGATCGCTGCAAAAATTCGTACCCTAGCGAGCGAATCGCACGGCGACGTCCATCAGCTACTATCGATCATGCGAACCCTCGAACAGTTGCATCGAGACATTCGCGAAGACCTGTTTCAACCCGCCTTACCCAACAACCGACACGACCTCTACGACTTGCTCAAGGATATCGAAGCTCACGGGGGATGGCCCTACATCCATCGCATGCAGTTGCAAGAGTTAATCGCTGGTTTGTACCCCCCCGACGCCTACGAGCAAAGCTTGTTAGCATACTCCCAAGATGCTCGCAGGACAAAATCCGCCATGCAAAAGTACATTTGTTCGGTTTGCGGTTACGAATACGATCCCCAAACAGGCGACCCCGATTCCGGCATCGAACCCGGTACGGCGTTTGAAGATATTCCCGACGACTGGGTGTGTCCCGCGTGCGGGGCGTCGAAGGGGGACTTTGAGCCGGTGTCTTAGGGAGATGGGGAGATGGGGGGATCGAACCTTGTCGGTTATCGACGATCTCGTAATTCCCTGACTCCCTCAACCTTCTCTTCCGGCTTGGGAAATGACAGTTCGAATCGCGTGTCGGGATGCGGAAAGACGAGGAGATTGCCCTTTAATTGTTGGGTTAAGGTTCGAATGACAAACATTCCCAGGGAGTTGGCAACTTCTAAGTCGAAATAGTTCGGTACGCTCGTGCCATTGTCGCTCATTGTCAATACGAGCCAATCGTCCCGAGTGCGAGTGCAAATATGAATGCGACCCGTCTGTTCGTTGGGAAAGGCGCATTCGACGGTATAGGGAATCAATTCATTGAAAATCAACCCTAAAGCAACGGCTTGATTGATAGTGACATCGGTCTGTTCGATGTCAAGTTCGATCGCAATGCGATCGCGATCGATCCCATGAATTTCAGTCTGCTCGTCAATCAACATTTGCAGGTAATTCGTCAGCGAAATTGAGGAAAAATTGCGATCGGCTTCTCGGTACGCACTGGCGATGGGACGGATGCGCGATTCGGCTTCTCGTAAAGCCTGGCTGGCTTCTCCGTCTTCGAGTTCGTGACGTTGCAGCGATAGCAAGCTTTTGACGATCTGTAAGTTGTTATTGACGTAATGCTGAACCTCTCGCGTTAGTACGTGTTCGAAGGTGGTTTGCAATCGATGGATATGCTGTTGAAACCCGGCTTCGAGTCCGCTTTCGAGTAAGCGAATGCGTTGGTCTTGGCGGAGGCGATCGCTAATGTTGCGCATCAACCAGTGCAAGTGCGGACGATCGCTGCCGTATTCGAGCGATCGCACGGAAATCGACACTGGAATGGGATCTGTATGTTTCGGTTGTAGCAGAGTGTCCCAGTCGTGCAGGCGATGCACGCCAAATCGAGCAAAATGACTCAGTTTCGTGCGAAATTCCCGGCGACAATCGAGGGAAATGTAATTGACAATCGGTTTGCCAATTAAACTAGCGCGATCGCGCCATAGCATAGATTCGGCGGCTTGATTCACTCGCTCGATTTTGCCGTCGAGGTTGGTGATAAAGTAAGCATCCGGCGATCCTTCAAACAGATCCAGATAGCGTTGGCGCTCGATTTCAAGGGTTTTCCGACTCTCGATTAAAGTATCGTGTTGCTCGGAGAGTTCTTCGCCGGTGACTTGTATTTCTTCGAGCAAAGCAGACATTTCGCCTAACGCTTCGACTAACAATCCCCCTCCAAGATGGGGTTGTCTCTTGAGGCGATCCTGCCAGTCGAGAAATCGGGACTGAGCCTTATGCAGCGGACGATTCAGAATAATATCTAAATTTTGACGATCGGGAAACCAATCTATAGGGGAATGTGTCATATTGCACGAACCTGGTTGTTAGAGTGGGTTCTCCCTGTTGTCAGGTTGCTAGTCACCTTCGATTCATCGAGCGATACTGCACGTCGCTCAAAATTGTTCGATGTTGACGATCGAGATTAGGGGAGATTGACCGATCGATTCATCCAAAGAGTAGAAATATCTATCGTTGGTTAGATGAAAATCGGACAACCGAGCGAGTAGCCAAAGACAAGAGCGAGATATTGATATTCATTTCGCGAATTAATTGCATTATAGGGTAAGTTTTGAGATTTGACTACCATTTTACCTCAATAATTCAACGCTATATAATTAATAGATAACTTAGTGCAAGCTTATAAATCAGTATGACGTAGTATTTCCAAGCTTGTCGAGATACGCTTTCCGATAATTTTGCCTTAACTGATAGATCGTGTCAGCGCAATCTCAAAGCGTATTCAGTATTATATGAAATCCGATTTTAAAATGACTCTACTACTTTGCATTCTCGAACTTTGTGTCTTTGTGGTGAAATTGTGCCAGATCGGTCGTAATGCTCAGTCTTTCGTCAGATTTCATATTACGCTTCGGTTTATTTGACCTCCAGTTCGAGTTTCGAGATTGCCTCGACATTTAAAAAGAAGATAGTATGGGTCATCAAGGCAAAATCTACAACCAAGGTAACAACCAATCGCTTCACGATCGCGACAAAGGTTATATCTAAAAACGGTTCGAGCAAGGTCGAGATAAAATCGCTCGCGATCGCCGGAATTGCGAAAATCACAAAACCAAAAATAAACACTTTCAGCCGTTGGTTGGCAACCAAATCTTTACTTTCGACCAATGCATCCAATCCAATGGCATTTCGAAGTGCGGCGACATAGACCGACATTCCGTAGATCGTCAAAAAGTAAATCCCCGGAAAGATTAAAAAGATAGTGCCGACTAAAACGGTGACGATCAGGATCGCGAACGTCTGTAAAACTGGCAACAATTGTTTGAAACTTTGCGTTAAGAGTGGTTTGAATAAAACTCGACGTTTGGCGATCGCGCCATCGGTCAACATCACGATCGCGATAGAAGCCACCAATCCCACAATCGAGAGCAAGCTCAACCCCAAATATCGCAGCGGTTGGGAGGGATGGTACAGGTTAATCCAGAGCGCTCGAACCACCTCAATGGGTAAATTAATCGACGCCACGATCGCCATCACAATCCCCAAGCGATCGCGCCAGACCCGAGTGGCGATCGCGAAGAGTTCGCTCAAGCGAAGTTCTCGTTCTCTAACGGCGTTGGCGTTCATGTGCCTGGACCCGTTATTCAAAGAATGCCTCTAGCCTATCTTTCGATTTTAAACCCGTCAAGCCAATTGACAATTTTTATAAAATCTACGGCATTTTTATTCTTCAATTGTCCGTAATTTTGTCGCAAACTTGTCTACAATAACAATACTCGAATTTGGCAGGGCAGCGCATTTATGGAAACCTACGACGTTATTATTATTGGGGCAGGTCATAACGGACTTGTCTGTGCGGCGTACTTACTCGAAGCCGGCTATCGAGTTTTGCTACTCGAAAAGCGTTCCGTTCCCGGTGGCGCGGCGACCACGGAAGAAGTCATGCCCCAAGAGGCACCCGGATTCAAGTTTAACCTGTGCGCGATCGATCACGAATTCATCCATCTCGGACCGGTAGTGCGAGAACTGCAACTGCACAAATACGGACTCAACTACCTCGATTGCGATCCCACCGTCTTCTGCCCTCACCCCAACGGTAACTATTTCCTCGCCCATAAATCCGTCGAAAAAACCTGCGCCGAAATTGCCCGCTACAGCGATCGCGATGCCGAGGGATATGCCGGATTTATTCAATTTTGGCAGCAACTCGCCGACGCGATCGCCCCGATGTTTAACGCGCCGCCGCAAGCGGTTTGGCAAATTTTGCGCGGTTACGACCTCCCCCGCATCCGCCACCTCCTCTCCACCTTCGGCTCGGTCGAGAAAGCCCTCGAATTCGTCCGCATTGCCATCTCCTCGCCCCAGGATGCCATCGGCGAATGGTTCGACACCGAAATCGTCAAAGCTCCCCTAGCGCGGCTTGCTGCCGAAATTGGCGCGCCTCCGTCGCAAAAAGGGGTGTCCATGGGATTGATGATGATGGCGATGCGCCACCACCCCGGTATGACCCGACCCCAAGGGGGAACCGGAGCCTTGACCGATGCGCTGGTGAAATTGGTAAAAGCGCGGGGGGGGACAATTTCGTGCGATCGCGCCGTCGAGCAGATTCTCATCGATAACAATCGCGCCGTGGGAGTTCGCGTCGCCGGAGGGAACGAGTACCGCGCCAGTGCGGGGGTGATTTCCAACCTCGACGCCAAGCGAGTATTCCTGCAACTGGTCGAACCCGGTGCCATCGATCCCGTCGATCCCGATTTGCGCCATCGCCTCGACCGAGTCGTGCGCGACAACAACGAAACCATCCTCAAAATCGACTGCGCCCTCTCGGAAATGCCCCGATTCGAGGCATACGACCATCGCGACGACTACGCGATCGGATCCATTTTAATCGCCGATTCGGTGGCGCACGTGGAAACCGCTCACGCCTTACCCCTGGCTGGCGAAATTCCCGACCGCAACCCGTCCATGTACGCCGTCGTTCCCACCGTCCTGGATCCGTCGATGGCACCCGAAGGCAAGCATACCCTGTGGATCGAGTTTTTCGCTCCCTATCAAATTGCCGGAGGAGAGGGAACCGGATTGGACGGGACGGGGTGGACGAACGAGTTGAAACATCGGGTTGCCGATCGCGTCATCGACAAACTCAACGAATACGCCCCCAATCTCAAACGCTCGATTATTGCCCGTCGGGTCGAAAGTCCGGCGGAGTTGGGTGCCAGATTGGGAGCTTACGGGGGCAATTACTATCATCTCGACATGACCCTCGACCGGATGATTTTCCTGCGTCCCTTACCCGAAATTGCCAATTACAAAACTCCGATTGAGGGATTATTCTTAACGGGAGCGGGAACCCATCCCGGCGGTTCGATTTCGGGAATGCCCGGACGCAACTGCGCCCGTACTTTTATTCGCAGCCATCGCGGTTGGGGAGGTAGGGGGATGAGG
>CAYQUF010000008.1:18935-55930 GCA_964420595.1 uncultured bacterium
TAGGATCGGTCTAGTTCCATAGGTGAGGTCGCATCGCACCAGTGGTATTCGCCGAGGGGTTTATTCGCAGTTTGAACGTTCGGGAGGAGATGAAGTACCGAGTTGTAATTATCGGGGGACGGGGTCGCATCGGTCGCAGCGTGGCGCTCGACTTGGCTAAATACACGAAAGCGCAGTTAACGCTGACCAGTCGGGGAAAAGTTCCCCCTGCCGAAAATGCCGACCATCCCAGGGTCGAATTTCTGCAATTGGACTTGAGCGATCGGGCTGAACTCTCAGAAGCGATCGCCCAGTTTGACTTGGTTATCCATTGCGCCGGTCCGTTTTTATACCGCGACGGTCGCGTTCTCGAAGCGTGTATCGAACGGGGGGTCAATTACCTCGATGTCAGCGACAGCCGCACCTTTACCCAGAATGCCCTCGCCCATCGCGATCGCGCCGCAGAGGCTGGAATTACTGCCATTATCAATAGCGGCGTGTTTCCCGGCATTTCCAATAGCATGGTCAAACAATGCGTCGAACTGCTCGATTCCCCCGAACGGATCCACCTCAGTTATGCCGTCGCCGGGTCGGGTGGCGCGGGAGTGACCGTGATGCGCACGACATTTTTAGGACTGCAACACCCGTTTGAGGCTTGGATCGACGGACAATGGCAGGCGATCGAACCCTATAGCGATCGCGAAGCCGTCGAATTTCCAGCACCGTACAATCGCGTCGGCGTCTACTGGTTCGACGTGCCCGAAACCTTCACCCTCGCCGAATCGTTTCCCGTCAACACGGTTATCACGAAATTTGGTTCCCTCCCGGATTTTTACAATCATTTAACATGGAGTGTGGCGCGCTGGTGGCCCGAGCGTTGGCTGCAAAATCCCTCGGTTATCGAATTCCTCTCCCGCGTTAGCTATCGCATGACCCAGTTCAGCGATCGCTTCACCGGAATTGGAGTCGCCATGCGAGCCGAAGTCATCGGATATTCAAATGGCGAACTGACCCGATCCTACTCGACCTTGACCTGCGAAGATACCGCCGCAGCGGCTGGAGCCGGAACTGGAAGCATCGCCCAGCTCGTGTTAGAAGGAACATTGAGAAAACCCGGCGTTTGGTCGGTGGAACAAGCGCTCCCCACCGAAGCGTTTGAAGCCGCCACCCGCAGCCGCAACCTTCCCATCCATCGTTACATCGAACCTGTCGTGTCCAACCCACGGAGATAATGCTACGACTCGAACGTGTCAGTAAAATCTATCCCAACAACCCCGTTCTCAAGGACGTCACTTGGGAAGTCAAACCCGGCGAGCGCGTCGGGTTAGTCGGCGCAAATGGGGCGGGAAAATCCACCCAACTGCAAATTATTGCCGGGGAAACCGAACCCACTTCCGGCGAAGTGGTGCGACCGTCCAACCTGCACATCGCCTATCTCACCCAAGAGTTTGAAGTGGAGCCGAGGCGCACGGTTCGCGAGGAATTTTGGACGGTGTTTCGCGAAGCCAACGAGGTCCACCAGCGGCTCGGTCGCATTACCCGCGAGATGGAATCTGCCGATCCCGACCAATTGGAGCAGTTAATCCACGATCTCGATAAGGCGCAGCGCCAGTTTGAATCCTTCGACGGCTACGGTTTGGAAGCGCGGATCGAGAAAATTTTGCCCGAAATGGGCTTTTCCCTCGACGATAGCGATCGCCTGGTCAGTTCCTTTAGCGGCGGCTGGCAGATGCGCATGAGTTTGGGCAAAATCCTGCTGCAAGAACCGGATTTGCTCCTGCTCGACGAACCGACCAACCACATCGACCTGGAAACGATCGAATGGTTGGAAAATTATCTGAAGAGGTTAAATACTCCGATGGTGATTGTTTCCCACGATCGCGAGTTCCTCGATCGCCTCTGTACCAAAATCGTCGAAACCGAACGCGGCGTGTCCACCATGTATTTGGGCAATTATTCGTCGTATTTGGAACAAAAAGCCGAAGCGCAAATTGCCCAGCAAAGTACCTACGAACGCCAGCAAAAGGAAATCGAGCGCCAGCAAGCGTTTATCGAACGGTTCCGCGCCAGCGCCACCCGCAGCACCCAAGCCAAGAGCCGAGAAAAACAGCTCGACAAAATGGATCGCGTCGATGCGCCCACGAGCAATCTCAAGACGCTAAAATTCGAGTTTCCCCCGGCACCCCGCAGCGGTCGAGAAGTGGTGACGATCGACAATCTCACCCACGTTTACAACGAGGATCCGCTGTTTCTCGATGCCAACTTGCTGATCGAACGGGGCGATCGCATTGCAATTCTGGGCGAAAACGGGTCTGGAAAATCCACCCTGTTGCGCATGATGATGGGAATGGAAAAAACGGAAGACGGCATGGTGTCGCTGGGACAACATAACGTGATTCCCGGTTACTTCGAGCAAAACCAAGCCGAGGCACTGGATTTAAACCGCACCGTTCTCGATACCATTCACGACGAAGTCCCCGACTGGAAAAACGAAGAAGTGCGGACGCTGTTGGGACGGTTTTTGTTTAGCGGCGAAACCGTATTCAAACCCGTCTCGGCGTTAAGTGGGGGCGAAAAGGCACGGCTAGCGTTGGCGAAAATGCTATTGCGTCCGGCAAATTTACTGCTGTTGGACGAGCCGACCAATCACCTCGACATTCCGGCGAAGGAAATGCTGGAGGAGGCATTGCAGAAATACGACGGAACGGTGGTTATCGTGTCTCACGATCGCTACTTTATTTCCAGGGTCGCCAACAAGATCGTCGAAATCCGCGACGGCGAACTGCATCTCTATCGCGGCGACTATCACTATTACCTGGATAAATTGGAGGAGGAGAAACAGCAGAAACTTCAGGAAGAGAAAGCCAAGGCAAAGGCAACCAAGAAGAAGAGTAAAAGCAAGTCGGGGAAAGGGAAAAAGAAGGTCGCGAAATAGCGCGACTGTAGGGGCGCTTCGCGAAGCGCCCTTACCCAACCCATTAGAACTCGCCAACATCTCCAGCCTGGCTCTCCGCGTCCCCCTGTGTCTCTGGGGTGAATCCCCCCTTACCCAACGGTCGCATGGTTAAGCTAGATTAATCATTCCCAATCGCGACTTTATTGATTCTAATCTCAACTCCAATTTTGGCGGCGATCTTGTCAACCCCCTAGCTGAGAAAATTCTCAATTAGCAGACGGACTTGCGTTGTTTCGGGCAATTTGGTAGGATATCTAAAGTTTCAAAATCAGGGCGCAGTATACCCAATTTTAGGGAATGGGTCGAAAAAATCGCCAAACTCCCTATCGCTTCGTTGACCCAATTTTTCTACAGACTATTGAAAAGTCGCGCTCGTGGAACGAGTTTTGAGATCGGGGCGATCGCCCGAGTTTGACAAATTTCGCGTTTCGTGGCATGCAGCGGGTGGTGTCGGATATTGAATCGACGAATTTGATGCGATCGCCTCACGCAGTCAGTCCAGTTGAACTCGTGCCGATTCACTGCCAACTTAGCAATGCCCAACTTCCCCTCAAATAGGAAGTCTACAACCGGATGACTCATAAGGTCAACTCTTCCCCTTGCCCGTTACCTCCCTCCACTCAATTATCCCTCGCGTGACTAAGAATTGCTCGATTACATCTTCGTTTGCTGGAAACGATTGCGCAGATAAATCGCCGTTGCATTTAACGCCAGCAACACCACCAACAACACCAAAATCGCCGCCGCCGCATTAATTCGAAACTCTTCCTGCGGTCGGGAAATCCAATTGTACGCCTGAATTGGCAACACCGTAAACGGCGCTTGCAACCCATCCCACGACATCGAAGGCAGAAACGCCACAAACGAGAGCGCCCCAATCGCCAGCAGCGACGCCGTATCGCCAATTGCCCGCGAAATCGCCAAAATCGTCCCCGTGAGAATGCCGGGAAAGGCAATGGGAAACACGTGAGCGGCGACAATCTCCCAACGTCTGGCACCCAACGCATACCCCGCCTCTCGAATCGTATAGGGAACGGCGCGTAAAGCTTCGCGAGTCGCCACGATGACAATGGGCATGACTAACAGCGAAAGCGTCAATCCCCCCGCCAAGACGCTGCGACCGCCGGTGAGGGGTGCGAGCAGCCGCACGAAAAGTTCCAATCCGAGCATTCCGTAAATAATCGAGGGAACGCCAGCGAGATTGTTAATGTTAATTTCTAACAGCTTCACCCAGGCAGATGGCTCGACAAATTCTTCGAGAAATAGTCCCGACGCGATACCGATCGGAAGTCCGATGCAGATGAAAACTATTAAGACGAGAACGCTACCCACTAAAGCCGATTTAATTCCCGCTTGTTCGGGATGTCGGGAGGGAAAACTATTAATAAATTCCCAATTCAATCGAGGTAAACCGTCTGCGGCGACATCGATTAAAAGGGTCAGCAGTACCGCTAGCAAGAGCAGAATGGCGATCCATAGGGCGATCGAAAAAATGAAATCTAGGCGATAGCGGTGGGTGAAAGCATTTTTAAATTCTGTTTGCCACCTCGGCGCGCTCATTTGTAAATCTCCCGGAAGCGATTGACGAACCAGAAACTAAAAATATTCAGCGAGAGGGTCATTAAAAATAGCATCGTTCCCACGGCAAATAGAGTGAGATATTCGATGGAACCGTAGGGGGTATCTCCCATGCTGACCTGAGCGATAAAGGCGGTCATCGTAGCAATGGAAACGCGGGGATCGAAGGTGAGTTGGGGATTTTGTCCGGCTGCAATGGAGACGATCATGGTTTCGCCGACCGCGCGGGACATGGCGAGAATGCAGGCAGAAACGATCCCCGAGAGGGCGGCGGGTAAGACCACCCCGGTCACGGTTTCCCGTCGGGTCGCGCCCAAGGCGTATGCCCCCTGACGCAAGCTTTGGGGCACGGTGTAGATGGCATCTTCGCTGAGGGAGGCAACTAAGGGAGTGATGGCAATTCCTACGGCAATTCCGGCACTGAGGGCGTTAAAGGTTTCCAAACCGGGGACGAAATTTTGCAGGGTGGGGGTGAGAAAGGTGAGGGCAAAGTAACCGTAAACCACGGTGGGAATGCCAGCGAGAATTTCGAGGATGGGTTTGAGCCAGCGACGCAGCCGAGGGGGAGCGTATTCGCTCAGGAAAATGGCTGAGAGCAAGCCGAGGGGAATGGCAACCACTAAGGCGATCGCGACGATGAGAATTGTGGCGCTCATCAGGACGACAATCCCGAATTTGGGATTGACAAATAGTGGCGTCCATTGGGTTTCGGTGAAGAACCGCCAGATCGGAATTTCGGCAAAAAATCGCGCCGATTCAAACGCGAGCATCCAGATAATGCCGATGGTGGTCATGACTGAAATTAGGGTCAGTATCCCTAAGCCAATTTTGATGGCGTATTCGATCCATTTAGACCGATTCGAGTTGAGTTGCCAGAGTTCCGAAGCGGGCGGTCTTTCGGAATCTGGGAGTTCGGGCGGTCGAGATCCACCGGTCATGGTTCGCTATTGGGTGAGGAGCCAATGTAGATTGTAATCAATTGACGGGTTAAAGTCCGCGATACATCTATTTTAAAGGCTTATGTCACCAATAAGAAAAGATAGAGCAGTGATTAGTCCCGTGCGGTACATTTCAATGGAAGGAGGGGATCTCCATAATCTCGGAAAGGCTCTATTTTCTCCCCATCTCCCTAACGACTCACCGTCGTCAATTCAGTAATCTTATTCAACAACAAATCCGGACGAATCGGCTTTTCCACGATGTCATTCGCGCCGCTCATCGAACCGTAGTCCGGGTTGTCGAGGGTTTCGGGATCGGCGATCGCCAGAATTTTAATCGATGCGGTGGCGCGAGCTTGACGCAAACTGGCAATCACTTCCGATCCGTCCATCCCGTTCAAACGGCGATCCACCAACACGGCTTGCGGCTTTAACAACGCCACCTGTTCGACCGCAGTGGTGCCTTCGAGCATCCACACCACTTGATAGCCAGCGGCGGTGAGAATGTCGCAAATCAGGGTGGCCTCGTCATCGCGATCGGCAATCAGAACCAGGTTGCGCGGCGGAGACACAGTAGAGAGATTGTCGCGGTCGGCGGGAAGATTCGATGCCGGACGGATGGTGGCGCGATCGAGGGAAATCGGTTGGGAGGGAATGCAGACGGTAAATTTGGAACCGTCGCCAACCGCAGATTCGACTTCGATCGATCCCCCGTGCAGTTCCACCAGTTGCTTGGTCAGCGCCAACCCCAATCCCGTGCCGCCGTACTGTCGGGTGTAGGGGGTGTCGAGTTGTTGAAACTTTTCGAATAAGAGGGTTTGGCGGTCGGGTTCGATGCCGATTCCCGTATCTTCCACCTCGAACATGGCATTTCCCCGCTCCACCCAAACGCGCAGGATCACTTGTCCGCCAGGGGGAGTAAATTTAATCGCGTTGCTGAGGAGATTGTAGATAATTTGGGCGATGCGGGGGCGATCGGCGCGAAAGCGATCGTGGTGGTAGTCGAGTCGGACGTCATCTTTGAGTTCGATATCGGCGGTGTCGGCGCGGTCGAGGTGAAGTTGTAGGGCTTCGAGGGCGAGTTTGGTGAGGGAAAATTCGCTGACGTTTAAGACGGCTTTGCCCGATTCGAGTTGGGATAAATCTAAGATATCGTTAATCAGTTCGAGTAAGTGCTTGCCGCTGTCGTGGATTTTTTGCAAGTAATCGCGCTGTTTGGCGCTGAGCTGTCCGAACGACCACCGCAATAGGGTCGCCGACATGCCGATGGTGTAAGTCAGCGGCGTGCGCAACTCGTGGCTCATGGTGGCGAGAAATTCGCTTTTGGCGCGGTTGGCTGATTGAGCGGCGAGCAGAGCTTCCCGTAAGGCTTGGGTGCGCTCGGTCACTCGCTGTTCGAGGGTTTGTTTTTGCCGTTGCAGTTCGGCGTAGAGTTCGGTGCCGGCAATAGCGATCGCCAGGTGTTCGGCAATTTTGCTTAAAAAGGCTCGCTCGCCCTCGTGCCACTGACGGGGAGCGTCGCACTGATGGGCAATCAGGAGTCCCCACAGTCGCTCGCGAACGACAATCGGCAACACCAATTGAGCGCGGACGCCCGTTTGGCGAAAGAATTCGAGGAATTCGGGATAGAGCGAATAGGAGACTTCCACATCTTCAATTGCCCGAATCGTACCTTGGAAGTAGCGATCGCGCAGTTCGGGCAAATCGGCAAAATAGCGATCGCCCTCGCGAACGTTCAAGATCGAACGAATGTCGTCGCTGGCTCTGGATTCGTAGGTGATGCGTCCGAGGAGGGGAGACGCTTTGACCGGACACGCATCGCCAATCCGATGGGAATTGGTATTTTTGGGGCGGTCGAATTGATAAATCGCTTGGCGATCGGTATCTAACAATTGCCGCACCTGTTCTACCGCCGTCGAGAGAATTTCGGATAGTTCCAAACTCTGGCGAATTTGTTTGGTGACCCGTTCGACCAACTGCTGTCGTTCCACCTGTTGCAACAAAGCTTGCTCGACGGGATGGGACACCGAACTGTAGGGATACTCGTTGTTCGGCGGGTCGTCGGGATCGTCGCGGGCGAGCAAGTCGATCAGCGATAGGGTAAACTGACTTTGCACGGCGGCGTCGTTGGGTTGGAGCATTTCGATCGCCCGTTCGAGGGTGGTGCCCACGTCCTCGGCAGCGTCGGCGGCGAGACGATCGCCCAATTGCCGTAAAAAATGCGCGATCGCGTCGGGATCGAAACTCAAGCCAATGCGATACGCCGACTTCGCACGGGTTCCGTTGTGGCTGGGGTCGCACTCGTCCGACTCCCCCTCGGTCACCAGCAGCACGCTAAATCTCGGCGACACGACAACGCCAAACGGCGCGTTGAAGGGTGGGGGCAGATCCTCAAACAAACTGACGCTCGCATCGGTCAACACGATCGCGTTACAAGTGAGATCGCTTGCCGCTTGTCGGATCAGATCCCGCAATTGGGTCAGGATGGCACCCGACACCGTTCGATGTAATAGGGGAATCCGAGCAGTTTGCATCTTAATTGCACCTTCGCGGCATGCATGACAACAGTTCTCGCGCTCGATTCGGGGCGAACGACCGTCCGCCGCTACCGTCGAACTTCAAACGTTAATATCAGCGCCAAACCCTGCGTTCGGCTCGGCAATAATCTTGGCGGGTAACCCTAATCTCGCATCGAGCGATCGTTACCCCTGCTGTTATGTTAAGTGGCTTGTTTCCAGTTTCGACAGAAATATAAGCTAAAATTAATGATTTTAGCATTGCCCAGAGAAATTTAAACCCGATTCAACAGCCTTTTTAAGTATTTTTAGGAGACCCCGATGCATCGTTTGGCTGCACTTCCCGGCGGTTGGAACCCCGACGCCGAGGGCGTCATTTTCATCGAGCAGACCCCCGCTCCCCTGGTCTGTCTCAGCGCCGCCGATACCGACCTTCAGACCCTAGCCAGAGCGATCGATCGCCTCGGGTCAGACTTTAGCGAAGTGCGCGCCACCAATCTGTTGCAATTGCAGCAGCAGCTCGCCATCGATACCTACGCCGAAGACGTGCTGGAAAAAGCAGAGGCGATCGTGTTGCGCCTGTTGGGGGGACGCGCCTATTGGTCTTACGGCTTGGAAGTCGTCAAAGAAACCGTCGAGAAAACTGGTGCCAGCCTGATCGTCATCCCCGGCGACGACCGTCCCGATCCCGACCTCCTCAGCCATTCCACAGTTCCCCTAACCGCCGTCAATCGGGTGTGGCGCTATTTCACTGAAGGGGGAATCGACAACATTACCCACGCCCTACAATTTATTGCCGATTTAACGTTAGGAAACCATTACAATCCGCCGCCGCCAGTTTCCGTGCCTCGGGTGGGACGGTATCGCCTCGATTGCGCCGTCGATCCGAATGCGCCTCGGGTGGGAGTGTTGTTCTACCGCGCTCACTATTTGGCGGGGAATACGGCACCCATTGACGCCCTGGCTCAGGCGTTGGCGGCGCGGGGGTTGCAGCCGATCCCCCTGTTCGTGTCGTCTCTGCGAGATCCCCAGGTGCAAGCCGAGATTTTGCCGGAATTCGAGGGAATCGACGTTGCGATCAATACCACCGGGTTCGCCATTCACCAACCGGGATGCGAATTTTTTGCCCAACTCGACGTGCCGGTATTGCAAGGGATTCTCAGCAGTGGTACCGAAGCGCAGTGGGAATCGCAGTTTCAGGGACTTGCCCCTCGGGACATGGCGATGAACGTGGCGCTTCCGGAGGTGGACGGACGGATTGTCACGCGAGCGATCTCGTTTAAGACGGAACAACTGTGGCACGATCGCCTGGAAACCTCGATTGTGGGATACCAGCCCAAACGCGATCGCGTGGAGTTCGTGGCGCAGTTAGCGGCAAATTGGGTAAGATTGCGCCGAACGCCCCCCTCGCAACGCCGAATTGCCCTAATTTTGGCAAACTATCCCAACCGAGACGGACGCCTTGCCAATGGGGTGGGATTGGATACCCCCGCCAGTTGCGTGGCGATTTTACAAGCCTTGCAGCAAGCGGGATACGCCATTGACGAGATTCCGGCGACCGGGGACGAACTGATACGATGGCTGACGAGGGGAGCGACCAACGATCGCGAGAGTCAGGCATTGCGTCCGGTGGCGCAAACCCTGCCGAAATCTCACTACGACGACTATTTTGCCACCTTACCGCCCCAGGCGCGCCAGGCAATCGGCGATCGCTGGGATGGCGTCGAATCCCTGCCGGCAGAGATTCCCATCGCTGGAATTCAGTTGGGCAACGTGTTCGTGGGCATCCAACCCTCGCGCGGCTACGATCTCGACCCCAGCTTTAACTATCACTCGCCGGACTTAGACCCGCCCCACGCTTATTTAGCCTTTTACGAATGGGTGCGATCGCAGTTTGGCGCGCAGGCGATCGCTCACGTGGGCAAGCACGGCAACTTAGAATGGTTGCCCGGAAAAGGGGTCGCGCTGTCGGCAGAGTGCTATCCCGAAATTGCGTTAGGGGCGATGCCCCATTTCTATCCATTTATTGTCAACGATCCGGGAGAAGGTTCCCAAGCCAAACGGCGATCGCAAGCCGTCATTCTCGACCACCTCACGCCCCCGATGACCCGCGCCGAACTCTACGGTTCCCTACAGCAATTAGAGCGATTGACGGACGAATATTACGAGGCGCAGAGTCTCGATCCTTCCCGTTTGAAGGCAATTCAAGACCGAATTTTACAACTAATCCGCCAGGAAAGTTTGGATCGCGAATTAGGCATCGATCGCCCCGAATCCAATCAATTCGACACCTTTTTAACTTCAATTGACGGCTATTTATGCGAGTTGAAAGAAGCGCAAATTCGCGACGGCTTGCACGTATTCGGACAGTGTCCCCAAGGGCGGCAATTGCGAGATTTAATCATAGCGATCGCGCGATCTCCCGGACGGGAACACCTCGGATTGACGCGAGCAATTGCCAAAGACTTGCAGTTGGACATCGACCCGCTGACCGCAAATTTTGCCGCCGTCAACCCTTGCACCGTTAACGGGAACTCCTGCCATACCGTTGGGGATATCGTAGAGGCGATCGAACAATTCGCCGCCGAACTAGTGGATCGGTGGTTGCACGACAGCGCAATACCAGACCATTTACCCACCGTCGCCAAAGAACTAGACTGGATGGGCGATCGGCTCCTGCCCTCCCTGCAAGCGACCAAGAGCGAACTCACCAATTTACTGCACGGATTTAACGGCGGTTACATCCCCAGCGGTGCCGCAGGCGCACCCACGCGCGGGCGTCCCGACGTATTGCCAACCGGTCGCAACTTCTACTCCGTCGATATCCGCGCCCTCCCCACCGAAACCGCCTGGGACGTGGGACGCAAAGCCGCCGAAGCCCTCGTCGAGCGCTACATCCAAGAAAACGGCGACTATCCCCAAACCCTAGGACTGTCCGTGTGGGGAACCTCCACCATGCGCACCGGCGGCGACGACATCGCCCAAGCCCTCGCCCTAATTGGCGTGCGACCGATTTGGGACGGTGCCTCCCGGCGAGTCGTAGACTTCGAGATTTTGCCCATCTCGGCATTGGGACGACCCCGAGTAGACGTCACCTTGCGGATTTCGGGATTCTTTCGCGACGCCTTCGCCAACCTCATCGACCTATTCGACCGCGCCGTCGTCGCCGTCTCCCAATTGTCCGAATCCCCAGACGACAACCCCATCGCAGCGCGGGTTCGACAGGAAACCCAAACCTGGGAAGCAGCGGGATTGAGTCCCGAGCAAGCCGAGGCGCGATCGCGCTATCGTGTCTTTGGGTCCAAACCGGGAGCCTATGGCGCGGGATTGCAGGGGTTAATCGACTCCCGCGATTGGCAAGACGAATCCGACCTCGCACGCGCCTATATCAACTGGAGCGCCTACGCCTACACCGGAGCGGGACGGGGACAATCGGCACCCGAAGCCTTTGAAACGCGCCTCTCGCAGATGCAAATCGTCTTGCACAACCAGGACAACCGCGAACACGACCTCCTCGATTCCGACGATTATTATCAATTTCAAGGGGGATTGACCGCCGCCGTCCGAGTCGCCAGCGGTCGCGCCCCAACCACCTATTTTGGCGACCATTCTCGCCCGGAAAACCCGAAAGTGCGCCAATTACGCCAAGAAATCGCGCGAGTGTATCGCTCCCGGGTCGTCAATCCCAAATGGATTGCAGGAGCGATGCGTCATGGGTACAAAGGCGCGTTTGAGATGGCGGCGACGGTGGATTATTTATTCGCCTACGATGCCACGGCGCAGTGCGTGGAGGATTATATGTATGAGGGAGTGACGCAAGCGTATTTACTCGACCCGACCGTGCGGGAATTCGTGCGGGATAGGAACCCTTGGGCGTTACGGGACATGGCGGAGCGGATGTTAGAGGCGCAGCAGCGGGGAATGTGGCAATCGTCGGATAAGCAAATGTTAGAGGCGTTGCGCGAGATTGTCTGGGACGCCGAGGGAGAGGTGGAGCGATTGATGTAAGGTAGAGGGTAAGGGTTTGGTCGTCTTCTCGGCAGAGGAGACACGAATGTAGGGGTTTGCTCTCCAAAACCTTTGTTACAGGATATATAGTAGCGAGCGCTCGTGTATTAACAATCCAATCGGATCGAGTAATTTGGTAGGGGCGGTTCGCGAACCGCCCGTACGCGGCGCAGATCCATATGGCACCGTCGCCAGGGAGTCAAAACGCCGGAACTGTAGGGGCGAACGGCCGTTCGCCTTTCTCCGATACAATCGGGTCGAAACGTATAATTCCAAGAAAAATTGAATTTCATTCAACGAATAATTTTTCAAGCGCAATCTATTAGGCATCTAGAGAAAAATCATGGGATTACTTTCTAATATTCGAGGTAACGCTGGTGTTGTCGAAGGCGAGAAACTCGAATCGGATTACGGTCGGTTACTGGCTGAAGGCGAAACCATCGAAGTTGGTTTTCACGTGTTTCGGGACACTTTTATCTTCACCAGTTTCCGACTTATCCTTGTAGACGTTCAAGGTATGACTGGCAAAAAAATCGAATATTTGTCTGTCCCCTATAAAAAAATTACCAAGTTCAGCATTGAGACATCGGGGCATTTTGATTCCGACGCAGAACTGAAAATATGGATCGGTAGCGATCCCAACCCGCTCGAAAAAAAATTCAACAAGAAAGTTAATATTTACGACTTGCAAAAAGTGTTAGCAACTTATATCCTGCAATAGCTTGCCTAAACCCTTTCCAAATCGCGTTAATTTCTGTGGTCGCTCAATCCCACACAGGTGTCAGATATGAGCGTTAAAGACATCGAAAATGCGATGACCCAACTTGCTCCCGAAGAACTGAACGAACTTGTGGCGTGGCTGGCAGACTACCAGGAAACAGTCTGGGACGAGCCAATTAAGCAAGATCTCGATACGGGACGATTGGATGCCATCTCGAAAGAAGGAAAGGTGGGCATTGTGAGTTTCAATGGATCGGCACAATCTCTCCTCGATCGGCAATGCCCACCCTACGGTTATGATTTAACTTTCTACAAAACTTAGTACCCTTGAACTTTGTGTCCTTTGTGTCTTTGGGGTGCCATTTTGCTAGAAGGTTCGGTGCAGTGTAGCGCGGGGTTCCCATCGCCTGGGTCGAAAAATCCGTTTCTGGCAGTTCGGTTGTACTCATTTGCACTTGCTCGGAGGTAAATTACAATGAGGCTAAAAGGTTGGTTTCAGAGGAGTCAAATGAGTCATTCCCCCGATCGCAACTCCAATTTATTCCAAGGTTCGGGATCCGCCTCGACCCAAAAAACCCTCGGACGCTACATTCAGTCCATGCCGACTGAAACGATCGCGCAACTGTCCACCCCGGAACCAGAAGTCGCTCGCGTGATGGAACGTAACATTCTCGAAATTTTAGGAGCCTTACCGAGCGAACACTTTGGCGTTTCGATTACCACCAATCGCACTCATCTGGGACGGTTGCTGGCGTCGGCGATGATGAACGGTTACTTCTTGCACAACGCTTACCAGCGGATGTCGTTCGAGCAGTCTTTGCAAAGTCTCCAAGCTGGATCGCGCGAGTCTGAGGATGAAGAATGTTAAGGCTCCCGACCGGACAGGCGTTATCTCGACTCGTCTACCGCTGGCGCGTCCGGATCGCTGGTGTAGTGAAGCTTGATAAAACTGTCGAAGGCATACCACGCCAAGACGTACCACGGAATAAATTCGAGCTGCAATCCCTTAACGATTAACTGTCGCAACGCCAGCGTTCCAAAGCCAAGGGGAACGAGAAAGCGCAAATCGACGGTACCGTCAGTGGCGTCGCCAACGCGGCGGTTGAGATCGGCAATCGCTTCGGCTAAATCGGTCGCCGCTTCGGATTTCCCCCCAATGGCTGTGGCAAAGATAATATCTAAATCTTGTAAAACTCGATAAATTTGCTCGTGACTGGCGCGATCGCGATCGTAATAAACGGTAATGCTACCATTGTGCGGATTGGATCGCACTCGTTGAATGTGGAAATGCGATTGCAGCGAATTGGCAATCTGCGTTAGGGTTGCGGGGTGACGATGTGCGGCGGCGACCCGAAACCGCAACCGTCCCGGCGCGCGACTCATCACCCGAGCCGAAATGCTCGAAGCCGATGCGAGTTTGCCGTTATGCTCGGCTTGGAGTTTGGCGCGATCTTCAACAGCCATAGTCGTGCGAAATCTCCGAACTATCTGTCATTCAATGAACTCTAAATTAATGGTAAGGACTCGTCTGTTTTAGATATTAATTGTACTTTTTGCTTGATATCGTCTTGTGGGTTTAAAAACATAAAAGAGGGATAGGATCGAATATTTATCTTTCCTTCCCTCCCTCAAATATTCGACCGTCAAGGGACGATCGGACAGGGATCGTTACCCCCAACCCAAGCATTAGCTACCTTCGGGTTTGGGTTCGGACGCATTCAGCGCTTTGCTCGACTGTTCTTCTGCCAATTCCGCTCTGGCTTCTGCCATCATGTCTTCAAATACTTCACCGGTTTCGGCGAAGAAGCCTTTGCTTTTTTCGTAAGCAAGGATGCCCCCTTTAACGGCTGCTTTGGCAATCGGTTTGCCGGCTTTAATCGCAAACGGTGCCAGCACGACTGCACCAATTCCCGCTGCAATGCCAGGTGCGCCTAAATCTTCAAACAGATCTTCAAAATTAAATGCCATAGGACTAATGCTCCAGTGTTAACAGGTTCAAAACTTCAATTCTTGCGGGCGATTTATCCTCGTTTTACTCGTCTACGGGCGAGGATGAAATCGAGACGGTCTTGACTGAATCGATCGCCTTCTCGCGTCCCGGATTTTCCAGTTCGGCTTTGCTTTCGGCGATCGCTTGTTTGAAGGTTTCGCTGGCTTCGGCAAAGACATATTTTCCTTTTTCGTAAGCCAGAATTCCGCCTTTGATCGTTGCTTTTGCCAAGGGCTTGCCGACTTTGGCTAATGCCGGACCGAAAAACGGTGCGAGCGCGAGGACGCCAACGCCGATAACCAGACCGGGAAGACCGACATCTTCAACAAAATCATCGAGGTCTAAATCCATGATACAACACACCTCCTGTGGGGGATAAAAATACCGTTATTTCAGTCGATTTATGATTGGGGTTCGATCGCGCGATCGCCCAATCGACGACCGTTGAGAACGGGACGCAAACCGTTCGCTCCAGCAATGGCGCTCGAACCGTTGTTGATCAGCGTCGCTGCCATCGGATTGAGTCCGATTGTGGCGGCAACCGCCAATCCCGATAAATTCGGAACGGCTACGAGGCTGGTATTTTGGTGGATAATGTGGGTGGCGTGGCGGGCGATCGCGATCGCGTCTACCAACCCGTGCAAATCGTTCTCCATCAACACCACATCTGCTGTCTCGCGGGCGATATCCGACCCATCCCGGAACGACACCGACACGTCTGCATACGCCAGTGCTGCCGAATCGTTCAAGCCGTCGCCGACAAATGCCACGGTTTTGCCTTCGGCGTGCAGTCGCTGCACCACCTGTGCTTTATACTCGGGAAAGGCTTCGGCGTGGGTGCGATCGGCGGGAATGCCCAATTCAGCCGCAACGGCGATCGCCCGCTGGCGGTTGTCGCCGGTGAGCATGTGCAGTTCGGCGCCGATGTCGTCGCGCAGCCGGTCGATGACTTCCGGGCTTTCCGGACGCACCGGGTCGGTATATTGGATGGTGCCGAGGATTTCGCCGTTGCTGGCGACGTAGATCGTCGGATAGCGTCCGGTTTTGAGATCCGGATGGCGATCGTAGAGCGGGTTTAAGTTCACGCCTTCGGCGACCATGAACCGTTCGCTGCCCACGAGGACCGACAACCCGTCAATTTGCGCTTGAATGCCCAAACCGACGCAGTAGTTCCATTGCTTGCGCGGCAGGATTTCCACCCCTTGCCGGTTGGCATGGGTCATAATCGCATCAGCGACGGGATGGGTAATGCGCTGTTCGGCGGCGGCTGCCACTTGCAGGACTCGCTGGGTGGAGATGGACTCGCCAGCGGTTTGAATGCCGACAATGGCAACGTCGCCTTGGGTGAGCGTTCCGGTTTTGTCGAACACGATCGCATCGACTTGACCGATTTGCTCTAAGGCACGTCCGCTCTTGATCAAAATGCCCCGACGAGCAGCCGCACTTAAGGCAGCCATCACGGTGGTCGGCACCGAAACGCGAATGCCGGTGGCAAAGTCGAGGGTTAAAATCGAGGCGGCGCGAGCGGCGTTGCGGGTGAGGGCTAAGATGGTTCCGCCGAGCAACAAGGTGGGCAACACGGCGCGATCGGCAATTTTGGCGGCGTAATTTTCCATGCGCGTGTCGTGGACGGGAGCCGCTTGCAGGAGCTGGATCGTCCGTCCGGCACGGGTGTCGGCACCCAAACGGTCGGCACGCAGGTAAATTTGTCCTTCGCGCACCAGGGTCGAGGCGTAGACGGTGTCTCCCTCGCGGCGCAAGGCTGGCATGGCTTCGCCGGTTAGTTTTTGTTCGTCAATGGTGGCTTCCCCGCGCAGGATGGGACCGTCTACGGGAACCTGTTCGCCGGGATAGACGATGACGGTGTCGCCGGGTTCGACTTGTTCGATTTCAATTTGATATTTGACGCCGTCCCGTTCTACCCACACCACGCGAGCCAGGGAACTGAGTAAATCGGCGGTTTTATCTTGATAGGATCGAGCGGTGCGATCGCGGATGGATTCGCCCAGTTCGATCAGCGCCACCATGCTCGAGGAGGCGATCGAGTGTCCTTGAATAATGGTGATGGTTAAGGCACCGAGATCGAGAACATCGACATTTAAGCGACCTTGTCCGAAAATGCTTTCAAAGGCACGCTTGGCAACGGGTAAAGCGGCGATCGCGATCGCGCTTCGAGTCAACAGCGTCGGGATCGGCAAGCCGAACGGTCCGGCGAGTAAGGACAATCCCGTTGCCAGGACGGGCAATCGCAAGGATGCCCACATCCCGGTTTCCACGGTCGCCGGTTGCGACAGCTTGCGTTGCACTTGCAAGGGAATGACGCTTTCGCTCGCCAGTTGGATTAAATTGGTCAAGCGATCGCGAATGTCGCTTTCGTCGCCGCGACCGGTGTAGGTAATGACGATACAAGCGGCGGCGCGATTGATTCGCACGCGATCGAAACGATTTTCGAGTTCGATTAACGCTTGCAGGTGTCGGGCGTATTCGGGATCTTGTAAAATTCTGGGAACCCGAAATCGGATGCGTCCTGCAATGGCGTGGACGATGCAATAAGAAACGCTTTGATGGCGTTTGTGACGTCGTTCGTGTTTTAAAACGTTATTAATATCGCACGTCTTGCCCTGGCGGGACACCCGCTCGGGTTGGACGAGTAGTTGAACCATTTCACCCCCCCTTCGTGGTTGGTAGATGCAATCAGGCTTGGCGGATCGAGACGTTCGCCATCCAATCGAGCATGACGGACATGGCAGAGGATTTAAACCGCGACCACGGACTGTCTGGCGCGCGATCTTCAGGTAAATCGGCGAGTTCGAGCGATTCTGATGCCGACAGCGCCTGAGTGGTCGATTCGAGGTCGGGATTCGCAACTGAGGCGATCGCGCCGTTACCATTCGATTCGGTCTCGGATGAACTCGATTCTGGCAGCGTTTGCCCATCCGGCGGCGCGTCATCGTCATCGTCGGCGTCGTCGGCTTCACGCTCGGCGTTGGCTTCCGAGGGACTCGATTTCGGGATCTCCCCCTCCCCCGCACTCGGCGGTTGAGAGTTGTTGGTGTCGTCGCGATCGGAGTTTGACGGTGGCGAGTTCGAAGGCACCGCTTGCAAATTCGCAGTTTCCGCCGCTACCAGCAACCGAGCAATGCGCGATCGCATTCCCTGGGGCGATCGATGCAACCGATAGTTCAGGGTCACCGACCCACTCGCCGGATTAATCCGAACGCGGGTAATGTCGTCTTCTGCCGTTGCCAGTTGTTCCAGTCGGGTCGCATAAGCGGCGTCTTCGGCAACCCGAGGCAGGTGCAGGCGCACTCGTCCCGGAATTTCGTGGGCGATAACGTCCGATAGGGCGATCGCTTCGACCCACTCGTTGCGCTCGACGTTCTCCTCGGTCGGGGTTTCGGAGTCCCCAGTCGGGAGCGCCACCAAAGATAGGTCAAAATCGAGTTGTTCGACGAGCGATCGCGTCAGTCCCGTCACCAGCAGGTACGCCGGAATCGCTTTCCACCCGTAAATGCCGAGCGCTCGCACGATTGCAATGCCTAAAATTGGCGGAATAAAGGATTGGAGGCGCTTCAGGGCAGTGTTGACTTCTTCCGAACGGATCGCCGATGAGGATTCTGGCGCCGCAACCGCAGGCAACATCGCCATATCTCGAAGCTGGAGCGGTGCTAGGAGTTGGGAGACTGACGCAGTGTCGGGATCGAATCGAACGGTTAAGCTTCCAGTGCGCGCGTTGGTGCGAATGTCGTCAATTCCCGTTTGGTTCCGAAGCTGCCGAGCCAGCGCGTCTAGCGTATCCGTGTCGGTCTTGTCTTTCACTCGCAGCCGGACTCGACCGGGTATCGCCGAAACGATCGCGACTTTACCCAACTCTGGAACTTGCGGAGGTTCCCCAGTATTATCCATTGTTCGCGTACTTGAGATGTTACCAGACCAGATCGTCCTAATCTTGAATCCTAGATTGACCGGATCTCTGGTTAAGACTAGATTAAGACAAATTTGAGGTCAGAGGGCAGGTTGTTTGCAAAAATTTACAATCCGATCGCGGGGGATAGGAAGTATTGCTATATATAGATTTTCTCAATTAGTTGTCCAAAATGACAAGGGGGTTTCGTCCAAATTATCTTGGCGATCGCGACGGATTTTGCTATGATTTTAAATTTTGATTATCTTAAGGATTCAATCGAGCGTTTTCTGGTAAAATAATCTCTGATTATCGCATCGCATTCGCCTCACTTTCAGTCGTTCGCGGGATCGTTGCGATGCCAAGTTAACGCAAGGTTAACAAGATGCGATCGCAGGAATCGGCAAAGCAGGGAGCGATCGGGCACAATCATTTGGCACTTCACGAATCCCGGTTGTGTAAATCTCAAAAACCGCGACGAGCGAACGACCCCAGTTGATAGTTTTTCTCAAAACCCTTCTTCTCTTTCTTCTCTCCCTATCCCGCCACAGCCGCCATCTCCTGCCTCGCCACCACCCAGCGATCGTGCCAGACGCGCATCGTGCGATCTTCGCCCCCGCTCACCAAGGTTTGACCGTCGGGACTCAACGCGATCGCCTTAACGCCAGCGGTGTGACCGACCAAAGTTTGCACGACCTGGTGGCGTTCCAGATGCCAAATTTTCACCGTCTTATCCTGACTGCTGCTGACCAAATACTTGCCATCCGGGGTAAAAATTAACGAATTCACCGCCTCCGCTCCCTCACTCAACTCGCACAAAAACTGACCCGACTCAAAATCCCACAATCGAATTGTATGGTCGTCGCCCCCACTAGCGATGGTTTGTCCGTCGGGACTCACCGCCACGGCTCGCACGCGATCGCGATGTCCGTACAAGGTGCGCCGCAGTTCTCCCAACTGTCCGTCCCACACCCGCACGCTGTTATCCTCGCTCCCGCTCACGATCGTACGACTGTCCGGCGCGATCGCTAAGGCGTAGACCCACTGTTTGTGACCGAATAGGGTCTGAAACGGCTCTCCCGTCTCCAAATTCCACAATTTAATCTTGTGGCTGCCGCTGGCGAGGGTACGACCGTCTGGAGCGATCGCGAGGGAATGGATGCCTTTGCGATGTCCGAAGAGCGTCCGCTGCAATTTTCCTTCGGGAAGTTCCCAAATGCGGATATAACTGCGATTTTTCGAGCGATCGCTTCCGGCGAGCAGGCATCCGTCGCCGCTGAGTGCGAGGGTCAGCACGCCACCGGAATGACCGTTGAAGGTGCGAATTCCAGCCCCATCGAGCAGCGATCGCGCTTGAATATCATTCCCGTGAGTGCAACTGTACGCGGTGTCTCGGTCGGGACTGATGGCGACCGCTTGCACCGTTCCCGAGAGGTCTGAGAACACCCGATCGAGGGTAAAGTTGGTCGATTGCTCTTGGTGTTTCAACGCCGCGATCGCCTGCAACATTTCCCGCGCTAGCTGGGTTCCGCGTCGGTCGTCGAGGGCTTGCAAGCATTCTTGCAGCAGTTCCACGTAAGGCTCGTCAGTGGGCGTTACAACCAGGCGCATTGCTTCGAGGGGTTCGATGATTTTTTCCGAGGGTAAACGTCGCTGTTGCACCCAGGCGCGCAGGGAATCTTCTAATTGCGATCGCGCCCAAGATTTATCCGGCAATTCGGCTAAACTCAAGGCAAGTTTTAACGTCAGTTCCGGTTGCCAATAGGGTCGCTCGATCGCCAACAGTTTCAAGACATCTCGGTAAATCGAAATCGTCGTATTTAAAATCGAGCCAATCGCCTCGCGATCGCGGCTATCTTCGACGATTTGCGGCAACAAACTGGGCAACAACGGCGGCGCGTCCGTATAGATTAAATGATGGATATCCGCCATCCATCCCGCCACCAAGGAGTGACAGGTGAGCAGGAAGCGATACAGCACCTCGAAATCTTTCTCGTTAAATCGATAGTCGAAACACAAGTCATCCGGGTCGATCCCGACTTGTTGCAACTCTTGCGCTTCTTCGAGAACTTGCAAGTTATAACAATTGTCGCCGCCCAAACGATTGACTTCTTCGACACTCTTGCCCAATCGAAACAGTTTTTCGCGAACGATTTTCCACTTCAGCGCCCGTTGCTTTGCCGATTCTTCCAACAATTCCCGATAAGAAATACTAAATAACGTGCGGTAATAATACGTGGGCTGTCCCAATCCCCAATACGCCATGCGAAAATTCAACCGATCGCCGTCGGTTTCCGATTCCAAAATCAGCGTCGGTTCGGAGGCGAGCATTCCAAAGAGCGCCTTAATGCTCGATTCGCTGTGGAACCGCTTGCTCTCCCACGCACCGCCTAAAAATTCCGTCGGTCGGGTCGCGCCGTGGAGGGGATAGTGGCGTCCGAGGAATTCTCGCAGTCCTTGCGCCAAGCGCAGTTCCAGTGCCGGGACGTTGGCTGGCATTTCGCCAAATTGCTCGAAGTGAATGTGAGGGGGTGCCAGAAAAATTCGCAACGGCGCGACATTGGCTTGGCGGTGAGTTTCGAGCAGTTGCGAGGGGAACAGGCGTAAGGGCCAGTGTTCCAGGATTTGATGGACTTCGGGCAATTTCAGCGTGGTTTCGCGCTGACGCGCCGCAAGCTTGAGTAAGGTTTCGCGCTGACCTTCGACAAATTGCTGTTGTAAGTTTTTGGCTTGAACGAACCGTTCTTTCTGGAGTTCCCAAGCCGACGGTTCGGATTCGGAGGGGGAAAAATCCCACGAAACGTCGTCAAAAAAGGCGTCTAGGCGTTCGCTGGTGGCGTTGGCGGCGTAGCGGACTAATGCGGTGCTGCCCTCCGATCCCACGGCGCGATCGCTCGACTTTGCCATCGCCGGTTTGACCTCCGACGAGAGATCGTCGAGTTTCTCGCCAATTTTAGCGTAAACGATTGACTTGAGAACCGGGATGGCAAATTGAAGTAGTAAGCTTAACCATCGATCCATATTGGTTTTGAACTGACATCAGCGTAGGCGATCGATACACCCGATTCTACAGCAATTTCGGCAATTAACGAAAATATTTTTCAACAAGCTGGCATTGAATCCGTGCCGTTCGTCTCAAATGCCCGAGCTGGGCGATCGCATCGGAGCGATCGAGAACCCCAGAACCCTGCCTCTAGCTTAGCGTCGGAAATTTAATTTCAGGTAAACTCAGCGCGATCGCTGTATTAAGCAGCGACGACCCTAGGTGACAACTTCCCTATCTTACTCTCATTGACGAGGCAACATTTCGGGATTGTTGAACAGTGGCTCAATCGACGAGTATGTTGATAATAGGCAAACCGGTCAATCCCGTCGAGGGAGCGATCGCCCCTACTGCCACCCTTGAATGGTAAATTTCAAGTAGGGAATTTCTGTCAAAATTGTTGAAGCCATTCGATCGATCGTTGGCGAATAGATGAGGTAAAAATCCATGCCCGATATTGTCGATATTGCCGTCAGTGCGGGGTCGTTTGAAACGTTAGTCACCGCTGTTAAAGTTGCAGATTTAGTCGAGACGCTCAAAAGTCCCGGTCCCTTTACCGTATTTGCCCCGACGGATGACGCCTTTGCCAAACTCCCACCGGGAACGGTCGAATCTCTGGTGACGAGTCCGCCTCAATTGGGTAGAATTTTAACCTATCATGTGGTTCCGGGAAAGCTGACCCAAGCGGATCTCGCTCAAATGGAGTCGGTGAATTCGGTAGAAGGATCGCCAATTCCGATTGATTGTTCCGATGGGTTTGAAGTCAAAAACTCAACGGTGGTTCAAGCCGATATTGAAGCCGATAACGGGATTATTCACGTTATCGATAATGTGTTATTAATGGGATAAAACCAAAATGGGGCGATCGCGCGATCGCCTCGATAATCCCACTAGAACAAATTTCCCGTTTTTCGATAAAAAAAAGGGACGAACTCCCAATTCGTCCCCGTCATTCCAGAGAAAACCCGACTTTAAACCGCTTGATAGCCAACCTGCTTGAATTTCCATTCCATGCAGTGCGGTCTGAATGGCTTCGAGTTTCCTTCTGGAAAGCTTTGCAATTTTGAATAATAGTTACGCCGACTCGTCGAAATCGCAGCGATTGTAAAGGAAATCGAGGATGTAGTTGCGCAATACTCCAGTCGCGATCGCGCGGTCGGTGAAACGGAATGTTTAAAATTTTGCCAATATTTGCCGCCGGTGCGTTTCCTGGCAACCTTGTAGCAAGATCGAGCCAACCGCCGACGCACTCGCTGTTGCTAAAAACTTCCGACGGGACAACCTAGAAAAATAGCTCGCGATACCTCCTTTGCACCAGACACGGCGCAATGATTTAGGGCAAATCAATCCCGATGGATTCGGCAATTGACCGAACGGGAAATGAGTTGGCAATTAACAAAAACTTATGGCGCGAATAAGCGCGATAAAATGTACAGTCGAGGCGCTAAAAAATTAAGCGCTCTAGCAGTTTTCATATTTTTATGATACACGATTTTTGGTTGGATGCAATCCCATGAAAAAGTTGAATCATAAATACCATGTATAAACTAGGACTTATCGATCGCGGATTAGCATTAACCTATTTAAATTTAGACATAAAGAAAGGACGAACCGCAGTCCGTCCCCGTGATTCCAGATAAACCCAAACACCACCTGCTAGATAGCCAACCTAATGGAACTTTCAGCGAAGACTAGCCGAATTGTCAGACCGAATCCATCCATGCATGTGCGGTCGAGACAGGCGCAGGGTTTACGCTGGAAAACTTCAAATATTAATGCTGTTATCGATAGGTTGGATACTGAATTTGGCGCAGCCGTGCTTCCGGACGCTTGAACCGATCTAACTGCGCTTCAAAGAAGGCGCGATTGGCTTGCAAGTGTTTCGGATTCGGATCGTCGAGGGGATACAACAGCGCCGTCCGCAAGGCTTGAAACACCGCCGAGGTCACCACGTACATCGAACGCTGGAACGTGATTCCCAGTTGGATTAACGTATCGTCTTCGCCGCGACAGTGCTGGCGATAGTAGTCGCGCAAATAGGGCGGCAAAAAGTGATACATATCTTGCATTAATAACGTCGGCGGAATGCCAGCGGTTCCCACTGGAAACACGTCAGCGTACAGGATGCCGTAGTGGAAATCTTTTTGCTCGTCCGGCACTTGATGGGCTTGGGCGTTGTACGATTTCGTGCCTCTAAACGGGGACGTTCGATAGAAAATTGCCTCCACGTAAGGCAGTGCCGCTTCGTACAGCCACATAAACCCTTTCGATTTGGGAATAATTTCGTAGCATTCGCCGCGAATGTAGACGTGATGGTAAATCGGACGACCTGCCGCGATAAAAATGCCATTGACTAGGAAATTCATCGCGTCGGGAACCGATTTAAATTCTCCGGCATCGTAGCGATCGCTCATTTCAAAGAATACCGGTGCCATCACTTCCCAGAACAATCCCAAATTAGCATAATACGACGCCTGTCGCACCTGTTCGAGGAACATGGTGGGAAATAGCTTGTACAGCGCCAGCATCGGCGGATTGTATTTGAAATATGCCTTAATAGCGCGATCGGCATTGGCGATGTATTCGTCGCTTTCGAGGTAATCGTTAAACTGCCCTCCCATCCCTTGATGCCAAAGCATGGCTCTCATGCATTCTTCGGCAAATTCCATATTGATGCGATCGTGCCACCAATGATGGAATAACTTGGGCATTTTTTTGCCGGTTTCGCCCTTTTCAATGAACTCTAACAGTTCCGGATGCGCCGACGCTTCGCCTTTTTGCCAAACTCGATAGTCCGCATCCTCCCCCGCATAGTGATTGTGCAGGTCTAAATACTCTTTGGGCAGGAAGTATTTAAAGAACGGTAGCGGATCGATAAACACGCGCTCGCCGATGTAGAGCAAGTCCCGCCAGTAGAAATCCATCGGGACGGCGTAGGCTTTATAAATCCCGATAATTTGCATTAAGTTTTCGGGACTGTCGGGCAACATTGCCCCACCGGATTCTAACCGATGCACGACGTCGGCGAATTCGTGTTTGGATGGGGGGAGTTTGGTCGGAGATTGCGGTGCGGTTTGTACCATGACGAGTTGCGTTTGAGTTCGTTCGGTTCGGTGCGGTTATTTTTGCCAGTGCATTGCGACCCGTTCGATGCGATCGAAATGCAAATTTGCCGCTAGGGTGTTGGTGGTCGGTTCCATCCAGCGCACCAACCAATTCGGTTGAATGCCAAGGAAGAAAATCGTGGCAGCTAACACGAAAGCGGGGAGCCGTTCCGACCAAGACACGGTGGGATAGTAGGCGAGGTCGTTGTCGAGTTTGCCGAAACAGGTGCGGTTGAGCAAAATGACAAAATACACGGCGGTCAATCCCGAAGCGATGATGCACAACAGGGTCGGAATCGGGAAGGTGGAAATGCTGCCTTGGAAGACGATAAATTCGGCGGCAAATCCGACTAAGCCGGGAATCCCCGCACTCGCCATCCCCGCTGCAATCAGCAACGCACTGGTGAGGGGCAAGCCGCGAATCGGATTCATCAGTCCGTTGAGCAGTTTCAACTCGCGGGTGCCGACTTTGGCTTCCACCACGCCGACCAGGTGAAATAAGATCGCTAGAATCAGACCGTGGCTGACCATTTGCGCCACGGCTCCCAGGATACTCAGTTGGGTTCCAGCGGCGGCGGCGACGAGGATGTATCCCATGTGACCGATGGAACTGTAGGCGACCATGCGCTTGATATCCTGCTGGGCGATCGCGCTGAGTGCGCCGTACATGACGCTGACGGTCCCGACAATCGCCAATCCGGGAGCAACCGTAGACCAGGTATCGGGGAACAGTTGCAAGCCAAAGCGGACTAAGCCGTAGGTTCCCAATTTCGCCAACACGCCGCCGAGAAGCATCGCCACTGGGGGAGAGGCTTCCACGTAGGCGTCGGGGAGCCAGGTGTGCAGCGGAACCAGGGGAATTTTGATGCCGAAACCGATCAGAACGATGGTCAGCAGGATCGGTTGCGTTCTCATGGAGAGGGTTTGGGTGGCGATCGCGTCGTAATCGAAACTCGACGATTCGCTCAACCAGGCAATGCCGAAGAACGCCGCCAGAATCAGCAATCCCGACACTGCCGTGTACAGCAGGAATTTAATCGCGGCGTAACCGCGCTTGTTTCCGCCCCAAATTCCAATCAGTAGGTAAATCGGGATGAGTTCGAGTTCGTAGAACAAGAAGAACAGCAATAGGTTTTGGGCGGCGAAGGCACCGGCGAGTCCGGCATTGACCAGTAAAATCAGGGCGTAATAGAGCCGGGGACGGTTTACGTCCGATCGCGTGCAGTACATGGCGATCGCCCCGAGCAGGCTATTGAGCCCGAGCAGCGAAATCGAGATACCGTCTACACCGAGAGAATAGCTCAAGCCAATGGGTTCGATCCACGGCAGGTATTCGCTAAATTGCCAGCCGGTCTCGCTCAAATCGAATTGCGCCAGCAACCACACAGTCCAGGCAAAGGCAGCGATGGCGAATCCGATCGCCACTTGGCGCACCCGCTGGGTTGCCCACGATTGGGGCAGCAAACCGACGACAACAGCGCCGATAATAGGGAGTCCGATGAGTACGGAGAGCATGGGTGAGTTAACGTCCTCAAATCGACAATCGACAGAATTAGAGCTGCAACAGCAGCGGCCAGCATGCCACGATTCCGAACAGGGTCAGTCCCAGCAAGATCGAGAGCATGTAAAACTGAGTCTGACCCGAGATGTTGTACTTCAATCCCTGACCGCCGACCATCGTAGCCAAACCGACCAGGTTGACAAAGCCATCGACCAGATAGCGATCGATCCAATACACGATCTTCGATACGAGTCCGACCGCGAACACGATCGTCACTCGATACAGTTTGGCGGTATAGAAATCGTAGGCAAAGAAATCTTGGATGGCTTGAGAACCGAAGCGCACCGGTTTTTCCACTTTGTCGTTGAGGTAGATAAACGCCCCCAGGGCAATGCCGAGAATGCTCGACCACAGCAGCAGCGTGGCAATGCCTTGATTGGCGATTTGCCAGTTGGGTAACAGGTTCCACTGCAACAGAATCAGCGGCATGTGCAAGGCGAATCCAGCGAGTACCGTCATCGGCAACACCAGCGCCCACAAGCCTTCAGGCGATCGCTGGGTCATCGGCGTCGGCTTGCCGCAAAATACCAGGCAGAACACCCGCGTCAGGCTAAAGGCCATTAAGGCATTCACCAACGCCACCACGCCAACCAGAGCCGGACGCTGGGGCCACAGCCAATCGATCGTCTGCACTAGCGACCAAAAGTTGCCTAAAGGCGGTATGGCAACCATCGACGCCGCGCCAACGATATAGCACAATCCCGAAATCGGACGGCGCGACCACAACCCGCCGTACTGGGTCAGGTCTTGGGAAATATTGTTTAAAACAAAACCTCCCGTACTCGTCACTAACAATGCCATGGCGATCGCGTAGGTTAACAGCAGCATCAGCGCCGTTTCCGACTGTCCGGTGCCGACAGCGATAAAGACCAATCCCATGTACGCGCTGGTGGCGTAGGAGAAGACGCGCTTGATATCCACCTGGGCGATCGCGATCGCGGAGGCTCCAACAGCGGTTGCCGCACCGATAAACACCGCCGCATCCAAGCCAATTGGGGATAGGGCAACTACCGGTTGCAGTTTAATCAGCACCCACGCTCCCGTCGAAACCACGATCGAGTTGCGCAAAATCGTGGCAGGGACGGGTCCTTCCATCGCCTCATCCAACCACAAGTGCAAGGGAAACTGAGCGCATTTGCCTAGCGGTCCGGCAATTAATGCCAAACTCAACAGGGTGGCGAGGGTGGGATCGAGATCGGTCGTGGTTGCCCACGCTGCCAACTCGTCAAAATTCCAAGTTCCGGCGAGGGGTAAAATCGCCACTACCCCCATCAGCAGGATTAAATCTCCGACCCGCTTGGTCAGAAATGCGTCTCTCGCCCCGGTGACCACTAGGGGTTGGTTGAACCAATATCCCACCAGCAGGTACGTCCCCAGGGTGAGGATTTCCAGGATGAAGTAGCTGAAGAATAGAGAATTGCACAGGACTAAGGCGCAAATTCCGGCTTCAAACATTGCCAGGAGCGCGTAAAATCGCGCCCATCCCCAGTCCATTTCTAAATAGCCGATCGCGTAAATTTGCGCGATCAGGTTCAATCCGGTCACCACGATCGACGCGCCGACAGTGACCGAGGAAATTAAAATATCGATGGTAAGGTTCAATCCGGCAGCATTCAGCCAACTGACGGACAACTGTTGGGGGGGTTGATCCCAAGTTGACCCAATGGCAAGGCAGCTATGCACGAATGCCAATAAGGTCATGAGAATATTGACGTAACCTGCCGGTCTCGGTCCGGTTTTACGGATAAATCCAGGCGACCACGGCAGGGACAGCACTGCGCCAATAATGGCATAGCAAGGCACCAACCAGAGGGTCTGGTCGAAGACTTGACTCATTCGCTAACACCTCGAATACGGCTTGCAGATCCCTCGCGCCCGACACGACACGGAACCATACATTGAAATTAATGATTGCAGATCTAAACTGCAATTGACTTATTTCTATAGTAGAGGTTCGTTTTCCAAAAATAAAGATAAAATTAAGAGATTTAGACGATTAGCCCTATAAGTAAAGGTTATGTCTTAGGGGATAGGGGGATAGGGAGATAGGGGGAGCGGGAGCAACTTTGTTGGCTCTAACTCCTATTGTGTCGTGACGATGACAACATAGACTCCAGCGTTGGTGAAAGGTATCGCTCGATGAAATCCCCTCATCCCCTCATCTCCTCATCCTCAAACTGCCGTTGGGGAATTTCGATGGCAAACTCCGTCCCCTCGCCGGGAACCGAATGGCAGTGCAGGCGACCGCGATGGCGTTCGACCACGATTTGATAGCTAATCGAGAGTCCCATTCCCGTTCCCTCACCGATCGCCTTGGTGCTAAAAAAAGGATCGAAAATGCGCGATCGCGTCTCCTCGCTCATTCCCGGACCGTTATCGCGAATCGAAACCCTCACCCAGTCCTCGTCTGTCACTTCGGTGCGAATCCAGATTTTAGAACCATCCGAGGCAGGATCGACGTCGAGAAAATCGATCGCGTTGGCGATAATATTCAAAAAGACCTGATTGAGCTGTGCGGCGTAACACTGCACCGGCGGTAAATCGCCATAGTGCTTCTCGAGGTCAACTCGCGGCGTCCCGTCTTCCGATTGCAAGCGATGTTGCACCACCATCAGGGTATTGTCGAGTCCTTCGTGTAGGTTGACCTCCTTCATTTCGGCTTCGTCGAGCCGGGAAAAGTTACGCAGGTTCAACACGATTTGACGGATCCGCTCCGCTCCCATTTTCATCGAAGACAGTAGCTTGGGGAGGTCGCCGATCAGAAAGTCTATATCGATCGCTTCGAGTTCGTCGGCAATTTCGGCAACCGGCTCGCGATAGTGCTGGCGATAGAGATGCACCAGCCGCAACAGGTCGTCGATATATTCGCTGGCATGACCCAAGTTCCCGTCGATAAAGGTGACGGGATTATTGATTTCGTGCGCCACCCCAGCCACCATCTGTCCCAAGCCTGACATTTTCTCGCTTTGAATCAGTCGAGCTTGAGTCTGCTTCAGTCGTTCCAGAGTTTGATTGAGGTTGGAATTGGTTTTGCTCAGTTCTTGGGTCAGGTGGTATTGGCGCAATCCCGCCCGCACCCGGGCGAGCAGTTCGCTGGGATCGACGGGTTTGGAGAGAAATTCGTCTGCCCCCGAATCCAGTCCCACCACGCGATCGCGGATTCCCTCGCGAGAGGTCAGCAAAATAAAAAAAGCCTTGGAAATCTTCGGATCGGCTTTAATCTGGCGACAAACTTCTACGCCATCGAGTTCGGGCATGACCCAATCGCAAATAATTAATGCCGGTCGCGATTGTTTGGCTTTTTCGAGTCCGTCTAAACCATTTTTTGCCAAATCAACATCATACCCTTCGAGTTGCAAGTCGCGTTTTAAAAAAAGCCGAGTGGCTGCATCGTCTTCAATTACGAGAATTTTGGACATGGTCTTTTCTGGGAGAGCGATCGCTATTTCACAATAGTTTTGGGTTGCTATACGCGAGTGGACGGTCTTACTTTTAATATTACTTTAGACAGTTGACAGAAAATTAACCCAACAATGATGGTTTGCAGGGGTTGAGAGGCGAGTTGGCTTGGCGTTGGGACAGTTCATCGCGATCGCCTTTGTGAAAAGGGTTCGATAGAGCGTTTTCTAGACTCATGAGGGATGCTTTTCCTGTTGCCCGGTGCCTGCTGCCCTAGTCATTACTCCCACTGCGCGATCGCCTCTCGGACTCGTTGTAAGAGAACTTCGAGTTGCTCGATCGATCGCCGGGCATCGTCCGGGCAATTGGTTTCGGCTTCAATTTCGAGCTGCTTGGCAACCTCGGGCATCTCGCGAATGGCGACAGTGCTGCTGGCACCTTTGAGTTGGTGGGCGCGACGGGCGAGTTCGGTCAGTTCCCCCGCTTCGAGGGCATTGCGTGCTTCTTCGATATAAGTCGGCGCATCTTCCATAAAGGTTTGCAACAGTTCTAATTCAAACTGTCGATCGCCCCGAGATAATTCTGAGAGCCGATCGCGATCGATCGTATTGTTATCGAGTTCGGGCAGGGGCGTCTCCGGTTCCGGTTCGGGCTGACTAAGGTGCGATCGCGTTCCTTCTGTTTCCTCGGTCTCGGGGTCTGGCTCCCCTTCAACAGATACCGCAGGGACGCCCCCGGGGCAACGGTTGGTGGCAAATTGCGACCATCGCTCCAGCACGGGCGTCAGATCTTCGAGGCGCACCGGTTTGCTGATGTAGTCGTCCATTCCCGCTGCCAAGCATTGTTCCCGCTGTCCTTGCAGGGCACTGGCGGTCAGGGCGACGATCGCGGTGTGGCGAGATTGTCCCTCTCGCTCGCGGATGGCGCGGGTGGCTTCGTAACCGTCGAGGACGGGCATCAGGCAATCCATCAACACGATATCGTAGGGGCGCTCTTGCAGGCGATCGAGAGCTTCCTGTCCGTTAGCGGCACAGTTAATATCGGTGTAGCCCAACACTTCGAGCTGATTGAGCAACACTTTTTGGTTGATCGGGGTATCTTCGACCACCAAAATGCTGGTCGGGTTCGGCTGTACCTTCGAGGCGGGCGAGCTGGAGACGTTCTCACTGGGAGAGATCCCGAGGGTGGTTTGAGCGATCGCATCGTAGAGGCGGGAAGCCTTAATCGGCTTGAGGACGTATCCCGAAGCCCCCTGGGCGATCCAATCGCGGGCGTCCGAGTGTTGGTGGATCGACACCATCAGCAACCATTGCGTTTGCGCCAAATCGGGACTGCGAAACATGGCGCGATCGAACAAGTCCCGTTCCAGTTGGGGATTTTGCAAATCCACCAAAGCCACGTGGTACGGTTGTCCGGCTTCGGCGGCGTGCTGCAATCGGGCGATCGCCTCAGACGACGATACCGCCTCGTCGCACTGCATTCCCCAAGATTGAGCGTAGCGGCACACCACCTCGCGACTGGTGGGGCTAGCATCGATCGCCAACAGGCGCAATCCCGCTAAAGTCGAGGTAACGGACGCATCGGTGGTGGCAGGTTCAACCGGTTGCAACGGCAGGACAAACCAAAACGTCGAACCCTCTCCCGGCGTGCTGCGCACCCCAATTTCGCCGCCCATCAGGTGAACTAACTGCTTGGCGATCGCCAAGCCCAATCCCGTTCCGCCGTAATTGCGCGTGGTAGACGTATCCAGTTGCGAGAACGCTCGAAATAGCTTTTGCTGTTCTTCCGGCGAGATTCCCAACCCGGTATCGCGCACTTCAAAGCACACCGACCCATTTACCTTATCGTCCATAGAAACCGCGATCGTCACCTCTCCCGCCTCGGTAAATTTAATCGCGTTTCCCGCCAGATTCATCAGCACTTGTCGCAGGCGATAGGCGTCGCCTTCAAACCGGGTGGGCACCTCGTCGCCTACCAGGGTAAACAACCCCAGTCCCTTGCACTGAGCCTGAGTCAGCAGCAAATCCGCTACCTCTTCCAAACAGGCGTTCAGGTCGAACTCGCGCCGTTCCAGAGGCATTTCCCCCGCTTCCAGCCTGGAAAAATCGAGAATGTCGTTAATCAATGTCAGCAGGGTTTGGTTGCTGGTTTGAATCACTTCGAGAAAGTCTTGCTGCTGGGAAGTGAGATCTGTTTTGAGCAAGAGTTCGGTCATGCCGATCGCCCCGTTGAGCGGCGTGCGAATTTCGTGACTCATGTTTGCCACGAATTGCGACTTCATCTGCGAGGCGTCCAAGGCAGCTTCTCGCGCCCGTACCAACTCGTCGATCGCCTGGGTGACGATGATAATGCCGCCCACGGAGCGATCGGGAGCGTACCAGGGCTGTACCGTCCAGCGGAAGTAGAGGCGGCTGCCGTCGGGCAATTGAAACACTTCCTCCGGGCGCGTGATAATTTCCCCGTGCAGGGCGCGATCGTAACTCGCTTCAATCGCCTCGGACAGATGGGGCAATACATCTGAGTGCAACTGTCCTACCACCGACGCCTCCCCCAAACGATGGTCCTCCAACCAGCGCCGGCTGTGGGCGAGATAGTGCATTTCGGTATCGAGCATCGCCATCGCCACCGGAGCGTGGGTGATAATCTGGCGCAGTTGCTGCCGTTCTTGCTCCAGGGCTTGCTCCATCAGCTTGCGATCGTGGATATCGCTGAGGGTGCCCGAGGTGCCGACAAAATCGCCGTTTTCGTTGAAGTTGAGGCGCTTTTGCACTTCCAACCAGCGAAAGTCGCCCGCCTTAGTCGAGTAGCGAATTTCCTCGCGCACGTAATCGGTTTCCCCCGCCATCAGCGATTGAAACGATTCGAGACAATCGGCGCGATCGTCGGGGTAAACGAACTGCAAAAAGTGCTTGCCGATACTCTCGCCGAGCGCAAACCCAGTCAGATCTTGCCACGCGGGATTGAGAAAAGTGAAATAGCCGCGAGGGTCCCGCTGGAAGATAGCTTCTTTGAGGTTATCGACCACCGAGCGATAGCGATTTTCGCTCTCTCGCAGGGCGGCTTCGGCTTGCTTGCGTTCGGTAATATCCCGCTGCACCGTAGCAAAGCACATGGGTTCGTCGGTTTGGGGATGCTTCACCAAAAAGATACTGGTTTGCATCTCGACCGGCATTCCCGTCGAAAGGTGCAGCAGTTGGGTTTCTCCTTCCCAATACCCCCGTCGCCGCAGGGCGGGAACCGCTTGCTTGCGATATTGCTCCCAGGTTTGGGGGGAGAGGTAATCGAAGACCTCCGTCGCTTGAACCTGTTGCAAGTTGTCGAGTCCGACCAGCTTGCGTCCGGCGGCGTTGAGATAGATGACGCGACCGTCCAAGTCGCTCATGCCGATAAAATCTTGGCTGTTTTCCACCAGAGCGACGAATTTTTGCCGTTCTTCCTGGGCGCGGGCGCGATCGCGGGCTTCCATGGTCAAAGACACCATGTAGGCGAGATAGCTGGCAAAGTTTTGCTCTTCGATCGACCACGATCGCGGCGTTTCGGCGTGTTCGTGACACAGTACCCCCATGACCGCCCCGCCCAACCGAATCGGAATCGCCAGGGCGGCGCGAATGCCGAGGGGTTGAAAGTAGAAGTCCCACAAGTCTCGCACGCGCGGGTCGTTGCTGGCATCTTCGACATCGATCGCCCGGTCGGCGTGCAGGGCTTCAAAATAGCGAGGATATTCGTCCCGACCGATTTCGAGTCCGCTCTCGTGATATTGGGTTTCGAGGTCGTAGGCGTCGAGACAGCATAGGGAGGCTTGGCGATCGTCCTTGAAAATCCAAGCACTGACGCGAGCCACGTTGAGGGTTTTGGCAGCCACTTGGGTAATTTCGGTCAACCCCGCCATCAGGTCGCCGCTGTAGAAGGTTTTGGACTTTGCCAGGCGCAACAAGACGGTCTGCTGCTTGCGCAATCGAGCTTCGCTGTTGCGTAGGGCGAATTCGGCGGCGGCGCGTTCGGCGATTTCGGCTTGCAGGTTTTGGTTGGCTTCGAGCAGTTCGCGGGTGCGATCCTCGACCCGATGTTCGAGTTCGTCTCGGGCATGGCGCAACACGTCATCGGCTCGCTGTCGCTGCAATTCGGCGGCGGCTCGCGCGGCACACACGTTGAGAATGCTTTCCCACGTCGAACCGGCGACTAAGGGGCGATCGGTTAAGATGCAGAGGTTGCCGAGAACCTGTCCCTGGGTGTCGAGTAAGGGAACGCCCAAGTAGCCTTCAACTCCTGCGGGGAGAGCGGGAGCTTTGGGAAATTGCGATTTGAGCCGTTCGGGAACGCAATAGGATTTCGCGTCTTGGATAACGCGCTCGCAGGGGGTATTGGGCAAGGGATATTGGAAGTTTGCCCCCAATTCGCCATCGAACCAGACGCCCAACGTATTCAAGGCATGGGGCGGATCGCCCACGGCTTCGGAGACCATGGCGTAGGGAACGTCAAAGGCGGCGGCGAGGTGGCGCACGAGGGCGTAGAAAAATTCTTGACCCGTGACCGAGGCGGTGCCGGCGACGACGTGCTGTAAGGCGGCTTCTGCTTTCTGGCGCTGGCTCATTTCAGTTTGGAGCTGGCGCACCGTTTGTTCGAGTTCGGCAACCAGAGTAGGGGATTGACCGATGAGGCAATCGCGAATGCGGCACACGCTATGGTTTACAGATTCATAAATTTTGTTCCATTGTTCGATCATGGGTAACGGTTGCGGTTGGCGGTATCAAGGGGGAGAGCGAATGCGGTATGTCTTCTGCGCGGGCGATCGCCCGAGTCCGTTCAGACTAATTCCGAGGCAATTTTCTCAAAAATATCGGTCACGTTCAGTCCGTTTTTTGCCGAAGTCGGATAGGTGGCAACCACGCGATCGATTTCTTCAAACCGCGCCATTTGTAAGAGTTTTTCTACCTTTTCTTCGTCGGCGAGATCGGTTTTATTTAAGGCAATCACGATAATTCCTTGCGGATTGACCGATAAAAAGAGTTGAATGTGTTCGATCAGGCGATCGATCGTCTCGGGACGGGTGACGTCGGCGACAATTAACGCCCCTTTCGATCCTTGTAGGTAACTCGGCGCGATCGCCTTAAATTTAGTATGCCCTTCTAAGTCCCAAATTAATAACTGAACGTCAACCTTGCCCCGTTTCGAGTCCGCAAGATTGACGGTATTGCGCGTAATTTTTACGCCTACCGTCGAGAGATAGCTGTCGCTAAACACCCCTTCGACAAAACGACGAATCAGGCTGGTTTTTCCGACGCCGAAATCCCCAACCATGCAAATTTTTCTAGAAACAGTAGGCATACGCTATCGAGCGGCTTCCCCTTGAAAGAGCGGTTCGAAGCGAACGCATCGACTCAACCATAACGGATCGGCAGGTTCGACATCTGGCGGCGGTTGAGGCTGCCACTGCACGTTTAATCGATCCGGCTCGATCCCTCGTTCGATTAATGCCTCGCTCACCCGTTCGGCTCGCTGTCGCGATAATTTTTGATTGAGGGCATCCGACCCTCTCGGATCGCTGTGACCGATAACGGTTAACTGCACTTGAGGGTAGCGATCGAGAAAATCTACGAGGGAGGAAAGTCGAGCGTCTATCGCTTGCGTGTCAAGTTTAGCAGAACCTTCTTCAAAATAAATCCGACTTGCCGTAGGCAGTTCGCCTAAAGTCAGGGTGGCGACGACCGATCGCACCCCTGGAATCTGCTCGAAGGTCTGGCTGATGCGATCGACTTGTTGGATAGTATCGACAATTCCCTCCACCCAAACCCGATGGTCGTCGTAGGTGGCTTGGACGGCGACGTTGTCCTGCTGGTTGAGCACCCCGCTGAGGCGATCCAGTTCGGCTCGCACGCGAGTGGGGTCGGGGGGAACGTACACTGCCAAGATTTGGTTGTCCACCGCGACGCGATCGGGGGTAATTTGCCGGGCGATCTCACCGGCTTGCGATCGCAGGGATTCGTCGGGCAGCTTGCCCTCTAAGGTTAGCATTTTCCAACTCACGTCGGCGTCGAGGCGATACACTGCCAGTTCGGGGGTCGATTCGAGTGCCGAGAGAACTTGCCATTCCAGGCGACGGACGACCCAGGTGCGACCGATCCACCCGCCGATGCCCAAAATGGCGAGTAACAGAATCACCAGCAACGCCGGCGGTCTGCCTTGACGCTGTTGCTGCTTTTCAATTTCGGAGGCACTCGCCATCAACGCTTCCACCAGCTCCGGAACGGCAGCGGGAATCGTCTCGGGATCCCCGTCAAACGATTCGATCGCCCGACCGTAATACTGCACGATACTGCTGAGGGTTTGGCGCATCTTCGTGATGAAGGGTTTGGCCAGATCGCCTTCGTGAACCACGGCAAGATAGCAGTATCCCGCCACCTCTAGCAGAATGCCGAAATTGTCGTACTCGATTTCGCTCAACTCCGTTACGTTCCCCGCCTGCACGATGCAGTCGTTGGCAAAGCTGCGAATTGCCGTGAGCATTCCCGCCACCATGTCCGGTTCCAGGCGGTGTTCGCCCACTTGTTGCACTTCGGCAATCACCAACCCCGACACCTTGTGAATCAGGAAGATCGCCTTAACGCTCGAAGGCATCGCTTCGCGCAAAATCAGTTCCGCCTCCGACACCCCCTGCATTTTGGCGCGAACCTTGCGGCTGACCCCTTCGACGCTGAGGGTATTTTCCACTTTTTGGTTAATGGTGCTAATGGCTTCAGCCATATATTTGGAAATTGTATTGCCGATCACCGGATAGAGGGCATCGACCATGGCATCCCGTTCCAGTTCGATCTGCGCTTGGATGGCGCGTCCCATGGTCGGTCCGAGAGCGTTGGCAATGTCGTCGGGGGACTCTTGAATGTGCTGGGAAATGGCTCCCGGAATCACGGCAGCGAGGGCGCGACTCATGGCGCGGCGATCCTGGGTACCGCGTTCTAAAATGACGCGATCGATCACCGGCACCAATTCCCGAATCACTTCGGCTTTCGACTGTTCGGTTCGGTCGCTCAACAGTTCTTTAATCAGCGGCAGTAGCGGGTTAATCAGCTCCGTTGGTTCGTAGACCTGATGTTCGAGGTGACCCAGTTTCTCGGCGAGTTCGTCGAGTTTCTGGCGTAGTTCGTCCGTGTCGGGACTCGATGGTGCTGCCGGGGTTGGAGAATGGGGCGGGAGTGCTGGCAGGGGGGGTGGTGTTTGGTGGGGGGGACGTTCCCGGCGGGGGGGTGAAGCGGTGGGATGGAGGTCTTGAAACTGCTGCAACAAACGCTGCAAGCGACCGGG
>CAYQUF010000009.1:0-34843 GCA_964420595.1 uncultured bacterium
TATGAAAGGGGAAGGTGGGCATTTTTAGTTGGAGTGGATTGGCACGAGTTCAAATCGATCGGCAATGCCCACCCTACTATTTCCATCAATCTTTATTCGATATTTTCATCAAAGTTGACCCGTTGGTAAAGTTGTTTGAGGGATAAAGTGACACCGAGCGATCGCAGGGTGAATTCTGCCTCCGCCGATTCGTACTCGGTCAACAACCATTGCGACTCGGCAGTTTTGACATATTGCATGAGGTGATATTGAGTCTGGTCGATAAGCAGGTATTCTTGAAATTCTGGAATCGAGCGGTAGTATCGAAATTTATCGCCTCGGTCGTAATCTTGAGTCGATTTTGACAAGACTTCGGCAATAAAAATCGGATTGATGACTGTTGTTGTCGTTCCTTCATAGTAAATCGGACGATCTCGGACAACCATGACATCGGGATAGGCAAACACGCGATAACGCGGCAGCCATAGTTTCACATCTTGGATATAAATTTCATAACTCCTTTCATCCAATGCCAAATTTAAAACTGTGGCTAAATTCAAGGCAATTTTGTTATGGTTAGTCGTCCCCCCAGCCATGGGAATCATTTCTCCATCCCGATACTCGTGTTTGCGATCGGCTTTTGCCTCTAGTTCGAGGTATTCTTCTGGCGTGTAGTAAGGTCGGACGGTTTTAATTTCGCCAACTGTGGTTTTGAGTTCCATTGCAGGTTACCGCGCGATCGTCGTACTCTCGTTTTAGCAATTATCCGCTCGGTTGCGGCGATTCGACCTCGTCGCGATCGCTGATGTTGGTACTGCAACGCCGCCTATCGACTCTATTGCGGCACAAATGCCGATAAGATAACTAGCTGGAGTGCAAAACCATGTCAAGAGGCTTAACGAATGTCAGATCGCCAGGTTCAGCCAAAAGTGATTATTCACGGCGGAGCGGGAAGTTCGCTCCAAGGTAAAGGCGGATTGGAGGCGGTTCGCCAGTCGTTGCATCGCATTGTCGCCGAAACCTACGACTTGCTGCTCAATGGTGCGAGTGCGAAGGATGCGGTAGTACGGGGGTGTCAGTTGCTCGAAGACGAACCCCGATTCAATGCAGGGACGGGGTCGGTGTTGCAGTCGGACGGTCAAATTCGCATGAGTGCGTCGTTGATGGACGGGACGACCCAGCGGTTTAGCGGGACGATCAATGTGTCGCGTCTGAAGCATCCGATCGATCTGGCTCGGTTTTTGCAAGACAGTCGCGATCGCGTGTTGTCGGATTACGGGTCTGCCGAACTGTTGCGCGAGTTGAAGATTCCCATTTACGATCCGCTCACGGATTTACGCCTGAATGAGTGGATGCAAGAGCGTAAAGATGACTTTTCTAAAGATATGGCGGGGGTTGTCGCCGAATCGCCCGGAACCGGAACGATTGGTGTGGTGGCGTTGGACAGTGGCGGACATCTGGCGGCGGGAACGTCTACCGGCGGAAAGGGATTCGAGCGGATCGGTCGGGTGAGCGATTCTGCCATGCCTGCGGGGAATTACGCCAATGGCAAGGCGGCGGTGAGTTGCACGGGGATTGGCGAGGATATTATCGACGAATGTTTGGCGGCAAAAATCGTGATTCGCGTAACTGACGGGTTTGAATTGAAGCAAGCGTTAGAGCGATCGTTTGCCGAATCTCATGAGAATCAGCGAGATTTAGGGGCGATCGCGATTGATGCCAATGGGGCGATCGCGTGGGGAAAAACCAGCGACGTGATTCTGGCGGCGTTCCACGATGGTCGGCAAATTGGCGATAGCTTGGAAATGGCTAAGGGAACGCAGGTGTTTCTAGCGTAAAATTTGGATCGAGGTTAATGGCGATGAGGGATACGCGACCGGTGACATCTACCGGACCTGGCGTTCCAATGCCAATGGCGACGCAGCGGCGATGGGGATCCAACTTCGCGATCGCCTCTGCCATCGTATCGATAACGGTGTCGGGACTCGCCGATTGTGGCGTAGCAACGGTGAGGGTTTGGCTGCATTCGCCGTCTCGGTTGAAGCGTCCGAGTTTGATGGCAGTTCCGCCGAGGTCGATGGCGATAACGTCTGACATAGGATAGGGGATGATAGGCAACAGGTAACGGGCAACAGTCAAAATCCTAGCAGCGATCGCCTCAATCGCTCGTCGTTAGGGAAATTAAAAGAAATCTGACATTGCCGGTTCGGATGCGGCAAAGAAAGACGCTGCTGTCTCCAAGACGCGATCGCTCCCGTCTAAGTGTCCGGTCAATTTTAACTGCCAGGGGGAATACAATCCCGTATACAACGACGCCAGCGCGCCAATTCCCAACGCTAACTCGCCACGTCCGCCTCGGGTGATGCTGCCTCGACCGTCGGATACCGATAATATAAAGCGATCGCAATTGTCGGCAAATAACTCATCGGACACGTCCAAATGCAATTCGGCATTGAGGTGCGAGGGATATCCCCGTTCGGTTAAGGCTCGCTCGACATTGACGACGCGCGCGCACCAGCGAATGGTTTCCGACAGGGTCGCCGTCTGTTCCGGCAGCAACAACAGCAGGGGATCGTTAAATCGGCCCTCCCATCGCACCTGACTCGCCATCGAACGATGGGTCGCCACCAACGACCACAATCGGCGTCCTGCGGCGGGAGTGAGGGTCACCCAGTCTCGGACGTTTAAATCCGATTCTTGCGCGTCGGCACTCTGTGCCAAAATGATATAGCCCTCTGGACGAGACGCCTCGCCAACGCGATAGGCTGATATCCGTTTTCCCTCGCAGTCGAACAGATTTTGCCAATTGGCACTGGAGCGATCGATATACCCATTCTGCAATGGCGCGAATTGGCGGTAAATCCCCTCAAAACTGTCGATTTCGACGGGAACGGCTTCGACGGGAGACTCGAAATCCGAGATCGCAATTCGTTGCAACGGCACTTCCCACACGCAGCGATTGCCGCCCTGTTCGTATCCGACTTTGCGATAGAGGGTTTGGGTGGCCGGATACAGGGTCGAGAGAGAAATGCCGTCGTCGTGCAATTCCCGCAAGGTCTGGCGCAGCAGTTCGGCGGCCACGCCTTTGCCGCGATATTCCGGGGCAATGCCGACGGCGCTAATTCCCACTAGGCTAACTCGCCGACCGCCAAACCACTGTCCCATTCGATACAATCCCAAGCCGCCAGCAATGTTACCGTTGCAGCGGATGGCGCGGAAGTTTTCGACCCCGATGCGATCGCGATAGCTCGTCCAGTAGCCGTCGGGACTGTTGAAACAGCGGACGAGGATTATCCCTAACCGTTCGATCTCGCTCGGGTCGGATAGGCTGCCGTACACGCTTGGAACCCTCCGTAATGCTAATCTGACGTTGCCGAATCCTTAATTTCTGCAATTTGGCGGCGCAGGGAGTCGGGATCGGTCAATAGTTGCGATCGCTCCACGGTCGATTGTTTGCCAGTCCCCAGCCATTTTAACTGCACGGTATCGCTTTCGGCTTCCGAATCGCCGATCGCCAAACAAGCAACGGCACCGCTGCGATCGGCGCGCTTGAATTGCTTGCCAAACGCACTGCCGCTGAGATCCACTTCAATGGTAAATCCCAAACGGCGCAATTTTTGAGCCAAAATGAACCCTTCCGACTCGGCGCGATCGCCCCTGGAAACGACGTAAAAATCGAGGGCTTCGGCGGGCGTTTCTTGCAATTGCTGCAACAGGATAATCAATCGCTCCATCCCGATCGCCCAACCGACCGCTGGCGTGTCGGGACCGCCCAATTGCGCCACCAATCCATCATAGCGACCGCCGCCGCAAACGGTGGCTTGCGCCCCTAAATCGGCAGATTGGATTTCAAAGGCAGTATGGGTGTAATAGTCCAACCCGCGCACCAACCGGGGATTGAGTTGGAAGGGAATTCCGGCGCGATCGAGTAAGGATCGAACTTGTTTGAAATGCCGATCCGAATCCTCACCTAAATAATCTAAGATACTGGGTGCGTCCGTGGCAATCTCTTGGGTGCGTTTGTCCTTGCTATCGAGAATCCGCAGGGGGTTGCGCGCGAGGCGATCTTGCGAGTCGGGATCTAACTCCTCTCGATAGGGGGTAAAATAATCGATTAAGGCTTGGCGGTAGCGCTGTCGGTCGTCTTGGTTGCCCACGGAATTGAGATCCAGCGATAAATTGGTCAATCCCAACTCCCGCAGGATATCCGTAGCGATCGCGATGGTTTCGGCATCGGCGCGAGGGTCGGCACTGCCCAACACCTCCACCCCAATTTGGTGAAACTGGCGCTGTCTCCCGGCTTGGGGACGTTCGTAGCGAAACATGGGACCGCCGTACCACAGCCGTTGCACGCCGCCGCTGCCGTGCAATTTATTTTCGATATACGATCGCACCACGCCAGCAGTTCCTTCCGGACGCAACGTAATCGAGCGATCGCCGCGATCTTTAAACGTATACATCTCCTTGCCAACCACATCGGTCGCTTCGCCAATTCCCCGCTCGAACAGTGGCGTTTGCTCGAAAATCGGCGTGCGAACTTCCCGATAGGCAGCCGCCGTTAAAATCTCTCGCGCCACGGCTTCCACCCGCTGCCAGTAGGGAACCTCTGCCGGAAGAATATCGCGCGTACCTCGGAGTGCTTGTATCGTACTGCCCATGACTCGTCTGTCTCAACTGCCTGCTATCGGCAACTCATCACGTCCCAAGCGCCATAGCGATCGCCATAATACGCCAAAATGCCATCGACCTGCTGTCGCGAAGTTCGATTGACATCGGTGTCGTATTCGAGTTCCAAGCCGCCGACCTGACTTTGGCGATAGTCGAACTGTTGCGATCGCTGTTCGAGCAATTGCACTCGCACGCCACTCACTTGGCGCAGGTGTGCCGCCACTTCGCGATAAATTGCCAGCGGAAGGCGATCGCAGCGGACTTGATAGCGAGATTCGGCGCGATCGGTCGTTGGTAGTGTCGGTTGGGTCATGCGTCCTCTGAACCTAATTACTGCGCGGTGCTGTCCTCGCTCTTTTCGTCTTTGAGCGGTAGCACGCAACAGTTGACATCATCCAAGCAAACTTTACCCCATTGCAACGCCCATCGCACCAACGCCACGCGATTGTCGGTCGCCGTTTTGTTGAGGATGTTGCTAATGTGGTTATCGACCGTGCGCTTGCTAATTTCGAGGGTTTGGGCAATCTCCTGATTGGTATAGCCAGCAGCTACCAATTCGATCACTTGCAATTCGCGCTCGGATAGGGAAGGGTGGGTCTGAGACTCGCTGCCAGCCATAACGCATTGTACTCTCCGTAGATCTACTCACCTATAATTTTAACTAACGAGGGAGATGAGACAAGCATTACCATTTGCGAGAGTCTGTGGTATCGAGTTTCCCGATGAGGTTGCGATCGCCGGATTCGATAAGGCGATAAACTGCGATCGGCAACTGTTGCCTACTGAATGGGGTTCTAAGGGTTAACCTATGTCAACTGCGCTCTCTCGATTCTTTTGCGTGCGAGCCATCCGAGGCGCGATCGCGCTTCTGCTCGTCCTTGTCAGCCTGCTGTTTGCCTTTCCCGGTGCGGGATTGACCGCCGGAATGGGAACCTCCCTTCAAACCCAACCGTTTGACGGACAGCCGAGCGAAAGTACCCCACCGCTCAACGCCAGCAATATCTCTTCGGAGAAAGTCAGTCAGTTCGTCAACGCCTACTTGCAAGTGCTAGACCTGATCGAACAGCGAGAAGACGAATTGCAGCAGGCGGAAACCACTTCCGAATCCCAGCAAGTCACCCAAGATATCGAAACCCAAGCCAACCAAATTATTGCAGAGTCCGGTCTGACGCGACAGGAATACTTGCAACTGCTCAGTTTAGCCAACACCGATGCCGAATTCGGCGAACGCATCGCCACCCAAATCCAAGAGGCGAAAGATTGAAAATCGGGAGCTGTAGGGGAGCTGGGACTTCAAACCCTCTCCCCTCCCGATCCTCTAATCCGCCGGTCGCGTCAAAAACGGCGCATCGCTAACTTCTCCGTTTGCATCGCCAACGCGGACTTTTAACCCCGCACCGCCAGCTTTGGTGCGAATGTACGCCAGTCCGACATAGCCGTCTGGAGTTTCGACGCAACTGGTCAGTTTCCCGACCTTACGATCTTCGACGGTGACCGGAGTTCCGGGTTCGACGGGTGCATCGAGCCGAATCCCGCGCAAGTGCTGTTTGACGCCTTTGTAAGTATTCAGTCGCGCAATAGTTTCCTGACCGATGTAACACCCTTTATTAAATGAGATAGTGTGACACAATCCGGCTTCGAGGGGGTTGTAGTCCTCACTCAATTCGCGATCGCTCGCCGGTCGTCCCTGTTGCACCCGCACCTGTTCCCAAACCGTTTCGCCGAGGGGAACCGCACCCGCCTCGGTCAGGGTTTTCCAGACTCCGCTAGCGTTGGCGGCGTCGCACACCAGGGTATAGCCTTCGGTGACTAAGCCGCTTCCGGTGGCGACTCGCACGTCTGTACCGTCGATTTGTACGACTTGATGGGTTCCGTGGGGTTGACCCGCCGCGACGCCAAAGGGTGCGAGCCGGTCGTGGCTTTGGGGACCGATGAGGCTAAAGATCGCCATCGCCTCGCTGATATCTTTTAATTCCACCTTATCCATGGGGAAGATATAGCGATCGAGCAGTTCCATCAGGCTTTGGCGTCGGTTGGGAGAGACGATTAGCAAGACGGCGTCGTCAGTGACGTAGGCGGTGGCGAGGTCGATGGTGCGTGCGGTGGAGGTGACGAAAACGGTGTCGCAGCCTTGTCCCGGTTGGAGGCTGTTGAAGTCGTTGGTGCTTTGGTTGTGCAGGAACCGCAGGCGATCGTCGCCAGAGAGTTGCAAGCATCCCCAATGGGTGCGATCGCACAGTGCGACCCCGGTTTGAATGGCTTGCAGTGCGTCGCGATCGTTGCCAAAACTGGCGGGAGCGTTCCCGGCGGCGACGGTTTCGGAAAAGGTGGCTCCGGCTGCGGTTTGAAGGTCTCGCAATTCTCGATTCATAGTCGGTCGTGGTTCGATCTGGCGTTCTCTTATTAAGAGCGTAGTTCAAACGGCGGGCAAATTCTCAAACACTTGTCCGACCACTTGTTTGGCTTTGTCGTCGAGGCGGTTCCAGTTGACTTCGCTGTCGTTGTCGAGCAGGTGGGTGTCGATCGCCACTTCGATTTCGGTATTGGCGGAGGGGTCGGTGTCGGTGGGATAGTCGCGGAAACAGACGCGATAGCACAGGTTCCACAGGTCGAGTTCCACGTGGCGATCGCTGGCGTTGAGGTGCAGCCGATAGCCGGGATAGGGGTCTTGCACTTCTTCGTAGGTGGCTTTCCAGGCGGTTTGTTCGATCTGTTGGGTCAGGTTATCGACGATGCGGATTAAGGCGGGTTGCATCAGGGTTTCGGCTTGGTTCCACGCCACCATGTTGGGGATTTTGGGTTTCATTGGGGTTGGAGATGGGTTGACAGCGGGCGATCGATGTGTTAAAGACTGATTTTAATCGTGCTAAGTATAAATAATATTTTACTATTTTAGATTTTCTAACTCGACGCGATCGCCAGCCAACCGCAATTTAAGGATGTAGTGGTTCGATCGTCTATTTTGCTGGGGACTGCTAGGATAGACCAATGTTCGATTCTTTTGCAGACTTGTTACACTTTGCCCAAGCGGTTCGAGAGTTTAAGATTCAAATTCAAGGAACTGTCGGAGAATCATATTTTGCTGAGACAGCGAGAAATAACCTCAAGCAAGGTTATCACATTCTCAATGATGTCGTTCTTAAAGCTCCGAACGGAACGACTCAAATCGACCAAATTATTATATCTCAATACGGCATCTTTGTAGTTGAAATTAAATTTCGCAAAGGGTGGATTTTTTGAAAGCCTTACGATCCAACCTGGACGCAAATACTTCGGCGGAGTAAATATGGTTTTTGCAGGAAATACACTTTCCAAAATCCCTTGCGACAGAACTACAAACACATAAAATCAATTCAAGATTCATTAAAATTGCCAAGCCACTGCTTTAAGTCTTTGGTTGCTTTTAGCGAATCGATCGCCTTTCCGCGTTTAATTCCCTTCAACACCATTCAACTCTCCTCGCAATTTGACCGACTGACCCATTCAATTCTACCAATTCCATAGCGGGGTCGGCGTCGGTGGGGGAGTTGCGGAAACAGACACGATCGCTTGTTTTGGCTACAATCAAACCAACGTTTTGTTCGGGAGGTGCTTGGTCTGACAGAACCTTTAGATGATGCCGCTATTACACAACTGCATGAAGCAATCGGTAATATTGTTGTCCGATTTCCCCTGCTTCATTGTCAAGATTGTGCCAGTACCCTCAGACGATGGCTCAAACAGCACCAAATTCCGGGGAAACTTTGGCGACTGTCCACCCGATACGACCATGAAGACTTTATCCTCAGCTATCGCCAAGAACAGCAGGGGTGTTTTGAAACCATTACTGAAAACGGTGTTCACTATGGCATTGAAGTCTATGGCAAAATATTTGATAATCTTTCACGAGAAGGGTTAGAACCAGAGGATTGGATCGAAGATTTTACCTCCCTATCTGATAAATTTGATGTTAGAATAATTGAAGAGTTTTAAATAGATAAATCAAGGGAGACGATTTTTCGCAATGAGTACATTATTTGACCTACTCGAAAAAATAAAAACCAAACCTGGATTATACCTGGGAACTGAATCCATTACGAATTTGCGAATGTTCCTTCTTGGCTATCGCTTTGCGCGAATGGAAGCAGGTATAACCAATACGGAAGCCGAAAGCGACTTTTACAAAAACTTCCAGCCGTGGCTGCAAAACCGCTTATCCATCCATACTGTTAACGCTTGGGACAAACTTATTTTGCTAACCTGTATTGATGAAAAAGCGGCATTTGACTATTTTTTTCAACTTCTTAACGAGTTTCTGCAACGAGACAAAAGCCAAGATCTCGATCCAATGCTAGTCGAATCATCATCAAACGATACCGAACAAGTGGCATAAAGAGCGATATATCCCCCACTCTCGGTCAAAACGGAGATTTCGGATAATCAATACACTGGTGTCCTCCCCATCAGAGCCGATTCTGATAGAAGACCGATCTAGGTATTTCCATTCAATGATTCCCACTTGCAGGATTGAAACGAGAAAAAATCAAATTTTACGAATCAACGGAATCCGAGGATTCGAGGCAATATCGTAATTAATAAACGAGAGTAATAATTGAACTCCCAAAATTACCGGAAGTGCAGCGAGCATCACCGTTCCCGCTGTCGCGGGTTGACCGGAAACAGCACTATTCCACCACGCGACACTGCCAAAAATAATGCCAAACATCAAAAATGCCATTCCCAAGAGTAATTCCAGCGAGGCGATCGAAAAGTTGCGAAGATAGTAATTATAGACAATTCGCTTAATGAAATTGCAACCATGACCTCGCAAAAATGGAATAATCACCTTAAAAATCTTCAAATTACTTACCTCATCGCCATAACAAGACGTCATCGGAATATCCATCACCACCGCACGGATAATATTCAACCGAAATAGCAAATCCGACTCAAAGAAAAAATCTCGACTAATCTTGTCCAATGGCAATAACTCAAGCACCCTCGCGTGAATTGCCGTATAGCCATTGGTCGGATCGAATAAATGCCAATACCCCGACGAGAGTTTCGTCAAAAACGATAACCCCGCATTGCCAACCATTCGCAGCAGCGGCATATTCACCAAATCTTCCGGGTGATAGAACCGATTTCCCTTCGTATAATCGGCACGTTTGGTAAGAATCGGTCGGACAAACCTGGGAATCAGTTTCGGATCCATTTGTCCGTCCCCATCAATTTTGACGATGACCGTCGCACCCTCTTTTAAAGCATGTCGGTATCCCGTCATCGTCGCACCGCCAACCCCTTGATTTCGAGAGTGATAAATCACGCGAACTCGACTGTCTTTGACATTCGCTTGGATATATTCTCCCGTTCCTTGAGGACAGCAATCGTCAATAGCATAAATCATATCGACCTCTCGACCAATGCGAGCGATGGTCGATAAAATTTGTTCCTTCACCTGATAGCAAGGAATCACAACCGCAATGCGATCGCGTGGCGAAACCCAGTCTGAAACCATCAATTATCGCTTTTCGTAAATTTGCAATAAAATATCCGACGGTAACCGCTGTAATAAAGGATAGGATAAAACAATTGCGACATAGGCGATCGCTCCCGAGATCCAAGGCGAAGATCGATCCATCCGCAATCGCTGCCAAAGTCCTTGTAAATGCAACGTCGGTAACGATTGGGAGTGCAACCGTTTAAATCCGTATTGGCTGACGTAGCGTTCTAAATTCGACTCGCTGACATAAATTAAATGGGGAAACGGATAGTTTTTCTGCCACAGGCGTTCCCACATGGCACCACTTCCCAAGCGATACAACAGGCGACCGAGTTGAAAGAAGAATCCACGACTATTGGGAATATTGATAATTAATTTTCCCTGGGAAACCAAAAGGCGATCGCAGGCGGTCAAAACCCGATCCAAATCCGGCAAATGTTCGAGAGAATCGTTAAAGGCGATCGCGTCAAACCGTTGCGATGTCTCCAAACAATCGGGAAAATAACCAATTTTAACGTTCAATCCCCGTTCGATTCCCGCAACCGCCACCTCGCGATCCGGTTCTACGCCAATTGCATTCATTCCCCGCTGTTTGGCAATCTCTAAAAACCAACCGTAACCGCATCCCACATCGCAAATTGTTTTCCCCCGTAACGGCAAATATTGCGAGAGTGTCTCCAGAATCGTTTGAAAATTCCGCTGTCGTAGCGACTTCAACCCCACCTCCCGTTTGTCTTCCAAAATCGGATCGTCGCCACTGCTCGCATTAGGAACGAGATCGGAGATCCAAACGCCGCAATTGCGACAATAGTACGACCAACTCGCCACTCGCGGTTGCAAGGGAGACTGACAAATGGGACAACTGCATTTTTCTTGTAACGTCATACTGGATCGCGGGTTTTGTACCAGAGTTCGTAATTCTCAATCGGTTGGCTCTCGAATCCCAACGACGAGAGAATCGAGCGAATTTCGGGATTCCAAGTATTGTACGACGGTAAGAGAACCGCATCGATCCCAATTTCAGCAATCGACTGACGCAACAGTTGTGGTGCGTTGTCCGGTCGGTAGACGCCACTGATATAAGACACCAAATATTGGCGTCGTTCCACAGCTTCGCGACCGAACGCATTAATCAAAATATTGAGATAATTTTGAGTCACGACCACGGGATAGGGATGGCGGCGATAAATCACGAACCATCGCGTTAACTCCCAAGGTGCCAAAATCGAACTGCGAGGTGGCACGATCGCGATCGCCTTCGAGACAATTTCGAGTTTGTCGTGGGGTAACTTCGTTTGCGGTGGAAATCGATAATCGATGCTGGTGTTGTACCCGATTTGCGGCGATTTGGCATGGGGAGCCGCAGCAATTCCAAACACCGCCAAACCCGCTGCAACGGTTCCGCCAAATACCACAGCCATCCGACGGCGATACCGTGCCAATCTCGGCTCGAACAGGGGAAAACTCAGCAGCAAGCCAACTAGAACGTGACGGGGAATTGCCCACCACAAGCGGCGAAAGGTCGGTACTCCCGTTAAATTAACCGCCCAAAATTCTTGCAGCCAAGGATTCATAAATACCAGCATAAATGCGGTCACAATTCCTAAAAGCAAGCCGCGACGGGAGCGATCGCCGAGTATCGTCCAACTCGCCAGTATCGCAATCCAAAAAATATAGGAACCCAATCCGAAATCGAGTTGCAAGACAAAGTTATTATCGACAATTTGTTCTAAATCTGGGTTGGTGACGTAGGGAGAGGAATTTTGTTTGATTTGAACGAAGAAGAATAGCGACAGTGCGATCGGATAAAAAGCTGCCGATAGGGTTAAAACTGCCCGTTTGACGTGTTCCCATGTGGGACGAACGCACCCGGTTAGCGTCAGTGCAGTGGCTAAAGGAGCGGCGTATAATGCGGTTGAAGTACACCCCACTGCGGCAATATTTACCAATCCCAACAATCCCCACCGCCACCAACGCGGATCGGCGAAACAACGGACGGTATACGCCACAATTAGGGGAACGACAATGGCGACAAACAAGGATTTGCCATGTTGTAATTTCCCCAATGACATATTACCCAATCCTGCCGATCGCGCCGTAAACATGACGACCAATAACGTCACGACTGCGGTCACCGTCAGCCAATGACGCGGGGTTAAAACTCGCAGCAAAACCGCTGACGCGCAAACGACAAATGGAGCCGCGATCGCCGGTTGGATTAAGCTATTTAAGGTCAGATGAGAAATGCCAGTGAGTTTTGACAACAATGCATTTAACAGTTCGATCGCGTGGATGCGATAAACCGGAAGTAATAGCGGAATATCGGGAATTCCGTGCAGCGTATCTCCCCCGAGTAGGGGACGGTCGGGGAAGTCCAATGCACCGACCATTAAGTTGAGGTAAAAGGCATCATCGTCGTGGTAGCGAAAGACGATCGAGGCGGTCAAAATGGCGATCGCGATTAAGGCGAACAGTAACAAGACATTCCCCGAAACTGGAGATTCAAGAGTAAGTATCGAACGATATTGAAAGCGATCGCGCAGGTAATAATAGACTAAAAAACTACAAGATAAAATCCAAAAAATAACGTTGCTATCAGTAATTCCATAAACGATAACAAGGGCGATCGCGATAACGAGCGGAAGGATAAAATCGAAACGCGATCGACGTTTTTCTGGGATAGGATTCGGCGCGATCGCACCTCCCTTGTCCCTTGTCCAAACCCACCCCGCCAGACCGATTAAACTGAGAATTCCCACTAAAACAATTGGCGAGAATCGATACAGAACGTTGAAACTGCCGCCCAATAGAACGATCGCATTTGCAAACAACGTCCATGTCGCCAATCCAATTATAAAAAATAGCGACAAGCATTCAACAATAAAACCCGCAACCTCTTGTTTCTTTACAGTCAATCCTGGCATTTTATCGCATTTCTCAAGCTAGCGAGTACATCGATCGCAAATGGTGCATTGCGTCAGACGCTATCATTCCGTCATTCGCCAGAGTTCATATTACTATACACAATCGAACCATAGACCTCGCCTACAGTAGATGCGATCGGCTCAATAAATCGCTAAAATACTATGGTTAGTGGCACCGGGGTCAGAGACCTTGAACTCGTGCAGACCGACCGACAATCTGCCATCCCTCACCGATCCAGAACAAGCCAGCATCGATCGCCTGAAACAACGCTATGATTATCATCGCACCGATGGTTTGCTTGTAGCAGATTGTAGGTTGGGTTGAGGAACGAAACCCAACAAAGCCAATCAAATCCCTAACAAATCAATCCATAAACTTTGCATAAAACTCGAACAAATCGCCCAATCCCAACCCGATCGATGAGTCAAAATGCGTGGCGGACATTGCCCACCCTACAACTCAACGATCGAGTTTTAACTTCGAGAGCATCTGACGCAGCGACTCCCGCCAATGGGGAGGATGATTTCCCAACGCTTTCGCCAATTTTTGCCAAGCCAGCACCGAATACGCCGGACGTTTGGCAGGCGTCGGATATTCCGCCGTCGTAATCGGCTCGATCCGCTGAATTTTAACGGGAAAATTGAACTTCCGCGCTTCCTCAAAAATTGCCACCGAAAAATCGTACCAACTAGCAACACCGCTATTGGTAAAGTGATAGGTTCCCGTTAAATCCTCGGGATGCGCGATAATTTGGCGCGTCGTTTCGGCAATATCTCCCGTCCACGTGGGACTGCCAATTTGGTCGCAGACTACCCGCAATTCCGGACGTTCTTTCCCCAACCGCAACATGGTTTTAACGAAATTCCCAGAGCCGCCAACCCCGTAAACCCAAGCGGTTCGAAGAATCAAATGGCGATCGCACCTTTGGCGAATTGCCTCCTCCCCAGCCAGTTTCGTACGTCCGTACGCACCCAGAGGACAAGTCGGGTCATCTTCGCGATAGGGATGGCTCTGAGTCCCGTCAAACACGTAATCCGTGGAAAAATGAATTAACTTCGCTCCCAACCGCGTCGCTTCTTCAGCGAGAACTCCCGTTCCAGTGGCGTTCGCCGCATAAGCGATATCTTCCTCGCTTTCCGACTTGTCCACCGCCGTATACGCCGCCGCATTCACCACCAGATCGGGTTTGACCTCATCGAGAACCGAGCGGATGGTTTCGGGTTTGGTGAGATCGAGGCGATCGCGTCCGACTCCAATAATATCGCCCAACGGTGCGAGAACGGACTGTAACTCCTGTCCCAACTGACCGGTATTGCCAGTAATTAGAATTCGGCTCATGAGAATAAATCGGCAGATTTCAACGGTTGACCTGCTCGATCTTTAGCAGATAATACTGGCTCGATGCCATTCAACTGCCAGTCGATCCCCAGATCCGGATCGTTCCACAAGATAGAACGCTCGTGTTCCTTGGCATAGTAGTTGGTGGTCTTGTACAGCACTTCCGCCACCTCGGAAACAACGAAAAAGCCGTGGGCAAATCCTTCTGGAACCCAGAACTGGCGCTTGTTTTCCGCACTCAGGCGACATCCCGTCCACTGTCCGAAGGTCGGAGAACTCTTGCGAATATCTACCGCGACATCGAAGATTTCGCCAACAACGGCGCGTACGAGCTTACCTTGGGTTTGTTGGATTTGATAGTGCAAGCCGCGCAAGACGCCGCGTGCGGAACGGGAATGGTTGTCTTGGACGAACTCCCGTTCGAGTCCGGTTTTTTCGGTAAAGGCGCGTTGGTTGAAGCTTTCAAAAAAAAAGCCGCGTTCGTCGCCAAATACGCGCGGTTCGACAATCAAGACGTCGGGAATCTCAGTCGGAATAACGTTCATGGAGTTTGTGCCGTTAAGACTCGCTAGAGCGGCGATCGCCCTTTCAATTTATATCAATTCTCGGTAACGCTGGCGACGGTCGGCAGCGAAAACTCGTCGGTTGCGCTACGATCGCAAACCGGGATCTATCCTAGGAAAAAGATTCGATCGCACCAACGAAACTATGGCAGGACACAGTAAGTGGGCAAATATCAAGCGTCAGAAGGCGCGAGTGGATGCCGCTAAAGGCAAGACCTTCACCAAAATCTCGCGGGAAATCATCGTCGCCGCGCGCTCTGGCGTTCCCGATCCCGAAGCCAACTTCCAATTGCGCAATGCCGTCGATAAGGCAAAAGCCGCAGGCATTCCCAACGATAACATCGATCGCGCCATCGCCAAGGGAGCAGGCACCTTCGGCACCGACAGCGACAACTACGAATCCATCCGCTACGAAGGCTACGGTTCGGGGGGAATTGCCATCCTGATCGAAGCGTTGACCGACAACCGCAACCGCACCGCCGCCGACTTGCGCGCCGCATTTAGCAAAAATGGCGGGAATTTAGGCGAAACCGGCTGCGTCAGTTGGATGTTCGACCAAAAAGGCGTCGTCACCCTCGCCGGACCCATCGACGAAGACGCCTTGCTCGAAGCCGCCTTAGACGGTGGCGGCGAAACCTACGAAATGACGGAAGTAGACGACACCGAGGGAGCCGAAGTCTTCACCGAAACCACCAATCTCGAACATCTCAACCAAACCCTCAAAGACCGCAACTATCGCATCGTCCAGTCGGAATTGCGCTGGATTCCCAGTACCACCGTGGAAGTCACCGATACCGACCAAGCGCGATCGCTACTTAAATTAATGGAAACCCTCGAAGATCTCGACGACGTGCAAAACGTGACAGCGAACTTCGAGATGGCGGACGAACTGATGGCAATGAATATCGCTTAAAAAGTTGGACTTCTCGCCGCGATCGCGTCAAGATCGGCAATAACTGCCGTTCCAACCCATTCACCGATGTCCGAACCCTTGCAACGCATCGTTCCCAATCCCCCACCGCCAGCCGTCGATGAATTTCTCGCGCCTTATCAATACGCGGGGGAATTTTATACCGAAGTGCGATACCGTCAGGACTTCGAGCGTCATTGTCAGTGGTACTACGCCACCGCCGAAGCCAACCGACGGGAATTTGAGAAAATGCGGGGCGATATCAACATTCTGGGTTGGTTGACGCGCCGCCGCTAGACCGTCTGAGTCTCACTCCTTAGCTTCCTCGACGAGTTCGAGTTCGTCGGAGCGGAAGTGGGATTTAAACCGCTTGGTAAATTTCACCTGCACGGGATAGTTAGCGCTAACCGGTCTACCTCGCCAGTCTTGGATAATCGCTCTAACTTCTCCTTCCATCCCCTTGGCATCGAAGGGTTCGTTTCGATGTTTGGGATGGTGGTAGATAATAACGGATTCTTTGACGCGAACGCGATCTCCAACTTTCATAAATCTAAATTTGTATTCTCCCGTTAGACAAAACTTGCCACCCACGGACAGCCAACGGTCTGGGGTGGCGCTTGGCTATCTTCCTATCTTCACATACAACTTGTCGCAAAATGCGCTAGGTTTGAATTCCTTCCTCGATCGAGAATTGGGAGATGCAGCCACGGGTGCCATGGAAGTTATTCCGGTTCCGGTGGGGGATCGAGGGGGATAGTTTCGAGGTCGGAGTCCGGGGGTTGCGATCGCGGGTTGGACATCAGTTGCGACCAGCCGATCCAGCCAATCGCGCCGCCAATGATAATGACGGCAACGATTAACACCAAAGTCGCCCAGTCGGATTGCACGCTGCGGCGACGGCGAGGGGACGCTCCCGCTGCTGCCATCTCGGATTCCCCGAACAGTAGGGCTTTCGAGGCTTCGGTCATCTCCGACTCCGGTGCGGCGGTGGCGGGTGCGCTTCCGGGTTCGAATAACATCAGTTTGCCCGGAGAAATGCGACAGTACGCCATCGCGACCGAGGTATTGTCGTGACCGTTGTTTTCGTTGGCGAGAGAGATCCAGGCTTCGACCGCCGCTTCGAGCGATCGCTCCCCCTCTAAAATCGGCGGAATGATGGCGCGCCAGGATTTCTCCACCCAGTCATTATCGCTCAACCCGTCCGAACACAGCAGCAAAATTCCATCTTCGTCCACGATATAGCGGGCGATCGTGCAGCGCAACATTTCGCCGCCCCGCGTTCCCAAAGCTTGGGTCAAAGCTCCCCCGTCCAGGCGTTGGAGAGCGGCGCGATAGAAATTGCGTCCCAACCGCACTTCCCGGGACGCCACGTCATCGTCTACGGTCAATCGCTGGCAGTAATCCCGGGTAATCCAATAGGCGCGCGAATCCCCCACGTGAGCGACATACAGTTCCCGCGCCGTCTGTTCGATGTCCCCCTCGCTTTGAACGGTTTGCGGCACCAGCAGACCCATCGCCAAGGTGGTTCCCATCCGCTGGCGCAACTCCCGTCCTTGGGCGTCGTTTTGGGCGGCAATGGTATTATTGACCACGCGAACGATCGCCGAGAGCTGTTCGATAATTTCGCCAGGGGGAACGATCCGTTTTTCGCGGTTGAGTTCTTGCAAGAAGATGCGAATTTGCGGTTTCAGGGATTCGATCGCCATTTGACTGGCAACTTCGCCCCCCTCGTGACCGCCAACCCCGTCGCAGACGATCGCCAGGTAGGGGAGCAGGTCGTGATTCGGCGGACGATCGCTGGCTTCGAGGTCTTCCCGCCTGGGATAGCAGGCATCTTCATTTTGCGATCGCAGCGGACCCGCATCGCTGTTTCCCGCCACTCCCAACCGTAACGGCAATTGTGCCGCTTGCCCGACTAACAAGTGGTTGAGCCGGGTGGCAATGTCTGCCAAACTGACATCGTAGCGGCGCATCTGCTGGCAAATCGCTTTGAGTTCTCCCGCCACGCTCGGCTGTGCCCCACTCGTCCAAGTCAGCCACTGATAGCCCAGTTCTTGCATCGAGGCGATCGATTCGACCCCAGGGCGATCGCGCACCAGTTGGCGCAACCACAGCCGCGATCCCTGCACGCGAATATTCTCCACATCCCGCAGGCTCGCCGCCACCCCCAAATCGCTCAGGTGCGTCCACAATTGCAACAATTGCCACAGCCAATTGACTTGGCGCGTCGCCGAAGCTTGCGACCAGGCTTCGAGCAGCACGGGGTAGAGCCGTCCGTTGCCGTCAATCGGGACATTTTCCAGTAGCAGGATCTCCGCCGCCCCGTCTTCTTGATTCCACGGACAGATACCGTACACTTGGGGAATATGCCGCCATTGGGGAGACAGCCGCAGGTAGGGGAGCAACTCGTCGGACACTTGCGGCGGAAACAGGGGTGCTTCCTCGGGTTGCGTATCGAGCCAAATTTGGGGCGCGACGACCCGATAGCGATCGGCGATGGTTTGACCGGCTGGAATTTTCGCCGCCAGGGAACCCACCGCCCACAAGTAGCGCGGAATCTGCGTTTCGGCAGCCGGATCGTTGTCAAAAAATTTCTCTAGCACCACAGTTCCAATCCCTTATCGTTGGCGGCGATCGCGGCGGAATTTTTGCCCCGACGCACAGTTTGACGAGCTTCCGGTCTAAGATTGTAATGGAAGCATCCCATTCTTGCTGCTTTTGCGAGTAGTTGCCTTCGGGCGTCTATTCCTCGCTCGATCGCCTCGCAAACTGCCCCTTATTTTATCCGTTCGTTTCGCAACGCCGAGGGGGCGATCGGGCAATTTCAACTCTCTAGATCCTCTCAAATTCGATTGCAACCCCGATGACACCTGCGATCTTTCAAATTTCACCCACCCTCGTGTGGTTTGTGCTCGGCATCGCGCTGTGTCTGGTGGAATTTTTTCTACCCACGGCATTTATTGCCTTTATGATGGGCGTTAGCGCTCTGATCGTCGCCTTGTTGAGTCCGGTCGTCCCTGCGGCTAGCGTTCAGGTGCTGCTGTGGGCGCTATTTTCCTTGGGGTTAGTCTACCTTGCCAAGCGCTATATGCCCAAACAAAACGCGCGATCGCTCGAAGACGCCTCCGAAGCCGAAACCCTCACCGAAATTCCGCCGGGGAAAACGGGACGGGTGCGATTGGAGGGAAATTCTTGGCAAGCGGTGTGTAGCGACGAAACCGTGGCGATCGACCCCCATCAAAAAGTGTACGTGGTCGGTCGTCGGGGCAATACCCTAATTGTTTTGCCCGAGAAATTTTTACAATCTTAATTCCTGCCCTCGCGGATCGAGCGATCGCTGAATTGTTTTAATTTTCGATAAACGGAGCTTTTAAAAATGAATCCTTTTGGTTTAATCATTCCCGTTGCCGCCGCCTGGTTTATCCTATCTGGCGTTAAAATTACCCAACAAGGGAACGAAGCCTTGGTCGAACGTTTGGGTCAATTTACCGGCAAAAAATTGCAGCCCGGACTCAGCTACGTCGTTCCCGTCCTCGAACGAGTGGTGTATAAAGAAACCATTCGCGAAAAAGTCCTCGACATTCCCCCCCAACAGTGCATCACTCGCGATAACGTCTCCATCTCCGTCGATGCAGTCGTGTACTGGCGGATTATGGATATGGAAAAATCCTATTACAAAGTCGAGAATCTCAAAGATGCCATGGTGAATTTGGTACTGACCCAAATCCGCTCGGAAATGGGCAAGTTAGAACTCGACGAAACCTTTACCGCGCGATCGGAAATTAACGAAATCCTGCTGCGAGAATTAGATATCTCGACCGACCCGTGGGGCGTGAAAGTGACGCGGGTGGAATTGCGCGACATCGTTCCCTCAAAAGCCGTGCAAGACTCGATGGAATTGCAAATGGCAGCCGAGCGCAAAAAACGGGCGGCAATTTTAACCTCGGAAGGGGAACGCGATTCTGCCGTCAACACCGCGAAAGGACAAGCCGAAGCCCGCGTTTTAGAAGCCGAAGCCCGTCAGAAAGCGGCGGTGATGGACGCCGAAGCGCAACAAAAGGCGATCGTGCTGAAAGCGCAAGCCCATCGTCAAGAATCGGTGTTGAAAGCACAAGCCACATCCGAAGCGATGCAAATCATTACGCAATCGCTCAAAGCCGATCCAAAATCCAGCAGCTCCCTGCAATTTTTGCTCGCCCAACACTATCTTGAAATGGGACAGCAAATTGGCAGCAGCGACAGCAGCAAGGTGATGTTTATGGATCCGCGCAGTATTCCGGCGACTCTGGAAGGGGTGCGATCGATGATTGGTAATCACAATGCTTCGGCGGAAGTCGATTCGGAGGATTTTAACTTCTAAGTTTCTCAAGGGCTGCGATTTCAGGCGGGTCTTGCTCGCTGACAGGGTTCGGCAATATCCGCCTGAAGTGCTTGACGGTTCGGGCAAATTTTCGTATAATATTTTTATTAGTTGGAAGTCGCTCGATTGTTTTTCGAGAGATGAAACGGGTTTCGTTACTCTACCGTTCGGAACCAAACATTTATCCTGCCAAAATATTTAAGTTATAGCAGCGAGCGCTTGTGTATTAACAATCCAACCGGATCGAATAATTTGGTAGGGGCGGTTCGCGAACCGCCCCTACGCGGCGTAGATCCACATGGCACAGACCGGAACGCACCACTTCGCTGTAAATAGCCAAGAGCGCATTGCTATAACTGACAAGTAGACTTTCCTTCCATGGGAAGGTGGGCATGACTAGCGTCACTAGACCGGCTCAATTGCAAATCGATCGACAATGCCCCCCACAGCAACTCACCCCCCGAACCACAGTTGAAATCAATCCTCGGGATTGCAGAGTAAGTCCGAAGCAGGGTGGAGAATCGGAGGTTCCGACGGCGCGATCAATTGCATGGATCCGTTCTCCAAAATTGTAATTCCCCCAGCTTCTCGAATCGGATCGCCGAGTTGCCACGATCGCCTTGGATTGGGTCTGGCGTCCAAATTCGAATCATTCCCATCGATCGGCAAATCGCGCATTTCACTCAGATCGTACGGAATGCGCAAAAACTGATAGGGAGTGACAGGTAACCCCCCCGTTCCCGAAACCGTGAAACGTCCCGCTCGCCTATTGTACGGGGACAGGCAACTGTCTGCCGTGACCCGCTCGGTACTGACAAACTCTACCGAGAGTTCCGCGAGAGCGGTATCCAGGCGAATGTCTGGCGCGCGCACCTCCACTACGCCGCGAAAATCTGCCCCGAGTTCGGAACTGGCGGTAATATCGCTTTGCGGGGTGGGAACGGGACGGAATTGAATGCCAAACAGTCCTCGCGCGTTGACGATCGCCCGACCGCCAAATCCCCGTTCGGCGTTGGCACTGATGTCGCTGTTGTCCAATGCCACCAGGGTATCGGTTTCGATTTCGATGTTACCGCCAGTGGCATCGGCGAGGGCATTGGTCGTCACGTTACTCTCGCCGCGCAAAACCAGCGATCGCGCTTGGAGGAAAATATTTCCCCCACTCACCGCAGCGGGTTCGGCTTTGATATCCGAGTGGTTGGCAATTTGAATCGAATCGGCAGCAATTCTCAAATTCCCGGCGCGTTCTCCGGCGGAAGAGCTGCTGACGGCGATTAACCCGCCATCGCGAACGGCAAATCGTTCGGTCTGAATGGTCACGTCTCCCGCCGCACCCACCGCATCGGGATTGGAAGGCGGTAAAAAGCCAGATGGCGGACGGGAGAGAGACGCATCCGATCGCAGTTGACTCCGTTCGATTCCATCGGCAGATCGTCCTTCAATCTCCACCGACTCCGACGCTTGCACGCTCAGCCGTCCCGCCGCTCCCGCATCGAAGGTCGCCGTCGAAATTTCTGCCCCGCCTCGCACCCTCAAATGCCCCGTATTAATCGTAATGTCTCCCGCCGCTCCCGTTGCCAAACTTTGGGTGACAATCGTACTCAACTCTCGACCGTCGGCGGACGTTCCCAGCACTTCCACGGATTCGGTGGCGTCCACGGTCACCGTTCCCCCCGGAACCGAGCCTAGGGTAATGGCACCCACTCCCGCACCGTCTCGGATTAACAGTCGCCGCGTGGAAATTGTCACTTCTCCGGTGTCTCCCGTGGTATCGGTGAAAATATTAGTAAAAATGCCGCTTTTGAACCGACCGTCGGGGGTGGTTCCAATCAATTCCACTAGATCGGTGGCTTGGATATCGAGGGTTCCCACTTGTCCCGAGCCGAGGCTGGAGGCAAAAATACCGCCGCCTTGACTGGCGCGTAGGGTCTGAGTTTCGACGCGAATGCGACCGGCTTGTCCGCTGCCGCCACTGTCGGCAGATAATTGCGATTCGACCAGGTTGACCGATTCGGCGGCGTCGATGGCAACTGAGCCGCTGTGACCGCCTGCGGTGGAAATAGTGGTGACGAATGCGCCGTTGTGGAGGTTGAGGGTGTCGGTGGCGATCGCGATTTGTCCCCCGTTCCCGTCGCCAAAGCTGGTCGAGAGCAAGCCGCTGCCGATTTGCGAAGGGTTGCTCAGAGTTCCGGCAAATAATTCGTCGAGGATGGTTTGCAATTGTCCGTCGCCGTCGAGGTCGATAATGGAAGCGGTGACGGTCAAGTTACCTGCGTCTCCCGAGGCTAAGGTGGAAGCAGAGGCAAACGATCCTTCGTAGAAGCCGAGGCGATCGGCGTCGATGGTAATGCCGGTTCCGGTACCGTCGCCGAGGGTATTGGCGAGGAGACGCGATCGCTCTTTGAGGATAACCCGATCGCCGTTAACGACAATTTCGCCACCCCCCGTGCCGCTGGTATCGACAATGGCTTGCTGGGACAGTTGAATGCGATCGCCGCTGAGTTCGATGCGACCGTCTGGCGCGCTGAGATAGCCGCCATTTAACTCAATGGTACGACCGAACAGTCCGATTTCGTTTCCCCCATCGACGCGCAATCCCACGGTGTCGGCTCGCGATTGGTTGACGATCGATCCCGAGCCGAGTCCCAATCCCACCGGGACGCTGACGCTTAAAATCGGTTCGGCGCTAGCGGTTGAGGTGCTGAAGGTGTCGCCGTTGGCAAATTGGATCGTTTCGCCGCTGCTGGCAAAAAAAGAACCGCCAATATCTAAACTCGCTTCGGGTCCAAACACAATACCGTTGGGATTGAGTAAAAATAGGTTTGCCGTTCCGTTGGCGGCGATCGCGCCGTCGATTTGGGAAATGGAACTTCCCGTGACTCGCGTTAGAATATTGTCTAAATCGAGGGCATTATTAAAATAAGCTCTGGTGTCGCTGGGAATGTCGAATTGCTCGAAACTGTGGAACAGGTTATTTCCCGCTCTCGTTCCCCCCTCAATCGTCAGGACATTCCCCTCTGGAGTGACGCGGGAATTCTCGGGCAGGGTGCGATCCGGGAGGATTTGACCGATGGCGACGGAGGGACACAACAGCCACGACATGGCGATCGCGCCAGTCAAGGTAGAGCGGACAGACCAGGGTTGCATTAAACTATCGACCGATCGTACTGAGATTTTACATTACACTGGAAGATACATTTTCTGACTGAAGATCGATATGTTGGCGATCGCAACAAGTCACTGTGCTCGATCGCAAAACTCGTAGGGGTTGGAGAATCTAATGTTTGAAAATTTAGCCCAGAATTCCAATCGTTGGCGATCGCCGCCGAACCCACTGCCTGGAGGCGATCTCGCTCGATTGACAACGATCGCGCTTCATCGTAAATTAACTCAGTTTTGACTCAGACTAATTTATTCAACCGATAATTATTAGTACAATCTCGAAATGGAAAAATTGGCGATCCAAATTACTAATTATACCAAAAATCGAGAAACCATTCAATCGATTCGGCAGCAGGTGTTTCAGGTCGAGCAAGGGATCGATCCCGAGCTGGAATTCGACGGACAAGACGAAACCGCCGACCACTTGATTGCCGATTGGGACGGACAGCCAGTGGGAACGGCAAGATTGCGCGCCCTCGATCGCGATCGGTTCAAAATCGAACGGCTCGCCGTATTATCGATCGCCCGAGGTCGGGGGATTGGCAAAAAACTGATGCAAACTGCCTTAGAAACCGCAGGCGATCGCGGCGCGCGAGAGGTCGTCATTCACGCCCAAGCTTATATTAAATCCTTACACCAGAAACTGGGCTTCGAGCAGGTCGGAGAACCGTTTGAAGAAGCGGGAATTCCCCACGTTAAAATGCGAAAAATTCTTTCCTAGAGCAATTGTTTCAAGGCAACGGACAATTGCTCATTTGGAGAGTGTCCCCGATCGACCTGGAAAATACTCTAACGGGTGACTGACGGCTGAAGACTTGCTATCCTCTAAAATCGAATTGCACTTAGCCGACCGCTGAGCCTTCCGAACAACGACAACAAGACTTCCAGACTTCCCAAAGGTTGACGCAATGGATGTTTCATACTTTTCCGACAGTGCCCAACGAGGTCATTCCACCCCGCCGAATCCACCCGACGTTTCCGTGGTGGTGCCCGTTTACAATGAAGTCGAGAGCTTGCCCGTGTTAATCGAGTCGATCGCTAGTGCAATTCGCGCCGCCGACCTCAGCTACGAAATCATTTGCATCGACGACGGTTCCCAAGACGGATCGGCAGGATGGCTCAAACAACACGCGATCGCGCGAGACGACCTCACGGCGGTTCTGCTGCGGCGCAACTACGGTCAAACCGCAGCCATGGCGGCGGGATTCAAACACGCCACGGGACGAGTGGTGGTAACAATGGACGGCGACCTGCAAAACGACCCCGCCGATATTCCCCTGCTCGTCGCCAAACTGGAGGAAGGGTACGACCTGATTAGCGGTTGGCGCAAACAGCGACAGGACGCCAAACTGACGCGACTGCTTCCCTCTAAAATTGCCAACTGGCTAATCGGTCGGGTCACCAACGTACAATTGCACGATTACGGCTGTTCCCTCAAAGCCTACCGCGCCGAATTGGTCGCCGATATGAACCTCTACGGCGAATTGCACCGCTTCCTTCCCGCCTTAGCCTTTATCGAAGGCGCGCGAATTACCGAGATGCCAGTCCGCCACCACGCACGTCGTTTCGGTCACAGCAAATACGGGTTAGGCAGAACCTTCCGGGTGGTCATGGATCTGCTCACCATTACCTTTATGAAAAAGTTTCTCACCCGTCCCATGCACGTCTTCGGACTGTTGGGAATGCTGTCGATGGTATTGGGAACCTTGTTGGGACTGTATCTGAGTTTTTTGAAGTTGGGATTGGGACAGAGTATCGGCAATCGTCCCCTATTGATTTTGGCAGTGCTGCTGTTGGTAACGGGAGTGCAATTATTCAGCTTTGGCTTGCTCGCCGAGTTGTTGATGCGAACCTACCACGAATCGCAAGGACGACCGATCTATCGGGTGCGCGAAGTAGTGCGATCGGATCCGCCTCAAAGCGATCGCGTCGCGTAGAACCCCCTCAAGCAAGGGCAGTTCGCGAACTGTTCCCACCCGCGCATTTCCTCGGTTGATGAGGGACACTCCCCTATTGCCTATTACCTATTGCCTTCCTCAAACCGAGGTGTACCGCGCGCGATTACTAACTGCTCTAGCGCCATTCTTCCCACGAGCGATTGAAAATGGAGGTGTTAGGAAAGGCGACGGGATTGTTATTGCGTTCGAGTCGCCGTTGCAATGCCTCTAATTGCGGTTCTCGAAAGGGTAAATCGTCTACTAATTCATAAGGCAAAATCTCGTTATCTAACGCAAACGCGATCGTGGTTCCCGCCGCCGCACCCGCCGACCATTCAAACGAGTGAACTCGATACGCCGCCGCTGCAATGTGACTGGTGGCAATACTTTTCCCCGCCACCAGCAAATTATCGATGTCTTGGGGAATCATCGCCCGGAGAGGAACTTGAAATGGATAGGCTTGACCGGCTCCCCGTCGTTCCCCTTCCCGCTCGTAATTGCCCGGTAAATGGGGCGGATACAACGCCATGCAGGGATGAAAATCGATCGCGTAGTGTCCGATACCCACCGAATCTGGGAAAATGGTAGCGCGCGATCGCCCTTCGACCTCTTCCGGTGCAATTTCTCCCTCAATCACCGCCGTGGCGTCCAATCCCGCTAACGCCGCCCACAACCGCCGAAACTCCTCGGGCATTAAATTGACCCGATAGTAGTCGTCGCGATAGTCCTGGCGGGAAATATCGACCTCCCACACCGTAAATCCGTCGGGATGCGCCCACCCCGGACGACCGATAATTCGCCGACCCTCGCGCATATACGGATATTTCGACAATCCGTGTTCCGTCCCCATCGGCGAATCGAGTCCTTGCAAAAATCGGTGGTTGGGATGGGGTTGCTTCACCCCCTCTCCCAATTGCGAGTCGGTGGTTCCGGCGACCAACCAATGGAAGAAGCCTTTGGCAATTTCTTCGCCGTGCTGCAAGCTCTCGACCCGCAAACCGCCCATCCATCCCCCCGGTTGCAACTGACCGGTCTGCTGCAATTGCTCGCGGGTGTAGATTAAATTATCCACCGCCGTCCCCGGACGGTAGTCGTTCCCCCAGGTCCAATTCTGCATGGAAATGTCCCCCGGACGGATTGGGTAATTGCGGGGATTGGGGGGTAACTCTTGTTTTGGCTTCACGCTGCGAATGCGGCGATAGGTGTAAACCAGGGGAAAGCTCGCCAACCGTTCGAGTTCGTAGCTGTAATAGGGTTCGTATTCGGGGTAAAACGACGGCATTTCGTGGGTTTGCGGGTCTTCCGTCGCTTGCATGGCGAAGGTGTAGGTAAACCCTTGGGTGCAGTAGGGGTCGCCGGTTTCGCTGGAAGACGAGGGTTCGAGATAGGATCGCGGGTCGATTCCGAGGCGATAGGGAATGTCGGCTAAGGCGATGAGTTCCCCGGTTTCGGTGGCGTCTACTACGTACCAGGGAGCGTCGGGGGGAGGGGTGAAGCGGATGATGGTTTTGTCGAATTGTGCCGAATCTTGGTAGCGATAGGCGTCTTCGAGGGTTTGCGAGAGGGGTTTGGTGTTGAGTGGGGGGGCGTTTGCGGCACTCTGATGTTGGATGGCGATCGCAGTTTGGATTTGCGTTCCGTCGGAATTGCGATCGATTTCTTTAACCACGGTGTTGGGAAACCATTTCAACGTCCCCTCACCCCGTTTCGCTGCATCTTCGAGCATTTCCAACAGGAGGCGATGACCGTCGTCGGGAAGGAAACACGACTCGCTCACCCAACACGCACCGGGGTTGAGCAAGTTGTAATGGTCTTCAATCCGCTGGCGCAATTCCAGATAGCCACGGGGATAGTAGAGTTTCTGTCGTTGGGTGGGACGCTCGTCGAGGGCGGAGGTTCCTTGGGACGAGAGCTGACCGCCAACCCAGTCGGTGATTTCGCTCAGACAGACCGTGCGACCGGCGAGCAACCCTTCATACGCTGCTGCGGTTCCTGCCAGTCCGCCTCCCACGATCAGCATATCGCAACTTTCTTGACGGTCCGGTTGTCGCGGTGGTGCGGCGGTGGCGGGGAGGATTTCGGACGCCAGGAGAGATAGGGCGAGACAAGCTGGCGTGAATAGAAGCGATCGCATCATGGCAGACAATCTGAAAACAGACAGAACGTAGAGGTAAAATTTCCCGCTCCTATCATCGCATCCACCCGGCTTTGGGAGCGAACGTCTTCCGGGCGATCGCCGTTAATCCCGTAATATTACTGAGGTACGACGCGATCGCCGAGTTGAGTTTGCGTATTTTCTATTAAGTTTTCGATGCAATTAATTCGATTTATTTAAAGTTTGCGTAAAGTTACGGGGGATCTGCGTGACAAGACTGGAGAGGGCTAACTACACTTAATGGTAATTACGCACGTAAGTACTACCCACCCCTGCGATCGCCCGGTACCCCAAACTCCAGGCTGTGGCGATCGCCCCACACCCAAGTGCGTAAGATTCCACCCCAAAGATCGGACTCTCCCACGCTTCGGGGCAATTCGAATCCAGATGCGTCCCTGAAGCCTACCCGTTCGATTATGACCCTTCCAGGCATAAATTTAGCCCTGTCGTCGTACGGGGCTTTTTTATTTTATTCGTCCGACTTGTCTTCTATCCGAGACGCCGACTCGAAAATTTCGATCACGCCATCGACTTCCCGACAGCCAAACTCCACGGCGGCTTCGCTGGTTTCAAACAGGGTGAGGTTTAAATTCACGTAACCCTCGGGACTGTGGAGCGCGTAAACGTAGCCGTCGTCAGTCGGGATGGGAACGACGAGCCAACCTTGATGGATTTCGCCACGAGCGTCGGACTGAGGCATCGATAACTTCCAAACTCAACGCGCAACGGGCGATCGCGCGATCGCTTTTGTGAAAGGGAATATAAAAATGCTATCACTTTAACAGTCTCTGGCGTTGATTTCTGAAACTATGGCTCCTCGCATCCTGGTTGTCGAAGACGAAAAGAAGCTGGCTCAATTCATCGAGTTGGAACTCAAATACGAAGGCTATCAAGTCAATATCGCCTACGATGGATTAGAGGGGCTAACCGCCGCGCGAGAGTCCCACCCAGACTTGATCGTTCTCGATTGGATGCTTCCAGGATTGTCGGGGTTGGAGTTGTGTCGCCGCTTGCGACAGACTGGGGATGCGGTTCCGGTGATTTTACTGACGGCGAAGGACGAAATTAGCGATCGCGTGGCGGGATTGGATGCGGGAGCGGACGATTACGTGGTCAAACCCTTCAGCGTCGAGGAGTTGCTGGCTCGGGTTCGCGCTCACTTGCGACGCACTCAAGAAGACGATCCGGACGTGTTGCGTTTTGAAGATTTGAGTTTGAATCGGCGCACGCGGGAGGTGTATCGGGGCGATCGGGCGATCGAACTCACGGCAAAAGAGTTTGATTTACTCGAATACTTAATCTCTCATCCCAGACAAGTTATGACTCGCGACCAAATCTTAGAACAGGTTTGGGGCTATGATTTTATGGGAGATTCAAATATTATCGAAGTTTATATTCGCTATTTGCGCCTCAAGTTGGAAGCGAATGACGAAAAGCGTTTGATTCAAACCGTTCGCAGTGTCGGTTACGTGCTGAGAGAATAAGGAATCCTTTCCCAAGCAACCGAATTGAGAACTGCATCCCTCGCAACAGGGTATCCCGCCGCACCTGCGGTTTAATTTGTTGAAAACAATTTTCACTGCGATCGCCCCCTTCCCCAGCAAGTCCGACCCGCGATCGCGGCAAAACATCGATTCCATGGGTTTTGGGGTCAATTAACCCTCTGGCGGCGAATTCGTTACAAAACTTTACGTCATATCTACTTGCAAATCTATCCCAATAAAGCTTTAATGGATTCCCAGACTTATTGAATAGATTTCTCAATAAGTAGCCCAAGATACAAGTGGCGATCCGACATCGCCAAGGAGGTCAATGTCCATGAGCGCAACCACGTTGCCCTCACAACCCACATACGGTTGGTGGGCAGGCAACGCTCGCTTTACCGACTTATCTGGCAAGCTTTTGGGCGCGCACGTCGCTCACAGCGGTTTAATTGCCTTTTGGGCAGGTTCTTTTACCCTATTCGAACTCGCCCAATACAATCCCGCCCAACCCATGTACGAGCAAGGCTGCATTCTCCTACCGCACCTGGCCGCACTGGGATTGGGCGTCACCGATGGCGGAGAAATTGCCAACACCTATCCATTCTTCGTCATTGGCGTCTTGCATCTCATCGGCTCTGCCGTATTGGGAGCTGGAGGCATTTACCACGCCGTATTCGGCCCGCGAGTCCTCTCGCAAAACCAGACCGCAACCGGCTTTTTCGGCTACGACTGGCAAGATGCGGGCAAAATGACCACCATCTTAGGCATCCACTTGGTTCTGCTCGGACTCGGAGCCTGGTTGCTGGCGGTCAAAGCCATGTTTTGGGGCGGTCTATACGATTCGAGCGCAGACGCCGTGCGGGTCGTGACGCAACCGACCTTTAACCCCAGTCAGATTTTTGGCTACCTCGTCGGAAGTCAAGGGATCGAAGGCATGGCCGCCGTCAACAATCTCGAAGACCTCGTTGGCGGTCACCTTTGGATTGGCTTTCTGTGCGTACTCGGTGGCATTTGGCATATCGCGAGCCAGCCTTTTGGCTGGGCCAAACGCCTGTTGATTTGGTCGGCAGAAGCCTATCTGTCCTACAGTTTGGGCGCTTTAGCCTACATGGGCGTCTTGGCGGCTTATTTCGTTGCCGTTAATGACATTGCGTATCCAGAAGTCTTCTACGGTCCGGTCGGATTCGGTGAAGTCTCGGGAGCCGCAACAGCAAGGACTTGGCTGGCCACGGCTCATATTGCCTTAGCCGCCGTCTTTCTCGCCGGTCATATTTGGCACGCCATTCGCGCTCGCATGAAGGCATTTGGAGGGTCGAACGAATGACGGCAACAGCAACAGCTCCGGAAACGAACGTTCCAGAAACGACAGTCCCAGAACAAACCTACGGTTGGTGGGCCGGTAACGCCCGCTTAACCAACCTATCGGGCAAATTGTTAGGGGCGCACATTGCCCAAGCTGCCTTAATTGTCTTCTGGGCAGGTACCTTTACCTTATTCGAACTCTCTCGCTATACCCCCGCCGAACCCCTGTACGACCAAGGGCTGATTCTGCTACCGCACTTGGCAACCTTGGGATTTGGCGTGGCTGAAGGCGGGCAAATCGTCGATACCTACCCCTATTTAGTTATCGGCGTCCTGCATTTAGCCAGTTCGGCGGTGTTGGCCGCAGGCGGAATCTATCACGCCCTGCTCGGACCGGAAGTCTTGCCGCAAGACGAGTCTACAGTGGGCTTTTTCGGCTACGACTGGACCGACCGAGACAAAATGACTTCCATCCTGGGGATTCATTTAATCGTACTGGGATTGGGAGCTTGGCTGTTGGCGGCCAAAGCGATGTCTCTCGGCGGCTTGTACGATGCCAACCTCCAGTCCGTTCGCTTCGTGAGCGAACCCACCTTAAATCCGATCCGCATTTTCGGCTATCTCGTCGGCTTGCAAGGCTCGCAAGGGATGGCTGCGGTCGATAACTTAGAAGATCTCGTCGGCGGACATATTTGGGTTGGATTGCTCTGCGTGGGGGGCGGTATCTGGCACATTGCGTCCAAACCGTATCGGTGGGCGCGGGATCTGCTGCTGTGGTCGGGGGAAGCCTATTTGTCCTATAGCCTGGCGGCTCTAGCCTACGCGGGGTTTTTGGCAGCGTATTTCGTTACCGTCAACGAGACAGCCTATCCCGTTGAGTTTTACGGTCCGCTGGGTTGGTCGGTCACTGAAGCGGGGACGGTGACAGCACGCACTTGGCTGGCGACGACCCACGTCATTTTAGCGGTGTTGTGTTTGACGGGTCACGTGTGGCACGCCATCCAAGCGCGATCGCAAGCTGGCGGCTTTGACATGCGGCGAGGCATTTTTGTCCCCAATGCGGGCAACAACGAACTCTCGCTCGTCTTCTTAGCCAACTTACCCGTCTACCGTCGCGGCTTGTCTCCCTTGTGGCGAGGACTGGAAATCGGGATGGCTCACGGTTATTTTCTGGTCGGTCCGTTTGTCACTTTTTCGCCAATATCTGATACCGATACCGCGTTGGCGGGTGCGTTACTCGCCGCGATCGCAATTGTTGGCGTTATTGCCCTCGTTCTCGGAGCTTGCTATTCAGGCACCCGCTTTTACTGGTTGCAAGACTTGCCAGAGTGGAGTCAATTTCGAGCCAGTTTTCTCGTGGGTGGCGTTGGCGGTGCTTGGGTTGCCTATTTTCTGTTGCAACACTTTGACACCATCGACGCGATCTTTCGAGGTTATGTCAACTAAATCGCGAGAAGGAGGAAATCGTGCAAACTTACGGAAAGTCTGACGTTCGATATGAATGGTGGGCCGGAAACGCCCGATTGGCTAATTTATCCGGTACGTTCCTAACGGCCCACATCGCTCATGCTGCCCTCATCGTGTTTTGGACAGGAGCTTTTACCCTATTCGAACTTTCCCAGTATAACCCGGCAGAGCCGATGTACGAGCAGGGGTTGATCCTGCTGCCCCACTTGGCGGCTCTAGGATTTGGCATTTCCAACGGTGGAGGGGCGATCGAGACCGATCCCTTCTACGCAGTTGGGGTCATCCATCTCATCTCGTCTGGCGTCTTGGGTGCCGGAGCGATCTTTCACCAGTTGAAAGTGCCGAGCGATCTCAAACAAGCGTCCGATCGCGCCGCTAAATTTCACTTTCAGTGGAACGACCCTAAAAAACTCGGTGCGATCCTCGGCGTTCACTTAATCGTGTTGGGACTGGGCGCATTGTTGTTTGTCTTCCACGCGATCGCGGGTGGCGGACTCTACGATCCCAATTTGGACGAAGTGCGTCAGGTCAGCGATCCAACGCTCAATTTTTGGACGATCTATCGCTATCAAACCCATTTCTTGCAGGTCGATAATTTAGAAGATTTGGTTGGCGGTCATATCTACGTTGCCATCTTGTTATTGGCGGGCGGAATTTGGCATATCGTCCGAGAACCCTTTGAGTGGAGCAAACGCCTGTTGAACTTCTCGGGAGAAGCGATTTTATCCTATTCTCTCGGCGGCATTGCTTTGGCTGGATTTGTAGCTGCGGCATTCTGCGCGTTCAACACCCTGGCTTATCCCGTGGAATTCTACGGTCCGACGTTAGAATTGCGGGTCAGTTTCGTTCCGTACTTTGCCGACACGGCACAGTTAGAACCTGGCATTTATACGCCTCGCGCGTGGCTGGCAAACGCTCACTTTTTCCTCGCCTTCTTCTTTTTACAAGGTCATCTCTGGCACGCTTTGCGATCGGCTGGCGTCGATTTCAGCAAAGTGAAGCAACTTTGGGAAGGCGAAGAATCCGAAGTGGTGGCAGCTTCTGCCTCTGCACCTCAAATGACTTCGGGAAGCTTGGAAAACCAGCCTTCGTCGTCTTAGGCGTTATTTAGGTTTGGACGGGTTGTCATAGACTCTCTGGTCGGAGCTTCTACTGGAATCAATCGATTTTGGTAGAAGCTCTTTTCTTAGGATTTTCTGGAAATTGATTGAATTTGGAGTTAGCGGGATGAGTTATACTGCTTTCTTGTTGTGTGTCTTGGCTTGGTCGATCTTCGGATTGTTTATTTCGAGTATTTGGCACAGTTTGCGAAAGGGAATAGCCTACGTTCGCCGCCTGCATCAAATTCCTTGCGATCGCTGTGCGTTTTTTACGGGAAACCCGTGTTTGAAGTGTACGGTTCGTCCCTGCGAGGCGATGACAGAAAGTGCCATTGGCTGTCAAGATTTTGAACCGATATCGCCATCATCCGGTCAAAACGTGGCGAAATCTTATCACACGTGTCAATAATGCTTCGGGGCGATCGCGACTTGAGCGAGAATGGGGTAATCTGGAATGCGTCCATCTCAACCCTTTGACCGTGACCGCAGACGCAATTCTCGCACCCTTTGCCCGTTTTGGCGTAAACCTCGGCTTGGAGCGGATCGAAACCCTCCTAACCCGTTTGGACAATCCCCATCGTCGCGTTCGGTTAATCCACGTCGCTGGAAGCAACGGGAAGGGGTCGGTGTGCGCCTATCTTTCCTCGATTCTCGCCGCTGCTGGCTATCGGGTCGGACGCTATACCTCGCCGCATCTGGTCGATTGGACGGAGCGGATTTGCATTAATAACCACTATATCGATGGCGCGGAACTCGAACGCCTGCTGGTACGGGTCACAGACGCCATTCAACCCGGCGATCCCACTCCCACCCAGTTTGAGGTGATTACCGCCGCCGCATGGCTGTATTTTGCCCAACAGCAGGTAGACGTGGCGGTGATGGAAGTGGGATTGGGGGGACGGTTGGACGCGACCAACGTTTGCGATCGCCCCCTGGTGTCGATTATTACCTCCATTAGTTGGGAACACTGGCAACGGCTGGGTCCGACCCTAGGGGATATCGCAGGGGAGAAGGCGGGAATTCTCAAATCCGGCTGTCCCGCCATTGTCGGCGCTCTCCCTCCCGAAGCCAAGGCGGTAGTGAACCGTCGTATCGCCGAGTCCGACTGTCCCGCCACCTGGGTCGAACCCGCTACAGGGGTTTCCGAATCGCCACCCCGTGCGTCCTATGGCGGGATCGAGTATCCCCTCTCGCTGCTGGGAGACGCGCAATTGATGAATTCGGCGATTGCGATGGCGACCGTAGAACACCTGCGGGGTGCGGGGTGGTCGATTTCCGACGAAGCGGTTCAAACCGGGATGGCGGAAGCGAAATGGCTGGGACGGCTGCAATGGACGCAATGGCGCGATCGCCGTATCATGGCAGACGGGGCGCACAATGGGGCGGCGGCTTGGGTGTTGCGTCGGTATGTGGAGCGGTTGAATACCCCGGTGACCTGGGTGATGGGAATGCTCTCGACGAAAGACCATGCTGGCGTATTTAAGGCATTATTGCGATCGGGCGATCGCCTCTATTTAGTCCCCGTTCCCGACCATAGCAGTGCCGATCCCGTGGAATTAGCCGAACTCGCTGCAACCATTTGTCCGGATTTGGTTGAATGTCGGTGCGATTCGGAATTAAAACCGGCTCTGGATCGGGCAGTGGAAATTGAGGACAGTTTGCCGATTTTATGCGGTTCGCTGTATTTAGTCGGGCATTTTTTGAGTTGGGAAACGTCTCTGGCTAATTCGTAAAATTTCACAACAAATACACAAAGTAGGGTGTGTTGTGGCGTAGATCGATTGTCGTGCTTGACCCTGGGGTATAAACGCCGCAACGCACCAATCCCGATTTTTGGATGTGATATTAATTATAGCAGCGAGCGCTCGTGTATTAACCATCCAACTGGATTGAGTAATCGGGTAGGGAACGTTGCGGCACAGATCCATATGACACCGTTGCCAGGGAGTAAAAACGCAGTTCCGGCGTTTGTAGTAAACGCTTTAGCGTTTTACCCCCATTGTAAGGATGT